>CAMCTC010000178.1 GCA_945878355.1 Bordetella parapertussis | reverse complement strand
AGCTGGCGGTAGGCTGATTCACGGTTCATCACGGTCTGTCCTGTGGGGGCTTGCGCGCTGCCCGGCGCCGATGCCGATGCCGAAGTCATTAGGGCGACCGCATCGTCCTGGGGCTCGGAATGTTCAACAGCGTCCGGCAGCGCCTCGGGCTCCGACGTCTCTTCAACCGGCGCATCGTCGTCCTCGGGCAGGTGTTCGCCCTGTCCGCCCAGCAGCGAGGTCATGGCATGCCCGAGTTGACGCAAAACCTCGCCGACACGCGCCAGACTGGGCGCTTCATTGCCGAGACGGTCGTCGATCAGCGCGTCTAACCGGGCCCAGTCGTTGACGATTTCGCGCAGCTGGCGGCGTCGCTCGCGCAGCGTCTGTCGGGTCGCAGCCTCGCCGGCCAACCGGATCAGGTCTTCGCGGCCCGGCGCTGGGGCTTCGCCGTTGTCGACTGCAGCGTCCTCGCGGCGCTGATCACGGCCCTGCGGGCGGCGCATCAAGCGGTCCCAATCGTCGAGCGTCAGACGCGGCGGCTTGTGATCGGGCAGCGCCATCAGCGCGATCTGCAGCCTCAGGGTTCGTGGCAGCGTCTCGTTGAGCCAGAACAGCGGTGCGACGCGGGCTTCGGTGTCGCCGTCGTCGTCTATGCGGGGGTGCAGCACAGGCCAGTACTGCTCAACCAGACCAGTGAGCAGCGCCACACCGGCGCGCAAACCGTCGATCTGGTGCAGGTGAACCCAGGCTTCCAGCAGCCAGGCTGCGAGCTGCAAATCCTTGCTGCGATCCCGGAACAACTGGCTGCATTGCATGGCCACCGCGGGCCAGTCGGCACGCTTGAGCGGGCGCGCCCAATCGCCCAGCGGCAGCGAGGCGTCGTCCTCTTCGCGGGCCTGGCGGATCGCGACCGTCGCCGGGTCGTAGCGCAGAGACACACCTGCACCGCCTGGGGCACCATCAGTGTCAGGGACAGGGGCCAGCAGCGCGGCAATCTCTTCGGGCAGTGGCGCAGTCATCGTTCGCTCGCTGAGGTGGTCGCGTCCCAATCGGGTGCGCGCAGAGGTATCTGGCCCGGCCAAACCAAGGGCGCACGCTTGCCCGCCGGGCTCAGCGTGAGCCGGACAAACACCCTGGCGCGACCTTCGCCGGGCGGCGCGCCGGCCTCACCGGCCAGCGTCAGCGGCAGTTCCAGTCGCAGCAATTGGCTGCGGCCGTCACTGCGGCCGTCATTGCGGCCGTCATTGCGACCACCCCCATCGGCGTCGCGTTGTCGCTGCAGCAGGCTCAGCAAGGCCCAGGCGTCACTGAACTGCCAGGTCGCTGTCTTGCCGTCGACTCGCAGCGCAGGCTGGCGTTCGTCGGCGCGCGGCGTGGCCTGGCCATCCTTGGCAAACCGCAGGCTGATGCTCACCGCTTGACCAGGCTCCCAGCGCAAGGCCCGCGCCGGCTCGCGCCAGCCCAGTTGCTGGTTGCCCATGCTGATCGACCAGTCGATCACCTTGTTGCCCTCGATCTCCAGCGCTGACGCGACGCGGAACTCGACCGCCACGTCGTGACCGCTGGCCAGGCCCTCGTCGCTGGGCACCAGCGGCAACAAGAAAGCCCGGCTGCGCTCGAACTGCTCGACAAAACGCCGAACCGCTGGCGGCTGTGTCGATCGAGCCGTGCCGTTGCTGCGACCCGCGCTCGCTGCGCTCGCCGCACCCGCCACCGCGCCACCCGCTGCAGGCAGCGCCGCATCGTAAGCCCTGAGCAGCGCAGCCAGCTCGTCGGCCTCGACCGCCGGGCTCTCGCTGCCCCAGCCAGGTTGGGCAAACGGTGGCCGGCCGGCGTAGCTGCGGTTGAACAAGCTGGCGAAAGTCTGCCACTGGGCTTGCTGGGCGCTGCTGCGCAGCTCATGGCAACGCTGCACCAGCGCAGCCGCCAGCTGGGCATGGCGCTCGCCAAAATAGTCGCCTGGCCGGCCCAGCGGGCCTCGGCCGGCCACTCTTTCGGCGCAGTTCTGGCCATCCACATCGCCGGCCATCGCGGTCAGGAAAGCTTCCAGCGCGATCAGGCTGCTGTTGGGGTTTTTCAGCCTGTGGCGCTCGAGGTCGGTGCGCAGCGCTTGCCAGCGCGCGGTCATCACCGGACTGAGTTCACCGGGCCCGAGCACGGCCAGCCAGGCGTCGGCCTCCTTGACCAAGGCCTCGACCCGCCCATGCTGCTGGCTGAGATAGGCCGCGAGCTGGGATGCGTCGGCCAGTCCCAGCGCTGCGAGCACCGGCCCGCGTTCGCCGGTCCAGGCGCTGAAGTCGCGGTTGCGGGTGGCGTACAGCTCAGACCGCAGCAGGGCCTCGTCGACCGCGCGCAAGCGTCGCCCGGCATCGCGCGCCAGCATCCGGCGCAGCGCGTCGGCCTCACGCCGCCCGCCCAGGTCGACCAGCAAGGTCTGGATCCGCAGCAAGCGGCCGCGCTCGGCGTCTAGCGCAGCGGGGTCGAAATTGCCGCCCAGCAAGCGCCCACCCGGGATCAGCGCATTGGCCAGTTGCTCGGACACGGCTTGCGCGAGGTTGACGTTGACCAAGCGTTCGATCGACGGTCGCACCGCTTCCGGAAACCGCCCCAGCAGCTCGGTCTGGAAGCGCTTGCGCTGGTCGGCCACCACCAGCGCCTGGTCAAGGCGTGCCAAGTCCCAGCCGATCAGGCCATCGGCACCCAGCTCGGGCATGTCGCGAGTACGGCCGGCCGCAGCGTAGGGCTGGGCCAGCAACAAGCCCAGGCCATCGCGCAAGGCCAGCAGGGGCGCTTCGGGCTGGAAGCGGCCGTCTTTCTCGCGCCAGCCTAGCGCCGTGAGCTCATCGGCGCTTTTTTGCTCGGCCAGTTCGGTGCTCAAATGCCTGAAGCCCTGCTCGGCCAGATCTCGCAGCGCTCGTGTTGCGGACTCGCCACCGAGCAGCGCTACCGCATCGACTTGCGTCAGCAAGCGGTCCCACGCCGGATAGGACAGCAGGCTGGGTCGTTGCATCCACGCCGCTTGGCCGCGCAGCAGCAACTGGTCCTGGGCCTTGATCGCCACCAGCAGTTCGCGCCAGGCGGCCAGCGTGCCGGCCGTGCCGCCAGTGCCGTCGGCAGGCTTGTCGCCCAGCAGGCCCGACAGCCGCATCGTCAGGTCGCGCTGGCTCAGCAGCAAGTCGTTTTCCTCGAAGGCACGGGTCGTCCACTGTCCTGCCAGGCTGCGCAACCGGCAGGTCATCGCCTCGACCAGCGCTGCGCTGGGCGCCGTCTGTGCCACGCCGCTGCTGGGCTTGGCCCTGAACAGCGCCGCACTGCGCTCCGACGGCGCGGCCAGTTCCTGGCCCAGCGCCTCACGCACCAACAGGCTCAGGTCGGCCACCACCAGCGGCTGCCCCGGATCTTGCAGCCGATGCATTGCCGCACGCGCACGGCCGAGTTGGTCGACCGCCGCAACAAACTGGGTCAGGGCCGTGAACTCGGGCAGGCTGTCGATGTTGAGCGTGGTCTCGGCAGCTACTGAGTTGGCAGCGGCCGAGGTGCAAGGCGCACCGGCAATCAATTCGCCGGTCGCCGGGTCTTGCGCCACGCCGGTCAGCGTGCTGGCGCGGCTGGCTAGCCCGCGGCGCAAGGTGGTGACGGCGATGTCGCCAAAAGCCTGCTCGAGCCTGACGCGAAGTCGCTCAGGCAGCGCGTCAGCGGCAGGCCATGAACCGGGCATGAACACCGACCACAGCCGGTCACCCTCGAGCTGACCCATGCTCTGCAGCAGCGCCAGCGCGCGGTCACGCTGGACAGCGGCACCGTCGCGAGTCGCCGCCGCCCGCGGGTCTGACGCGTCGCGTTTCAAGCCGTTGAGCAAGACTTGCAGCTCGCGCGACTGGCCATAAAGCGTGTAGCCGCTGACCGCCAGCCCCACACCCCAACCGCCCAGCAGCAGCACCGCGGCCAAGCGCACGCCCCAGCCTAAAGCCGGCTTGCTCACCGTGCGGGTGGCCGAAGGCCGGGTCAAACCCTTCTCGGGGAAGACCTTGGCCTCGAACACGTCGCGCAGGAACGCAGGCTGGCGGCTGCGCGCGGGGCTCAACGCCGGCCCATCGTCGAGCGCAGCGTCGGATTCGACCGAGGGCGCAGCGTCGGCGCCCTGCAGTTGCGCGGCCTCGCTGGCGTCACCACTAAAGTACACGCCGCGCAGGAAGAAGGGCTCGTGGTAAGCACTGGGCCGCATCAGCTCGTCGAGGTAGAGCTGCAGCAGCGGCTGCATCCGCTCGACGCGGGCAGGCAACAGGAAGAAGGATTCGGCCTCTGCCGAGCCCGTGCTGCCGCTGGCAAACAGTTCGGCCGATGCCTCGCCCAAGGTGCTGACCACCTCGGTGATGGCTTGACCTGCCCAGTCGGACTGGTAGCCCATCGCCAGGTCGTACGGCGAGACCCAACCCAGCATACTGCCGCGCATCAGCTCGGGCAGGCTGCGTGCGAAAGCGGCAAACCCAGGCACTTGCTCGCAGCCGCTGATCACCACATGCACCGCCAAGCGCAGCGCAAACCGGTTCTGCGCCAGCCACAGCCGGCGGCTGGCGCGCTGTGCGAGCCGTACCAGCGCCGGCCTGGATTCGGCCTCATCGGCCACCAGCAAGCTGGCCGGGATGGTCAGCACCACGCCGTCGAAAGGCCGCTGCGGCCGGTAGTCCCGGCACAGGCTGAGGAATTCATCAAAGCTGCGCTCGGGCGCTTCCGGGCCCGCCTGCGGGTCGCCCAGGCTGGCGCCGTCGAGCTCGATCGCCACGCCTTGGTCAAAGAAGTGCCAGGTCAGCCCAGGTGTGGCAGCAGCAGCCGCCGCATCGGTGCCCAGCGTGCTGGCGATGCCGGCCTGGTCCAGACCCAACGGCGCGCCGCCGTCGTCGAACACCAGCACCCAAGGCACGTCATAGCGCTGCTTGCGGCTGGCGATGTGGCCTTCGATCAGCTCGACCGCTTGACGGAAAGAGCTGCGCAGCGATTCGGGCCGCATGCGCGGCACCACGACGCGGGCACCGGGCTCAGGCTCGGGCCGGGTCGCCAGGTACAGCACGAAGCCCAGCACCAGCAGCAGCAGCAGGATCAACGCGCCCAGCGTGATCAAGACCAGGTTGTCGGTCAGTGGCATGTGGTCTCCTGCGAACCCAGCGGTCGTCGGTGATGGTTCACAGCACCCGCCCAGTCCAGACCCGGTCCAGGCCATCGAGCGCCTGGCGCAGTGGCCAGGTCGGCCACAACCAAGTCAGCTCAGACAGCACCAGCAGTGCAGCCACCGCCAACAGCAGCGCGGTGGACAAGCGCCCACCGCTCACCGTGCGGCGTGGTGCGGCGTGAGACTGGGTATGGGCATAAGGCTGAGGCGCCAGCATGTGCCCGCGCGCCTCTAGCCCGGGTGCACGTTGATGGGCAAACTGAAACAGTTCGCGTCGCAGACCCGCGAGCTGACCCGCGTCGTCCATCCCACGCAGCCTGCCGCGAAACCCCAGCGCCAGCGCAAACAGGTAGAGCTGGGCCAGGCTGCGCTGCGAGGGCTCGCGGTCGCTGAGCAAGCGCTCGATGCTGGCAAACACCTTGTCGCCGGCCACGCTGGACTGAAACAACGCCGTCTCGAGCAGATGCTGGGGCCAAGCGCTGCGGCCAGGCCAGTCGCGCAGCAACAGCAACTCGTCGGCAAGCGCGACCATCAGGTAGCGCGCGTCTTCGACCAGGGCGCCGCCACGTCCACCGCCAGCCCGCCGCATGCCCAAGGTATGGAGTTCGAGCAGCTGGACCAGTTGGTGCTGCAAGGTGGTCGCGGCCGAGCTGGCCTCAGGCGTGACCGTCGGGCTGTCGGCACCCGACAAGCCGGGCGCGGCCGCAGGCACGGCGGCCATCATCGCTTCGTAGAACAGGCGGAAAGCCGCCAGCAGCGGATCGTCGGCGTTGGAGTCGGTGTTGTTGCGGGCCATGGGAGCTGCCTCGGGTCGTTGTGGGTGGTGGCGGCCGTGAGGGCTCAGCCCTTGACGAACAGCACGATTTCGGCCGGCCGCTGGGACGATTGAGATTCGTTGGCGTTGCCGATCAGCAAGGGCTCGCCGGCCAGCACGCTGCCGGCATCGATCGCGTACAGGCTGTAGCCGCCGCCGCTGCGCAATCCCAGGTCTGGCGCTGCGTCCACCGCCTTGCGGGCGGCGCCGAGCACGCGGCGCTCGCGCAGCGATGGCCAGGCCGACGCAGAACCGATCACCGCCCCAGCCATCCAGGCCGCGAGGTCGCGTTCGGACTGACCGCGCAATCCCACCACCAGCTTTGGCGCCAGCCAGGCCGGCAACATCGGCAGCCCGAAGCTGCCGTCACGCCAGTAGAAGGGCTCCAGCCTGTGGTCAGGGCTGACCTCGGCCGCAGCGTCCTCCAGCGCCGCCAGCAGCGCCTCGAAAATCGGACCCGGCCGGTCTTGGTCATAGGCCGGCGGCAACATTGGCAGCGCGCCCGGGCTCAGCGTGGCAAGCGGACCCAGCGCCTGGCACAGCGCCAGGTACAGCGCATAAGGGTGCAGCGACGGCGTCTGCAACACCGCTTCGAGCGGCGCCAGCGCCGCAACCAGCGCACGCAGCCTGTCGCGCTGCTCGAGTTGGTTGAGGCGGTCTTCCAACCTCGATGAAGGCTGATCGGTCTGGCGCGCGACAAACGCCGCCTTGGCACGCAACTGGGCCGCCAGCGCCCAAGCGCGCTGCCACAGCGC
>CAMCTC010000177.1 GCA_945878355.1 Bordetella parapertussis | reverse complement strand
ACCGTGATGCTGTTCGGGTCAAGACTCGACGACAAGGCCCGCGGCGGCGATGTAGACCTGCTGGTGGAGTGCGAAGCCCCACCAACCTTGCGCCAGCGAGCGCTTGTCACCATGGCCATCGAGCAGGCCTTGGCCTTGCCCGTCGACATCGTGGCCCAGCAACGCGGCACGCCAGGCAGTGCCTTTGCGAGAATAGCGCGAAGCCAAGCCATGCCGCTGCACGGCTGCGCTGCAATAGCCGCTTGATCCTGGCGCCGAATCCCAGCGCTGAATCGAGTGGAGCGCTCAGCCAGCGCCGCGCGGCTTTTCCAACCACACCAGCACATGGGTGCGCAGCAGCGGCAAGGCGTTGAAGACCGGGTACAGCGCCGGATGCAGCCGGCACAGCGCGCGGGCGATCGGCGGGGCCAGCGTGACCTTGCGGCAACGAATCCGCGCCTGCGGGAACAGCTGGCGGATGCGCGCCAGCGGCACGCCTCGCACATCGCGGTTGCGCGGGTTGTTGTAGACGAAGTCGTACCACAGCACGCCACCGCCCGGCACCACCCAGCGCCACATCGCGTCGGCCAGGTGCTGCTGGAAGCCGTCGTCGAGCAGCGACGAGAACACGGTGGACTGCAGCACGATGTCGCGGCTGGCGGGTGCGATGGCCAAGGCGCTGGCGTCGCCGCCCCACAGCGTGACGGCCTCGGGCAGCACCTGGCGGGCCTGGGCAAGCCGATCGGGCAGCAGTTCGGCGCCCGCCAGGTTCTCAGGCGCGAAGCCCATTCGCAGCAACTCGAGCAGGTTGCCGCCCGTGCCGCAACCGACTTCGAGCACGCGCAGCCTCGACAAGTCTGAGAACCCGAGCCGAACGAAGAGCTTGAGCATCGCGCGCTGGCGTTCGTGCACCGACTGCCAGACATCGGGCCGCAGCAGGCTGTAGCGGTCGGCCAGGCCACCGACCCGACGGCGGGCGTAGCGCTCGGCGACCGCAACAGTCTCGTCGACGGGGCGCTGATCGCTCATCGCTGCATCGCCGCTATGAAGCGCTGCGCCAGCACCGGGTAGCTGTGGTGGGCCAGCACGAAAGCCCGGCCGCGCTCGCCCATCGCCAACCGCTCGGCGGCAGGCAAAGCAGCCAGCCGGCTCAGCCCGTCGACCACGGCTTGCGGATTGTCGGGCGCGACCGTCAGGCCGCAACCGCTCTCGGCCACCGGGTCGTTGCCAGCTTCGACGCTGTGCAGCACCGCACAGCCGGCCATCATGTAGTCCATCAGCTTGTTCGGCGCGATGCCGAAGCGGTAGATGGGCACCCGCTGCCAGCCGATGTAGGCGATGTCGATCTGCGCCAGGAAAGCCGGAATCTGCGCCTTCGGGATCGGCGGCAGCAGCGTCACCTGGGTCAGGCCTTGGTCGGCGACGCGCTGCTTCAGGCGGGCGCGCTCGTGGCCGTCGCCCACCAGCACGACGGCGATCGGCTGGTCGCGCAGCAGCGCGGCAGCGTCGAGCAGCACGTCGAGCGCGTTGGGCAAGCCCATCGAGCCGGCGTAGCCGACCACGGTGCGACCGGCAGCGCGCTGCGCGGCGATGGCGCGCGCCACGTCATCACGCAGCGGCGGCGCCTCATGCTGCCAGTCTTCGGGCGTGATGCCGTTGGGCACGATGTGCAGCTTGCTCAGGTCCAGCCCATGGTCGGCCATGTGGCCCTGCACCTTGGGCAACATCGACACCACCACATCGGCGTCGCGGTAAGCGGCGTCCTCGGCGGCCTGGCACAGGCGGATGAAAGGGTGCTTTGGCGACATGCCCGACAGCTCGATCGGGCTCAGCGGCCACAGGTCATGCACCTCGAACACCAGCCGGGCCCCGGCTTGGCGGGCGATGCGGCGCGCGACCCAGATGTCCATCGGGTAGGTGCTCGACGCGATCACCGCGTCGGGCTTGAACTCGCGCACCAGGCGCCCGGTTTGTCGCCACACCTGCGACAGAAAGCGCCAGATATTCCAGACCCGGCCCGCGCCGTTGCCCTGGTAGGGCGGGGTCTGGAGCCAGCGGTAGGCTATGCCGTCGATGGTCTCGTCGCCGGCGACGGGCTGGCGCGAGCGCACATGCGAGAAATCTGCAGCGACGATCTGCACGCGGTGGCCGGCGCGAACCCATTCCCGCGCCAGGTAGTAGGGACGGTATTCCATGCCCAGTGCCGGGCTGCCGGCGTAATGGTTGATCAGCAGGATGTTCATCGCGGGCCCGTTGCCTGGATCTCGCGCAGCCGGGCCAGAAACACGGCGACCGCTGGGCCGAACATCGCGTGCGCCGCCACCCAGGCGTGGTTGGCCGCGGCGATGGCCTCGCTGCGCGCCAGCAAGGCGTCCAGTTGCGGCATCAGCGCTTGCGGCATCAACATGCCGGCAGCCGGCGCGCTGGCGCCATCCAGCACCAGGCCGTTGTCGCCGCTGCGCACCAGTTCGCGGTTGGCGGGCAGATCCGACAGCACCGGGATGCAGCCCTGCGCCATCGCCTCCAGCACCGAGACCGAGACCGAATCGCTCTCGGGCAGGCTCAGGTACCAGCGGGCCTGGGCGTATTGCACGGCCTGGTCGACAGCGCTGAGCCGGCCGACGAAGCGCACCCGCGACGCCAGGCCCAGCGCGGCAGCCTGGGCTTGCAGCGCCGAGCTCAGCGAGCCGTCGTTGGCCACCACCAGGCGGGCATCGGGCCAGGCCGTGGCGATTGCTGCGAACAGGCGCAGCACCTCCTGCGGCCGGTAGATCGGCTCCAGCCCGCGGTTGGCGAAGAAACAGTGGTCGCCGCGCTGGCCTGCGGCCGGCAGCGGCGGCAAGTCCTCCAAACCGAACGGGAAGGTCATCACCTCGCCCGCGCCGAGTTCACGCATGCGGTCGGTCATCACCTGGGAGTCGCTGGTGGCCAGCGCGCAGGCGCGCAGCACACGTCGGGTAAGCCAGCGCAGCACCACGCTGCGCTGCGGCGTAACCAGGATGTCGGAACCCCAGGCCGATCCGACGACGCGGCCCGGCACGCCCAGGAAGCGGGTTGCCGCCCAGGCCAGCGTGCCATGCGAAGTCAGGTAATGGGCGTGGATCCAGTCGGCGCGCACGCCACGCAGCCAGGCTGCCAGACGCGGCAGCTGGCGCAGCAGCGCGGCATTGCCGCCCTCGAAATCGGGGCTTGTGCCCAGTGCCAACCGGCGCCCGGGCGGCACCAGCGCGTCGAAGCCCGTCGCAAAGCCGCGCGACGAGGCCGCCCACAACTCGACCTGCGGCGCCAGCGCCCTGGCCCATTTCAGCAGGTGCGGGCTTTGCCCGTCGCCCAACAGCACGTAGCGCATCAGCGCGGCGCCGCCCAGGCCTCGTAGTCGGCGCGGCATTCGGGGTGGGACAGCAGCCAGGCCTGGTCTGCCTCCCGGGTGTCGCCAATCACCGTCGCCGGTTGGCCGGCGACGATCGCAAAATCGGGCACCTCGCCGCTGACATAGCTGAAAGCGCGCACCAGCACGCCGCGCCCGATGCGACTGCCCGGCGCCACCACGCTGTGGGCGCCGATGAAGCTGTAAGCGCCGATGACCGTGGGCGCGCTCAGGTAGCCGGCCGGTTGGCTGGCACCCCAGTAGCGGCGCCCGGCCAGACGAACCGCGCGGTGGCTGGAATGCGTCAACAACACGCAGTGGGTGGTGACCTGTACACCTTCGCCGATCTGCAGCCCGCCGGAGGCGTCGACCAGGTTGAACGGGCCGATGTAGACATGGTCGGCGATGTCTAACCGCTGCGGGTTTTCGATCCGGGTGGCGTTGCTGATGCGCGTGTGCGCCAGCCAGATGCCATCGGCACGGCGCCAGCCGTAGAGCATGCGGGGCGCCGTCAAACTGCGCCACCAGCGTTGCAAGTATTCACGCATTTGTCGCTAGCCTCCGGTCCGTCCAGACCGCGATGCTAGCGCCCGCAGGTCTAGCCAGAGCTGCGGTGCAGGCCGCAACACGGCCATCAGCGGCAACCCGGCGTGGCGGGCGAACAGCGCAGCCAGCACCAGCACGCTGGCGGCATAAGACAGCGAGGCCGACAGCGCAGCGCCGGCCATGCCCAGTCTGGGCACCAGCAGCAGGCACAAGCCGCCGTTGAGCAGAAGCGACAGCGTGGCCACCCTAGCTGGCACCTGGGGTTTGCCGGCATGGTTGGTGAAGTAAGCCGACAGCGCAGACGCGCCGCCAAACATCAGCACACCGGGCAGCAGCCAGGCCATCAGCGGCAGGCTGGCCGCGTAGTCGGGGCCGAGCAAGGCGGGCACCAGCCAGCTCGCCAGCGCCCACGACAGCGGCGCGGCCAGCAGCAGCGCGGCCACGCTGAGCTGCACCACGCGCACCGTGATGGCCGCGGCCTGCGCGCGGTCTGGCGTGCCTATGCGCCCGTAGACCGCTTGGGTGAGCGAGGACGAGACGAACCACAGCAGTTCGGCCACCACCACCGCGATCGAATAGACGCCGGTGGCCGACAGGCCTAGCAGGCGCTCGATGATGAACAGGCCGACGCGGTAGTTCAACAGCCCAATCAGGTTGGTCAGACCGATCGTGGCGATGAAAGGCAGTTCGGCGCGGAGCGCGCCGAAGCCAGGGGCCACCAGTCGCCCGGCGCGCCACAGCACCGCCAGCAAGCCGATGCCTACCAGCACCTTGGCGCCGACCCAGGCGGCCAGCACCGGCACGAGACCGGTGCGCTGCACCAGCCACAGCCCACCCAGCAGCGCCAACGCGATGAAAGGCGGGGCCAGCGTCAATCGCGCCATCGGCGCCATCTGCCCCGCGCCCAGCCACAAGCCGGCCAGGTTGGGCGCCAGCAGCAGCAGCGGCGCGGCCAAGCCCAGCAACCACAGCATCGCGTAGGCCGGTGGCCCCCAGACCGACAAAGCCCACAGCACGCCACCGGCCACCGTGCCCAGCGCGATGCAGCACAGCACCATGGCCGACAGCAGCGCCAGCGGCGCTTCGCCGTGGTGCGAGACACGCCGCGCCAGCGCGATGCCAAAACCCGAGAGCAGCGCCAGCATCACACCTTCGATGCTGGTGAACAGCGCAAACACGCCTTGCTGAGATGTCCCCAGGCGCGCGGTGATCGTGGTGATCAGCAGCACGCCGGCCAGCGCGAGCATGCGCGTGGCCAGGTTGATCAGCGTGCCGCGGGCGACGCTGTCCATCTCAGCGCGAGCCGGCGCGGCTGGGCCGGTTCGGTCGGGTGGCCTGGGGTGACGGCCAAAGGCTAGAGGTCAGGCTCTCGGTCATGGTCGCGGTCATGCCCGCGCTCATTTGGTCAGCGTCAGCCGGACGATATCGCCCAGGCCGAGCCAACGCGACAGCAACAGCGACGCGCGGTTGCGCCAACGCCAGCCGTCACCGGCCACGCCTTCGCTGCGCCAGCCCACGACACGCAGTCCGGCCAAAGCGGCGGCGCGTGCGAGCGTGGCCCGGCTGAACATCGTCAGATGCCAAGGCGGCGTCATCAGGTGCCAGCCAGCGCCCTGGGCCTGCGCATAGGCGCTGCCCAAATCACCCGTGCTCAGCACCAGCCGGCCGCCTGGTCGCAGCACGCGAGCGGCCTCGGCCAGCAGCGGCACCGGGTCGGGCACATGCTCGATCACGTCCCACAGCGTGACGACGTCGAAGCGGTCGGCCGGCAAGCCGGCCTGTGCCAGCGTGCCGGTGAACACGGGCAGCCCTAGACGGTCACGCGCGTAAGCCGAGCTCCAGGCCGACAGCTCGACGCCTTGGACCTCGTAGTGCGACCGCGCCTCGGCCAGAAAAAACCCGGCAGCGCAGCCGATGTCTAGCAGCCGGCCGTGGCGCGCGACACGCGGCGGCAGGTGGCGCAACAAGGCCAGCTTGCGCCGCGCATGGCGACGACGTGCGGCTTCTTCGCCCAGGTAATCAGCGAACACCGAGTCGCTGCCGCCGGTGTAATAGGCTTGGCCGTAGAGCGCATCGAAATCGATTTGAGCCGGATCCTCGCCGACGTAGACCAGGCCGCAGCCGGTACAGCGGACCATCTGGTAGCCGTCCTTGCGGAACAAGGGCTCGGGGTTCTCCTGGCCGCAGACGACGCAGTCGCGGTGGCTCACCGCAGCGCGCCGAGCAGTGCTGCCACCACCCGGTCCTGGTCGGCCTCGGTGAGGTCGGCACTCATCGGCAGGCTCATCACGCGTTGGCCAGCGCGGATGCTGTGCGGCATGCAGTCCGGGCAGCAGTACGCGGAATATGCCGGCTGGTGGTGCAGCGGCTTGGGGTAGTGCACGGCGGTCGGGATGCCTGCGGCCTGCAGCGCAGCCTGCACCGCGGGACGGTCGTCGACCATCACGGTGTACTGCGCCCAGACGCAGTTGCGGTCGGGGCGCACCGCGAGCAGTTGCACCGGCGCACCGCTGTCGCGGATCAGCCGGCCGTAGCGATCGCCCAGCGCAAGCCGGCGCTCGATCTCCCAGTCGAAGCGCTCGAGCTTGGCCAGCACCACCGCGCATTGCAGCGTGTCCATCCGCCCGCCCAAGCCGACACGGGTGTGGTGGTAGCGACCGCTCTGGCCGTGAACGCGGATCTCGCGCGCGGCCTGGGCGATCGCCGGGTCGCTGGTGAACAGCGCACCGCCGTCGCCATAGCAGCCCAGCGGCTTGCTGGGGAAAAAGCTGGTGCAGGCGATGGTGCTGAGGTTGCAGCTCTTGCGCGCCACGCCCTGGCCACGGTAGCCCGCGCCAAAGCTCTGCGCCGCG
>CAMCTC010000176.1 GCA_945878355.1 Bordetella parapertussis | reverse complement strand
GTCGCTGCAGCCAAGTCTCGGATTCAAGAAGTCGCTCTCAGCGACGCCGAACAAGCGGTCCTCGAGGCCGATGTCTTGATCGACGTTCGCGAGCAGGACGAATACGCTGCGGGCCATCTGCTCGGCGCCATTCATGCCTCGCGTGGCATGCTGGAATTCAAGCTCAGCAGCAACCCGGCGCTGAGTTCGCGCGACCTCAAGATCGTGCTGTATTGCAAGACCAGCGGCCGCGCAGCATTGGCGGCCTGCGCGCTGCACGACATGGGTTATCTGAATGTGAAATCGATTGCCGGCGGTATGGATGCCTGGGTTGCCGCAGGCAAACCTGTCGTCAAACCAGCGCTGCCGACGTTTGAATAGCCGGCACAGCCAGCCATCGAGGCATGGCCGGAAATCCAGCCCCGCCAACCAGTCCGACAACCCCATGCAACAGGCCGCTACATGACAGCCAACACATTCGCTGACGGCGCTGAGATCTGGAACAAGCGCTTTGCTGGTGAGCAATACCTGTTCGGCCGTGAGCCGAACGAGTTCTTGCGCGCCAAAGCCGGCCAGTTGCGCGCAGGCGGTCGCGTGCTCTGCGTGGCCGACGGCGAAGGCCGCAACAGCGTCTGGCTGGCGCGGCAAGGCCTGCAAGTCGACGCATTCGACCTTGCTGAAGTCGGCGTTGCCAAGGCGCAGCGCCTGGCCGAATCTCAGGGCGTGAGCGTCAACTACGAGATCAGCGACTGCGACGCGCGCGACTGGCAACCGGCAGCCTATGACGGCGTGGTCGCGATCTTCGTGCAGTTCGCCGAACCGGCCATGCGCCAGCGCATGTTCGCCAACATCGTGCAAAGCCTCAAACCCGGCGGCATTCTGCTGCTGCAAGGCTATGGCCCCAAGCAACTCGACTACAAGACCGGCGGTCCCGGCGTGCTGTCGCATCTGTACACGGCCGAGTTGCTGCGTGCGGAACTGGCCGCGCTGGACATCATCGAACTGACCGAATACGAGGCCGAACTGAGCGAAGGCGCGCGCCACAGCGGGATTTCTGCGCTGGTCGGGATGGTTGCCAAAAGGCGGTGAAAAAGCCGCAACCCAGCAAGCCAGGTTCGTACCGAATGGGGTGCCGAGCTTGAACACCGGTTCCGACTTGCTGGCGGATTGAGGTCTGAACCGCTTGCTATTCGAATGGCGCCAATGTTCAGCCCGGACGAGGTCAGGACAAGGTCAGGACGGCCAACCCAAGGATTCGGCGCAACAGCACCGATTTCAGGCTGCCACGGACCGCGCTGACCTTGGTCGTCGACCGTGCTCGCTGCGCGGCGGTGATGGTGCAGAAGTTATGCTGGCGACCCATAGGCTGCAGGTCATGAGATTGAACATGGCGCAGCCCCATTCATTGAACCGCCGCTGCGACTCTGAACGCCGCGCAGGAGAGACCCCACCGTGACACGATTGCCAACCATGAACCATGCAAACGAGATGGAAGACCAACTCGTGCTGCGCGCCCGGCGCTTTCTGGCCGAGCATGTGACGCCCAGGCTGGAGGCTGGCGAAAAGCCCTGGTATGACGCGGCGCTGAGCCAAGCGGCAGCAGCAGCCGGCATCTTGGGTGTCTCGGTGCCGACCGAATTTGGCGGCAGCGGCGCCTCGTTCAGCTGCAAAGTCCGGGTTGTCGAGGCGCTGGCCGAAGCCGATTTCGGGCTGTCGATGGCGCTGATCAATTCGCACAACACCGCCGAAAACATTGCGCGCAATGCCCGACCGGAAGTGGCACGGCGCTTCGTCCCGGAGATCGTCGCCGGGCGCATGGCGGGCTGCACCTCGCTGACCGAGCCCGGCGCGGGATCGGACTTCGCAGCGATCACCACCCGCGCCACCCGCGTCGAAGGCGGCTGGCGACTCGATGGCGAGAAAGCCTGGATCATCAACGCGATCCGCACCGGCGTCGCGGTGTGCTACGCGCAGACCGAAACAGGCAGCGGCGCGGCCGGCATCGCTTCGTTCGTCGTCGACGCCTCGCGTGCAGGCTTTGTGCGCGGCGGCCCGATCACCAGCGCGCTGCCGGCGCTGGGCACTGGGTCGTACCGACTGGACGGTTACCTGGCCAGCGACGACGAGTTGCTGGCACCGCCTGGACAGGCCTTCAAGCGCGCGCTGACGTCAATCAACGGTGCGCGAATCTACGTCGGCGCGATGTGCAGCGGCATGGTGGCCGAATCGATACGTGTGGCCGCCGAGTGCGGGCGCACGCGCAAGACCTTCGGCGAGCCACTCGCTGGCCACCAGTCATGGCGCTTCGCACTGGCCGACGCGTCGGTGGATCTCGAAGCAGCACGCTTGCTAATCTATGACGCTGCCAGCCGCCTCGACGCCGGCGAGGACGTGCAGGGCCCGGCCGCACGGGCCAAGATCTTCGCCACCACGATGGCGCATCGACATGTCGGTGCGATGTTGCACTGCATGGGTGCAGCAGGCTTCGCCGACCGCTACCCCTTCCTGCGACACCTCGAAAGCGTGCAGGCGGCGGCCTTCACGGATGGTTCGACCGAAATGCTCAAAGAGCGTATCGCGCGCGCCTTCAGGTAGGGGCGATACGCAAATCTGGCGCTGACGGTCGCGGGTCGCGAGTCGAGTCAGGGCGCTGCCCTCTTGGCTTCAATCAGCTTGGCCAAAGCTTGTTTCATCAGAACAATGGCCTCTCCGCGAGGCCCTGTGCAGCCGGAGCCATCCTTGCCACCGCCGCCACATTGAATCGCCTCTTTGATCGCCAAGTTCATATTCACGATCGAAGCGTCCAAGTGTGACACGCCCCGACCAAACGCATAGCCTACGTGCCTGACAAAACAAGTGCACAAGCGTAGTTCGGAAACTTCTTCATGGTCAACCTCATTCAATAGATTTAAAAATATTAGCAAAAACTGCAAACTGCAGTCCAAGCCTTGCTAGAAGACTTCCACGAATTTACGCAACTTTAAGCAGTTTGTAAACTCTTAGCCTGCACACGCTGGTTGCCATATGTTCGGCCTCGCCAGCCGACTCAGACAATGATCCTCAGGCCGAGACATCGACGACGCGCTGGCAGCGCCGATCTGGCACGACCCCATCACGAATGGCCAAGCATGGCCAATACAGGAGCGACGACATGAAAGCCATTGAAGTTGACGGCGATAGACTGGTTTGGGCCGATGCGCCGAGTCCGACCATGGGTGACGGCGAGATCCGTATCCGTGTCAAGGCCAGCGCTGTGAATCGCGCGGACCTGTCGCAACGCAAAGGCGGCTACCCGCCCCCGCCGGGTGCGAGTCCGATTCTCGGACTCGAGTGCTCGGGGGTGGTCGAGGAAATCGCCGGCAATGTGACCGGTTTCAAGATCGGCGATGCGGTTTGTGCGCTGCTGGCCGGGGGTGGCCATGCCCAAGAGGTGGTCGTCCCGGCCGGCCAGGTGCTGCCGATTCCCAAGGGCTTGTCGTTCATCGAAGCCGCGGCACTGCCCGAGGTCTTCGCCACCGCTTATCTCAACCTCTACGCCGAAGCAGCCCTCAAGCCCGGCGAACGGGTCTTGCTGCACGCCGGCGCCAGCGGGGTCGGCACCGCCGGCATTCAGCTGTGTCGGGCCTTCGGCAACCCGGTCTTCGTCACCGCCGGGTCCGATGACAAGATCGAGCGCTGCTTGTCGCTGGGCGCGGCCGGTGGTGCCAACCGGCATGACGGCAGCTTCGTCGACCATGTCGCGGCTTGGACCGCCGGCAATGGCTTCGACGTGATCCTCGATCCGGTCGGCGCTGCCTATCTCCAGGACAACATCGGCAGCCTGGCCATCGATGGCCGCTTGGTGCTGATCGGCCTGCTAGGCGGTGTCAGCGCGGAACTCCCGCTGGGCCCGATGCTGAGGAAACGACTTCGCGTGATTGGCTCGACGCTGCGGGCTCGATCGGTAGCGGCCAAGTCAGTCATCATGTCGTCGCTGCACGATCGGGTCTGGCCGCTGATCGAATCGGGCCAGATCCGACCCATCGTCGAGGCGGTGTTCCCGATCGCTGAGACCGGCCGCGCCCACGAACTGCTCGCCAGCGACAAGACCTTTGGCAAGTTGGTGCTGGCGATCGATTGATCGCAACAGCCGTCGAAGGACCCGACCGCAGCGATACCTGATGGATGCCCGACGCCTTGACCACCGCTGACGCAACAACCGTGAATCCCTTGACCATCCGGATGCACGATCGCGACAACGTCGCGATCGTCGCCAACGACGGCGGACTGGCACCCGGCACATCGCTGCCAGGCGGTCCGGTCTTGCGCGACCGCGTGCCGCAGGGCCACAAGGTCGCGCTTGTTGACCTTCCCATCGACACACCGGTGCTGCGCTATGGCATCCCCATCGGCTATGCGCGCCAGGACATCGCTGCCGGCAGCTGGGTGCATGAGAGGCTGCTCAGGATGCCCGATGTGCGCGGGCTCGAGGGCCTGCCGATCGCCAACGCCAAGCGGGCGTCGCTGCCGCCGCTAGAGGGCTACAGCTTCGAGGGCTACCGCAACGCCGACGGCTCGGTCGGTACGCGCAACATCCTGGCCATCACGCAGACGGTTCAGTGCGTGGCAGGTGTCACCGACTTCGCGGTGCAGCGAATCAAGTCCGAGTTGCTGCCGCGCTTTCCGAACGTCAATGATGTGGTGGCGCTCGATCATGCTTACGGCTGCGGTGTGGCCATCGATGCGCCCGACGCGACGGTGCCGATCCGCACGCTGCGCAACATCAGCCTGAACCCGAACTTCGGCGGCGAGGTGATGGTCGTGAGCCTGGGCTGCGAGAAATTGCAGCCCGAGCGGCTGCTGCCACCGGGCAGCTTCGCGATCGTCGACGAGCGCAACAAGGCTGATCTCAGTGCCAGCGCCGAGGCCACGCTGGATGTGGTCTGCCTGCAAGACGATGCCCATGTCGGCTTCATGTCGATGGTCGACTCGATCATGCGGCAGGCCGAGTTGCATCTCAAGCGGCTGAATGCGCGCCGGCGCGAGACCGTGCCGGCCAGCGAACTGGTGGTGGGCGTTCAATGCGGCGGCAGCGATGCCTTCTCGGGTTTCACCGCCAACCCGGCGGTCGGCTTTTGCACCGACCTGTTGGTTCGTGCGGGTGCCAGCGTGATGTTCTCAGAAGTGACCGAGGTGCGCGACGGCATCGACCAGCTGACCTCGCGCGCGACGACGCCCGAGGTGGCCGAGGCGATGATTCGCGAGATGGCTTGGTACGACGCGTACCTGCAGCGTGGCGGCGCCGACCGCAGCGCCAACACGACGCCGGGCAACAAGAGCGGCGGTCTGTCGAACATCGTCGAGAAGGCGATGGGCTCGATCGTCAAATCGGGGTCAGCGCCGATCTCCAGCGTGCTCGCACCCGGGGAAAAACTCAAGGCCAAAGGCTTGTGCTTTGCCGCGACGCCAGCGAGCGATTTCATCTGCGGCACGCTGCAATTGGCCGCAGGCATGAACCTGCATGTGTTCACGACCGGTCGCGGCACCCCTTACGGCTTAGCCGCGGTGCCGGTGATCAAGGTGGCCACGCGCAGCGACTTGGCGCGACGCTGGCATGACCTGATGGACGTGAACGCGGGCACCATCGCCGATGGATCGGCAAGCATCGAGGACGTTGGCTGGGAACTGTTCCGGCTGATGCTCGACGTGGCGAGCGGCCGCAAGAAGACCTGGGCCGAGCAGTGGAAGCTGCACAACGCGCTGGTGCTCTTCAACCCAGCACCGGTTACCTGATCCGTGATGGCATCAGGGGCTACAAAGCAGCAGACTCACGGCGCGCAAGCACACCTGATGTTTGGGCGTGGCTGTTGTCGTGATTGAAAGGCGATGACGGAGCCAGCATGCCGGCCAGTCCATCGGCTTTGCCTGCGTTGACTGGCACGCTGGCACCGGCCTCGGCCATCAGCCAGCGCATCAAGCCAGCGCATCAAGCCATCGCATCAAGCCACCGATCTACCGCCGTCGACAGCAACCACCTGGCCTGTGATCATCCGCGCCTTCTCCGACGCGTAGAAAACCGCGAGGTGGCCAATGTCCTCCGGCGTCTGCTCGCCGCCAAGCGGCGTCCTCTCAGCAACAATGGCCTCGAATATCTGCCGCTCAGTCATGTTGGCGAACTCCGGACGCCGCGTCTTCATGCGCAAGGCCAGCATTTCCCAGGCGCGTGTCCAGAGCAGCCCGGGACAAATGCAGTTGACGCGGATGCGCCGCGGAGCGAGTTCTATCGCGAGCGATTGGGTGAAATGAATCACGCCTGCTTTCGCGGCGCCATACGCAGGCAGCTGGGGCGTCGGGCCTAGCCCCGCAATCGACGCGATATTCACGATACTGCCGTGCTGCGCGATGTGAGGCGCCACCGCCGCGCTAGACGAAAACGTGGTGCGCAGATTCGACACCAGATGCGCATCCCACGCTGCGTCGGTCATTGCGAGCACCGATTCGGTCTTGCCGGCTTCTTCGAAGTCGAGCACCAGTCCTCCGAGGCCTGCATTGTTCACCAACACATCGATTCGCCCGTGAAGCGAGAGCACGTGTTCTGCTGCGCTTGCCATCGAATGCTGGTCAGCTGCATCGGCGACCAAGCCTATGACCCGATCCGAAATCGCCCTCGCCGTTGCATCGAGCGGTGCACCGTCGAGATCGGTGATCACCACCTTTGCACCCTCGTTGGCAAAACACCGCGCGATGCCAGCGCCAATGCCATTCGGCCGACCGGCGCCCGTGATCAATACAACTTTGTCTACCAGACTCATATGACGATTTCTCCACTCATCTTCTGTTGATTCGGGAATACCCTGCGCGGGTCAAGCGACCATCGGGATCATAACAAGACGAGGCTTTTCATCTGCCCGTCATGAAGCCATTCGGCAATGGTCTTCGAGAACTCCAGCAATCCGCCGTCGTGGCAATCGACGAGCAGCCCTTTGTCCAGATCGCCTTCGCCACTGT
>CAMCTC010000175.1 GCA_945878355.1 Bordetella parapertussis | reverse complement strand
GCGCACCGCAGCGTGCAGGGTGAGGCCGGACACAAGGGCCCGGAAGGGGCCTTGTGCCTGCCGAACGCCAGACGGCGATACAAGCCGTCTGGCTGAACCCGTTGTTGTCGGCGCACAGCGCCTGGGTGAAGTCCGACTCTCTCGGCATCGCCCCTTGCAGTGTCAGCACCTTCTGGCCGCAGCGCGTGGCACGCCAAGATCGGAAGAACAACACAAACGTTGAACTAATCTTCCGGGTATGAACGAGCTGCGCCGATCTCGAGACTACCAAGGCCGTTACGCGTCCTACGGCCCGGGTGTTCATCGCAGATGTCGCGCTCCAAGTGCCATGCTGATCGGACAGAGCTGCCAAACTCGTCAACTCGATCATCACCGGCATCCGCCAGTAACTCGGATGCCAAATCCCACGGCAGCGACAAGCCCAGCCGAAATGCTTCGAAAATTCCGACCAGCCAGCCGAGAACGCCCCCTGCAAGTAGCGAGATCTGCGACTGTCCAAACATCTTCCAAATCCTAACCAGAAAATTGACTGCCTTGAGGCTCATTTCTGCGTTGTCCGCAGCCGGCAAAACCCAGTCCAATCATGACCCAGCTTGACTCACATGGTCAAGCTGTACGGCCGACATCAGCAGCGGCAATACGAATCGCATGGCCAAGTACAGGCCAGCGGAAAAGCGGCAACAGGTGCGCAGGTCAACCGGCTTCAACAACCCTGGCCACATCACCCCGGCATTCGGCGCACTGGCCCACCAGCAGCAGCGCACCACTCTTGACCACACCGGTGAAGTTCTTGATGATGACCGAGTGCCGGCAGCTGACACACCAAACATTGGCCAGCAGTAGCTTCTTGTTTTCTGCACTGACGGCCGACCACAGCTTGGCCGCCGGTGGCGTGAATTTCGGTATCGACTCCAGACTCATAGCGGCAGTTTATCCGTACGGAACATCAGTTGCAGATCGGGCTAGCGTCAGTATTCGCTGGACAGCATGATCACCCAGGGCTCACCATCCCAGCAGGCGTAAAGTGCGATGCTGTTCAAGGGGAAAGTCCGTGTACGGGGTCTCCTGCCGGGTGCATTCGCTGCTGTTCACGTCCTTGTAAAGCATGAGCGCCCAACCATCATTGACCGGCACACGCACCAGCACGAACGAGTCCTGGGTGTCGATCTCGGACAAGTGACTGGCCACCGCGTCCATGATCCAGTACCGGTTGTTCTTCCACGAACACGCGCCCAGCAAGGTGATCGTGGTCGCGTGGGTCAGTGATCAGGACACCAAGCGCGCCTACGAGGGCAGCGACGACGCCTGCCGGGTGTTTCGCAGAATGCTGGAAAGCGGCCATCCGCCCGCCGACTGGAACCAGTTGCTGGCCGAGGCCAGGGCTGAAGCGCAACGCCTGCTGCAGTTTGCAGCGGCCATCACGCCGTAGGCTGGACCGAAACCGCAGCGTGCGAGGTGCTCCTGGCGATTCGCGACAAGGCCGCTAAGAGTGGCCGTGCCAGCTGAGGTGATCTATAACCCCAGCGCGCGGAAACCCGGACCCATGGTGGACCTGGATCCATCGCGTGTTGGCGATCGCGGGCTGAAAGCAGCGGGCTGAAAGCGATAGTTGCCCAAAAGCGCGTCGATTTGCGCCGGATGCCGACTACCGAGTCATTCAAAGCCTTGTCATGCCGCCGTCACTGCCGAGCGGCCCGCGTCGGTTACTTGGAGCCGGCCGCGTTCTCGGCGTATTCGAGACCGGATGCCCAAGCCTCGCGAATTTTCGTGAGCAATTCGCGCGGGATTCGCTCGTCGCTTCGCGCGTCCTGAAGAGTCTGCCGCATGCCTTGCGCGATACGCAGCAGCACTTTCGCGGGTGCCGAGACATTACACACCTTCGAGCCAAAAGCGAGCAATTCAACGGTCGTCGGATAGGCCTTGGTGGCGTGTTTGCCCGAGAAGAGTTTGAGCGCCAGAGTGCGGTCTTCCAACTCTTGCCCACCGTTGTATTGGGTATACCTGTAAATGGCCGTCGTCACGACGTCAAACATCGGCGCCAGCCATATGTCACTCTGGGACCGATAGAGCAGACCGAAGTTCTTCAGGTGCGCGTCGCCGTTTCTCACCATGATCGAGAAAGCGACTTGTTCAAAAAATCGGTCGAGGTTGCTTTGCGGCAGTTGTAGCTGCCGCAGGAGACCGGCGATGCGCTCGTAGCTGCCGTGATACTTCCGGTCAGACAGTGTGTCTCGGACGCGCTGGCCAGACAGCGCAGCGATGTCTTCGAAGCCAAGTCGCTCTACTGATAAGTTGGGCTTCAGGACGGCGTCGAAACGCTCAAGCACGAGCATCGTGCCGTCATGGGACAGGTCGAAAACCGAGGTCTCGATACCGCCCAAGCGCGCGGCTCCAAGGCATAGAAACTCGTTGGCCGCCAACCCGGGATACGCCGGGCTCGCGGCCTTCACAATCAGTGTCGGAATCGGCACCGTCATTCTGACCTCGGGCACCATGATTTTTGGCTGCATGCCCGCAATGCCAGCGCCAGTGCTGAGATAGGCCCTCACCAAATCATCGAAGACCTTCGGTGAGTAGACTGTGCTGAGCAGGGATTCCTTGCTCATGCGCGCCGCGCCCGGCGTCGTGTCACCTCCTGGGATGCTGTATCCGAGACGGCCTATGCCGTTGTCGCCGATAAGGCGAGCATGTGCATGGCGGTAGTTTGTTGCTTGGGAAACAGCTCGCGAATCCGCATGAACAGATCGCCTTCGGGCAAGTTCTGATCCATCGGCGGGAAGAGATCGCCATCGATCCAGGTGAACTTCGCCGCGGCCGGCATCAGCAAGGCCACCGACGGTTGGTCGGCGATGGCTTCAAGGTATCGGAATTCGTAGGTCGACGCCTTGAGCAACTGCCCAACAGCCTTTCGTGTTCCGACGGAAACGTCGAGTTGCGGGATGCGCTCAGGCAGCATCTGGGTCGTCCTTGTTGAAGGCCTCTGCTACCTCTTCCATGGTCGGGAGCCCCGCTGGTGCGATGTGCATGACCAGGTTCAGTGCGCGCAACACGTCGAACGCGACGACACGGTTGCTTCCTCGCCGCCTTCGAGTCGGTAAATGACCTCTCGCACCCGACCCGCCGCGCTTTCGGCCACCGCCTTCTTGCTCAGCTTGAGTTCCTCTCGGCGCCGTCGCAGGACATCGCCGAGTTCAGAAGGCAGTCTTGGGTTGCCAGTCATGGCTTACATTGAGTTGTATTTTTCAGAATTTTGCAAGCCATAGCATGCACGATGGCGAACAGAGATAGGCTTCTCAAACACTCTTGTGCCTTCCCCATGGCAACTCGAGCGCGGCATCCGAAGCGCTCGAGTCGGACTTTGGCGATGGCGGAGATTGAGCGTTGAGAGTGCCGCCGAGTTCGTTTTTATCGATCGCCAGCGGTCTAAAGTTGGCGGTCCGAACCCTCAAATTTCATCGCTGAGGTCATGAAGTTCAAGCTTGAACTGGAATCCCGTGTAGGTCGCCACCATGCGCCCGAACTCATCCCAGGGAATATTGCGCCCGTCAATCACGACCACGGGCATGTCGGTTTTGCCCTCGAGGTCGCTCTCGATTCTGGCGCGAACAATGCCACGGTCGCTGATTTGCAGCCCATGCGATCCCTCTTCTAGGTGCGAATTTTCCAGGCCTCGACGCATCTTGGTGACGAGCCGCGCCAGCAATTCGAGCAGGTCGCCTTCTTCGTGCCCGATGACCTGGAAGCAATAGCCCTCGGGCTCGCCTTCGGTGAGTTCGATCGCATCGAGCGCAACACCGGTCGCGAACAAGTGGGTGCGAAACTGGAAAACATGTTCGCGGCCTCCGACGTCGCTCATGGTCAACGGTTCGAAATCGATGTGCTCGAAGTCGACCAGTCCATTGCGGTTCGCAACCTCGAGGTTGAAGCAGCGGCCGCACAGCAGGCGTGAGGGCCCCCCGTAGCTGCCACATAGTTCACTGAATCGAACGGGCGCGGCGCAACGCCGCATGAGTCACAGTATCTGGGCGGTACTTTGGTCATTCGGGGTTCCTGTTGTTTTCGAACCAACTCGGCGGCGAACAGGGTCAATGGCCGGCACGGCGCCCTTGTGACGGCAAGCTGCTGTCAGCCGGTCCATCCCTTCCTAGATCTTAGAGGGACGGCTGTGCCAGTTCGGGCGCGCTGGCTGGCGGAACGTGCTCCAGCCATTCGCGTCGGGCCTGGGGAAAGACACTGAGCGCAAGGTGCGGGCCCAGCGTCAACGCGGCTGCGCCCACCACACCGACAAGGGCACCGCCCACAACTTCTCGCCAAACGGCACCACTTCGCGCCCGGCGTACAACACGATGCCGCGTTGAAAGATCGCCGCTTCAGTTTCGAGCAAGTGGCGCAGGCCTTTGAAGTCTTTACTCTCCACTGTGGCGCTGGCTTTAACTTCAATACCGGTGATCTGGCCAAGGCTGTTTTCCAGTATGAAATCAACCTCGATGTTGGATTGCGTGCGGTAGTGCCACAGCGTGAGGCGATGCCTGGAAAATGCCGCATGTTTGAGCAACTCCGCCAGCACAAAGGTTTCCACCATCTCGCCTGGCAGACCGGGCTTTGCCGCCAAGCTCTCCGGCGTGGCTGACATGAAATAGTTGAGCAGACCACTGTCAGGCAAGAACACCTTGGGTGACTTGACCAGACGCTTGCTGATGTTGCGCTCCCACGATGGCAGGCGCGCCACCAGGAACAACAACTCGAGCAACGCAAAGTAGCGTTTGAGCGTGCTCTGGGGCATGCGCGCGCTGCGGGATAGCTCCGCCAGATTGAGCAAGGTGCCGCTGCGTGTGGCCAGAAGTTTCAGCAAGTTTGGAACTTCGGTCAATTGGTCGATGTTTGCCAGTTCACGCACATCACGCATCAAGACAGCTTGCACATAGTTTTCAAACCAGGCTTCACGCCGTCGCTGCTTGTGGCGCGCCACGGCATCCGGGAAACCACCCGCCAGCAAGCGAGCGATGAGTTCATCCCGATCGCAGGGCGGCAGCGCCAGCGCTGACCAGTCGCCCGTGAACAGGGCGTCGGCCCGGTTCAGAACGGCGTTGTCAGCCAACTCGGCGTTGGAAAGCGGCCACAGCGAGAAGACCTCAATGCGTCCGGCAAGTGAGTCGGCTATGCCAGGCAGCAACATCACGTTGGCCGATCCGGTCAGCAAGAACTTTCCCGGACGACGTTGTCGGTCGACCGCTGCCTTGATGGCCAGAAACAACGCCGGCACCCGTTGCACTTCATCGAGCGTGACATCGCCCTGAAGCGCATCGATGAAACCAGCCGGGTCGGACTTGGCTGCGGCCAACACCACGCCGTCGTCCAGCGTCAAGTACTGACGCGCTGCCGCAGACCGATCTGTCAGCGACCGAACCAATGTGCTCTTGCCGCTCTGCCGCGCGCCGTTGACCAGCACGACGGGCGTGTCTGCCAGCGCATCGACGATGAGTGGGGCGATATGCCTGAGGTGCATGGCGTCACTTTGGTGGATGAAAATCATCCACATACTGGCTGATTTTAACCAAATTTTGAGGCGCTATTTGAGACTGCAAGCTCAGAGACACGGGGCAAAACCCCAACATCAATCGAGTAGAGTGAGGCACCATGTACACCACTGCGGCCGCGACGTCGAAGACCTCGGCGACCACGGCCCTGTGCGACGACATGTTGACGCAGCCGCACCGCAAGCTTCGGCGTGCTTCAAGATTTGCCGCTTGATCCACCGCCATGATGGGGTAACGGCATTCAACATGGTCGTGCTTCTTTCATCGCATGTCTTGCAGCCGGCGTTTCGGCCAGCGCCCGGGTTCGATCCTCATCGATCCACCTCGCCTACTCGAAAAACACCTGCGCCCTCATGTCGCGCTGCAGAACGGTTTGAAACGCCTCCCAGTCGCGGTCATCCGGGGGGCCGCAGACCGTGCCGCTGCGCCGGATCACGAATTCGCGCCTGACCTTGAGCAACTGGCCTTCCAGCCGGTAACTGGCGCTGTACTCGAGGGCGCCGCGACCAAAGTTCACATCCTGCGGCGTCCTGCCAAGCCGCACCGATGCCGGAAAACTCAGCGCGATCGCTTCGACATGGCGCACCGACTGGCAACTCGACGGAAACCGACGGTTCGCCGGCGGCCGGTAAAGCATGCCCTTGATCCTGCCCGGCGACAGCCCGGCCGGCAGCGTCATCGCGCTCGGCCCCGGCACATTGACCACCGGGTCGAGTTCGAACTCGGTCTGCACCAACCACGGCGCGTCCAGGTCACCGGGCCGCGTCGGCATGATCTTGCCGGTGCCCGACTCCATGAAGCGCGCCAGCAACCGGTTGATCACACCGGCCTGCTCGCGGGTCGCGTTCGCCTGCTGGGTGCTGCGCGATGTGACTTGCAGGAAGCCATGCAGCCGCGCCTGGCTCTTGCCGACGATGCCGCCGTCGGGCTGCAACGCGAGCTCCAGTTCGGTGCTCGTGTAGTCCTTGGCCGGGTCGGTGGCCGGTGTCATGCCCACCCGGCCCAAGGCCGTCAGCAGCACCGGCTTGGCCATGTCGCCGTTGGGCAACATGCCCATGGGCGCAAACTCGGCCGTCGAGTCGAGGTACAGGTCTAGCGACGGCACATAGCTGATCGCATGGTCGAACGCCGACGGCATCGCCAGCTTGGGCAACTGGTACGAATCCTCGGTGTTGATCAGCACAGCACTGCTGGCAATACCGGCGGCATCCAGCAGCGCTTCCAGCAACACGACATGGTCTTTGCAGTCGCCATAGCGCAACTCGAGCACGCTCTGCGCTTCATGTGGCACATAGCCCCCTGCCCCGACCGACACCGACACATAGCGGATGTTGCGGGCGACCCAGTTGTACAGGCGCCGCACCTTGTCGCGCTCATCGGCTGCGCCGGCCACCAACTGCGCCGACAGCGCCGCAATCGCCGGGCTCACGCCAGCCTTGGGCTTGGCGCG
>CAMCTC010000174.1 GCA_945878355.1 Bordetella parapertussis | reverse complement strand
CTAGATCGCCGTCGAATGCTCGCCGCTGGCAAGGTCAATCTGACTGTAAGCATTCGGTGAACCCGTAGCCGGGTACTGCGTGCGGGGGTGTGCGAAGTGCTGGACACCGTTGCCATTTTTCGCTACCGTCGGCCTTATGAATGCGGTGGCGTGCCCCTTGGAAGTGATGGCTGCGGTCGGCGACCAGCCGTCGGTGCCGTTTTCCACCGTGTACATCACGCTGACAAAGCAGGAGCACATTCAGCTCGTCCTGGAGGCCAACAGCTGGAAGGATTTGCATCGCAGGGCGGCGGAGCGGGCCAAGTGGAATGACAGACGCCAGCAGCACGAAGTGCTGGAGTTGAAGCAGGAAGCCGCGCGACGCGCTGAGGCGGTGAGCAAGGCCACCGCCAAACGGTGGGGGGCGCTGCGCCGACGAGTTGCCGCACGCAATGCAGCGCGGGATTTGCGTTGGCAACACGAACTTCGCGAGGTCAGGGAACAAGCCGCGCGGACTGAGGCGGCGCTGCGCGCGGAGTTGGAGGTGGCACAGGCGAAGGTGCGCGATCTGCAGAAGCGCCTGTTTGGCCGCAAGAGTGAGAAACGCAACGCCAGTGAGGCGCAGGCACCAAGTCCGGCCGCGCGTGCAAGCCGTGGACATCGGCGCGGAGCGCCGGGCCATGGACGCACGATGGCGCCACACCTGCCAGCGCGCCCCGAGGTCGTGGCACTTGATGACCCCGAATGCCCGAGTTGTGGTCGAGCGCTGGGCGAGTTTCCCGGCACCGAGGACTCGGAAGTGCTGGAGATCGAGGTTCAGGCCTACCGGCGCGTGATCCGCAGGAAGCGCTATCGGCCCCTGTGTGACTGCGGCTGCGTGCCCGGCATCGTGACCGCACCAGCCCCGGCGCGCTTGATCGAGCGGGGCAAGTACGGCGTATCGGTGTGGACCACCGTCTTGCTCGACAAGTTCCTCTATGGCCGCCCGAGCAATCGGCTGCTGCAGAACCTGGCCGATCATGGACTGAGCATGTCGCCCGGCACGCTGGCCGGCGGCTTGCAAGCGCTGCTGCCCTTGTTCGAGCCGCTCAACCAGGCCTTGGTATCCAAGCTGCGCAGCGAGAGCCACTGGCACGCCGACGAGACGCGGTGGGCGGTGTTTGTCACCATGGAGGGCAAGGTGGGCCATCGCTGGTACCTGTGGGTATTCCATTCGCCATCGGTGGTGCATTACGTGCTCGATCCAACGCGCGCGGCAAAGGTGGTTCAAGGTGAGTTGGGCGAACGCGACCACGCCATCATCAGCTGCGACCGCTATTCGGCGTACAAGAAATTCGCACGCCTGAACCCCGGGGTCTTGCTCGCGTTCTGCTGGAGCCATTATCTTGAGTCTGGTCTTATCTTGGGCAGCAACGGCGGGCGTGAGGCAGGATGCGGCGCCGGCCGCCGAGCGACTCCAGATAATGCCGGCACGCCTACAGCGAGGTCAGGAACGCGAGCAGGTCGGACTTCGGCTTCCATGTCTTGGGTCGTGCGCGCCCCAAGCCCGCATGCTTCCAGAAGGCCTCCAGCGCATCACGTTTCATCTGCAGGTTGGTTGTGATGTATCGATTGGTGGTTGCGACGCTGGAATGGCCCAGGTAGTCGCGGATCACGGTTGGATCGCTGCCTGATTGCAGCAGCGCAACGGCACAGCTATGTCTCATCACATGTGGCGTTATTCTGAGCCGCGCGATGCTTGGGCGTTCGGTTGCCGCTGCCTTCACATGCTTTTGCAGGATGTAGGCGATGCCGTCTCGAGAGAGTGGCTCACCGAGCCGGTTGACGAAGACGTGCTGCCCAACGCCGATGGCCATGATCCCGATCAGACGGTGCAGCGCGCTTGCGGTCTCGCGCCATATCGGCAGCACGCGCTCCTTCTTGCCCTTGCCTCGCAAGCGAACCTGCCGCGGCGCGCTCAGCTGAAGATCGGCAGGTCGCACGTCGGCAGCCTCACTCACGCGTGCACCGGTGTTGTACAGGAATAGCAGCAACGTGTAGTCACGCCAGCCATAGGCGGTTCTGCGGTCGGGCTTGGCCAGAATGGCGCGCATGTCGTCGGCCTCGAGGTACCTCGGCGGACGCCGGCGTGCTCTCTTTGACGGTATGGCCAGGACCCGCGCATATTGCTGCGAGTGCGCCAGGTCGTTGCGCACCAGATGCTTGAAGAAGCTCTTGATGGCTGCGAGGCGGCAGTTGCGTGTAGTGGCCGAGTTGGAGCGCTTGGCTTCCAGGTGACCCAGGAACGTAGCGACCATCTCGGCGGTCAGGTCCCCTAGTTCTAGATCGGCGACGCAACTGGCCTTCTGAGTGGCAACGTATTCGAACAGCAGCTTCAGGCAATCTCGGTACGAACGCACCGTATGTGCGCTGGCGCCGCGCATGCGCTGCAGGTACTCCCGGAAGAACGACTCGACCAGGGCCAACAACGTGTTGTTCGCGCTGCGCTTCATCGGGGTCGACGCGCCCGACGCAGATGCTGTTCGAAGCGATGGCTGGCCAATTCGAGCAGCTGCGGCGTTGCCTTCAAATAGACCTCGGTACCCAGCACGTTCAGATGACCGAGATAGGCCGACAGCCAAGGCAGCCGCGCGAGCATATCCTCGCCGGCAAGTGCCCACGCCGTGAGCCGATGAACGGCAAAGGCATGCCTGAGCTCATACGGGCGTGCGCCGACACGACCGCTGGGTGGTTTGATCCCGAGCTGCCGCAGCAGTTGTCGAATCGCATCAGACGCGGCTTGCGTCGTCAGTGGCTCGCCGTGCAGCCGCAGGAAGAAGCCCGCAGGATCGTCGTTGTGCTCGCCCACCAGTTGGCGGCGTGCCGCGAGGTAGCGCCGCAGCTCTTCGGCCAGGTCGGCGCGGAAGGGCACGATGCGTGATCGTCTCTTGCTGTGGTGGATCATGAAGGTGCAGCGCCGCAGGTCCACATCCTGTGTACTCAGGCGCACTGCTTCGCCAAGGCGCAGTCCGGTGCAGTACAGCACCAGGATCAGTGTGCGCAGCATCTGTCCCCAGACTCCATGTCTTTGGACCGAGCTGGCCGCCTCAATCAGCCGCCGGACCTCGTCATGGTTGAAGATGTACGGCACGAAGGTCGATTGCTTGACCGGCGCCTGGGTATGTTCCGGCACGTAACTCGAAGGGTCGCGCCGGCGCCGGAACAGACACAACTGGCGCACGACGCCGAACTCGTTGCCGACTGTCACGGCTTTGCGACCATCGATGCGCGATGTCCACTGCCTCACTGCATCGTCCAGTGCGACAGGAGTGCGCTCGCCCCAGTGCATGACGATGAAGCGCCGCAAGCTGTTCAAGTCGAACTCCCCGCGCAAGTAAGGCATCCCCATGGCACGCTTGAAGCGAAGGAACTCGTCGATGTCGCGCGCGAGGCCATGCGCCGTGATGAGGGTGCTCATGACGGCATTGGCAGCGAGACCTCCCGCAGCCGTTCGGTGGCGATGCGCACATACGCCGAGATCGAGTCTGGGTCGCTATGCCCGAGGATGTCCGAGACGACTTTGGGCGATGCGCCCAGGTCGATCTCTCGCGAGGCGTGCGAGTGGCGAAGCACATGGCTGCCGAGATTGGCTGCGTTCAGCCCTGCAGTCTTGGCGTGCTTGTGCAGGATGTGCCGGACCGCAGAGGCCGTGTCGAGCGGGCTGAATGGCATCCTCATTTGAACGAACAGATGCCGGGTTGGGGTGTGCGGCGGTCTGCCGTCGCGAACGTAGCGTGCCAGCACACGGGCAATAGCAGGCAGCAGTGGCAGCGTGAAGGCTACGTCGGTCTTGGGACGCACGACGCTGAGCGTGGCCGCAGTCCAATCGACGTCATCAAGCCGCAGTCGGATCACTTCGCCAGCGCCGAATCCGTAGGTGCTCATCAATAGCAAGATCGCGTGGTCGCGCAGGCCGATGGCGCGTGATGTGTCCACCGAGCGCAGCAGTCGCTGGACGTCCTCCCACGCAAGGGCCCGAGGCGGCCGTTCGAGCTTGGGCCTTACAGGCGCTATCACCGACGCGGCGAGATCGGTCTTGCTGCGACCCGTGGCGAACAGGAACCGCATGAACGCGCGCACGCTGCCGGCAATGCCGGCGGTGGTCGAGCGCGAATAGCGCGCGCTGCACGCGATCAGGAAGCTATCGATGTCGGTGAGCTTCATGGCACGCCATGTCAGCCCGTGTTCGCGCAGGTAGCTCAGGAGTTGACTGACTTGCGTCAGCATCAGGCTCACCGTTGAGGCAGCGTTACCTCGGTACTCAAGCAGATGGGCCTCGAACGCCCTCAGCAATGGGCTCGCCGCAGGTCGCGGCGCCACCACGTTCTTCCACTGCGGCGGCTCCAGACCGAGCACCTGGTATGCCCGGCTCAGCGAGCACAGCGCGGCTCTTGCATTGGCGCATGGACCGTCGACCTCCGGGCTGAGACCGCGTCGCCGTGCGTACCAGCCAATGAACCGGCGTGCGCCTGCGAGGGTCAGTTCGGCCCGCTCATCCAGACATCGCTCGCGGCAGTAGGTGCGGAACCGCTCGATCCAGTGTAAGCGTTCCGCCAACCCCATCTTTCCGTTAAACCATGAACCTGCCAACCTTGCGTCCATTGCAACGGCGAAGGAGACGGCGTGAATTTGGATCGGGAACGGTTGGAGCGGTGCTTGGAGCAGGTGGTGGCCTATCAGGCGTCGGGTTTGAAGGCCAGGGCATGGGCTGCGGCCAACGGGGTCGAATTGCGAGAACTGCAGAGCTGGTGCTCGCATGCCAAACGATGGCGTGCGCGGCTCAATGGTGTCGAACCGGTGTCACCGGCACGGGTCAATGGGTTTGTCGCCGTTCGGGCGCAGGTCGCACACCCGGCACCACCGACTTCGACCTGCATTCGGGTTGAACTGGGCTCGGGCGCTGGCAAGATCGATCTGCACTGGCCGTTGAGCCACGCTCGTGATCTGGCCGCCTGGCTGCGCGAGTTCGTCCGGTGATCCGGGTCGACGCGGTCTGGCTGGCACTCGGTGTGAGCGACCTGCGCGGGGGTATCGACGTGCTGCTGGGGCAGGTGGTGCGAGGTTTCAGCGACGGCGCCCAGCCTCACCATGCCTACGTGTTTGCCAACCGCCGCGCCGACAGGCTGAAGGTGCTGGTGTACGACGGCGTGGGGATGTGGCTGTGCGCCCGGCGCATGCAGGCTGGCGGATTTGCCTGGCCGGAGGAAGCGGCGGGGTCGATGACGCTGACGCGCGCGCAGTTTGACTGGCTGGTGGCGGGCCTGCCTTGGCAGCGCCTGAGCGCGTCGCCGGCCAAGCCGATCACGGTGATCTGAGCCGAGTATTTCAGGGCAGTCAATTTGCTCGGTTGTCCATTGGTGAATGTCTGTCTTCTCGCGCACGCGCGCGAGACAGATACTTTGACCATGCTCGACGCCTCGGACACGCCCACCCTCGATACCTCGCCCGCCGGCGATTCGGTCCAGGTGTCTCGGGTGTTGATCGAGCGCATGCAGGCCGAACTCAAGTTCAAGCAGACCAAGATCGAGGCGCTGAACTTCGAGATCGCGCGCCTGAAGCGCTGGCGCTTCGGTTCGTCGGCCGAGAGCCTGGACACCAGCACCCAGGCCGTGCTTTTCGACGCCATCCTGGCCGATACCGAGTGCGAAGACCAGGCGGCCAAGGATGCGGCCAAACTCCTTCCGGCCGCGCCAAGAGTCAAGGGCAAGGCTGTACGCCAGGCGCTGCCCGCCGGCCTGCCGCGCGTCGAACGCCACTACGACCTTGGCGCCACGCACTGCGCCTGCGGCCAAGCCTTCAAACGCATCGGCGAAGAGGTCAGCGAGCAACTCGACTGTGTTCCGGCCCAGTTCTTCGTGCTGCGCCATATTCGCGGCAAATATGCCTGCGCGTGCTGCCAGACGATCCAGGCCGCGCCCATGCCCGCGCAGATGATCGACAAGGGCATCCCGGGCGCGGGCCTGCTGGCCCAGGTGGCCATCGCCAAGATCGACGATCATCTGCCGCTGTACCGCCAGACCGAGATTTACGCCCGCTCGGGCGTGCACATCCCGCGCTCGAGCATGGCGCAGTGGTTGGGCATCTGCGGCGTGCGACTGGAGCCGCTGGCCGCGGCGCTGAAGGATTTCATCCTCAGCCAAGACGTGATCCATGTCGACGAGACGCCGGTGGCGCTGCTGGCACCCGGGCGCGGCAAGACCAAGAAGGCGTTTGTGTGGGTGTACCGCACGACGAACTTCGTGACCCAGCGCGCGGTGCTCTATGACTTTACCCTCGGCCGGGCGGGCGACAATCCCCGGCGCGTGCTCGGCGAGTTCAACGGCACGCTGGTGACCGACGATTTCTCGGGCTATCACGCGCTGCACAGACGGGGCATTACGGCCGCGTTCTGCATGGCCCACGCGCGCAGGAAGCTGTTCGAGGCGTTTGAGCTCAATGGCAGCCAGATCGCGGGGCAGGCCGTCGCGCTGATCGCCAAGCTCTACGAGATCGAGCGCGAGGTGAAGGATCTCGGCAACGAGGACAGACTGCTGGCGCGACAGCAGCGATCAAAGCCAATGGCCGATGCATTGCATGTCTGGCTCAGGACGCAACGCCTGTTGCTGGTCAAGGCAGATGCCACGGCAAGGGCCATCGACTATTCGTTGAGCAATTGGCCTGCGTTGACGACATTCCTCGACGACGGGGCCGTTCCCATCGACAACAACGCGGCCGAGAACGCGATTCGCCCGCTCGCGGTTGGACGAAGAAATTGGCTTTTTGTGGGATCGCAGTTGGCCGGCGAACGCGCTGCCGTCCTGATGAGCCTGATTGAATCGGCCAAACTCAGCGGGCACGATCCTTGGGCTTATCTCAAGGACGTCTTCGAGCGCCTTCCCTCGCTGAAGAATCGCGACCTGGCACAACTACTACCGCACAACTGGCGACCGGCCAGTGTTATCGCCGAGACCGGCACTGTTGCCGCGACCGTTTAGCCGCCCTCAGCACACCGCCGGCTACGGCGCAAGGATGGGGTTCGCGGGACGCTTAC
>CAMCTC010000173.1 GCA_945878355.1 Bordetella parapertussis | reverse complement strand
GACATCGAAGAGCTTTGCGGCGAGCCTGTCTCGTTTTCTCACACCCGGTATTTCAGAATCTTCTCGGATTTTCCGAGACGCGCGCATTTCGAGCGCTCAAGCGCGCTGCTCGACGCCATGCCCAGCGACCGCCTGACCCAGGCAAGCCTCATCAGTGGCCTGCGGGTACGCTACCCGTTCTGCGATCCCGACACGGATCGCTTCATTCGGCAACTTCGCACTGACTGGCGGCATTTGCCGGGCGAGCCGAAGCGCATCCTGCGGGCGCTTCTGGCACGCTACATCCCCAGGAATGTCTGGGACCTGCCCAAGCATGGCTTCGACTTTCCGCTGCTGCCGTTTCTGGCTGGTGACGACTTCGCGTTGGTTCGGCGTCACCTGGACCCAGCTCCGTGGCGTCACAACGGCCTACTGCGGCCAGAGGTCGTTTCACGATACGCAAAGAGTTTCATGGCCGGCGACGAACAACTGACCTTCCGGGTCTGGGCGTTGGTGGTGCTGGGCGCGTGGCTGGAGGGGCGGAAAAATCTACGCTGAACCGAATGGACGCACCATGAACGGCCACAACTCATCGACTCAGCGCCCAATGAGAATCCTGATGTACACGGCCTATTTCGAGCCTGAGTACAGCGGTGCCGCACTGCAGGCTCTGACCTTGGCCTCGGCGCTGCGCCAACTGGGACATCACGTCGAGTTCGTGACCAATCGCTGGCCAGGTCTGAGTGAGCGATCGGTGGTTGAAGGCTTCGCCGTGCAGAGAATTGAGTCCGGCCGACGGCGCAGACATCGAGAATTCCGTCTCTGGTTCAACCTCGCGCGATACGTTTGGGCGCGACGGCGGGACTTCGACATCCTGCACGGCCACGGCGCCTATTTCACCTACGCCTTCATCGGGCCCTTGGCTCGCCTGCTGGGCCTGAAGTCACTGGTCAAAGCCAGTCTGGCGAATGACGACCTCCAGAGGATGTCCCGCCCGATCGTCGGACGCCTGCACAGACTGATGTTGGGCTGCGTCGATGCTTGCGTAGGCATCAGCAAGGATCTGGTGGCGGAGTTTCGTGACAGCGGAGTTCGCACTGAATTGATCCACCACCTTCCCAATGGTGTTGACACGAATCGATTTCAGCCTTTGCCTGCCGAGCAGGTACCGGCGTTGAGGCGCTCGATGGGCTTGCCGGTCGGCCAACCTATCGCGCTGTATGTCGGCGTGATGGATCAACGCAAGAACATCCTCTGGCTGGCAGAGCAATGGGTCAACCGAACCGGGTTCGACACAGGCGCCTTGCTGCTCGCAGTCGGACCGCAAGGTCGAGACGATCCGGAGGGTGCGTTGCTAGCGGAACTGACTGCGTTGGCAAATCTCCACCCGCAGCACTTTGCTCTGCATCCGTTTGCCGCCGACGTTGTGCCGTACTATCAATGCGCCGACCTGCTCGTGCTGCCCTCTTTCAACGAAGGCCTGCCCAACGTCGTGCTCGAAGCGATGGCGTGCAGTCTGCCTTGCGTCGCAGCAAGCGCCAGCGGCAGCCGTGAACTCATCGTGGAAGGACAGTCTGGGTTTACCTATTCGCCTGGTGACATCGAAAGTTTCGCGATTTCCTTGAAGAAATGCCTTTCTGTCGACGGTTCGCGCATGGGGAAAATCGCCCGGGAATTGGCGACAGATCGTTATTCGATCCAAGCCATCGCCAAGCGCTATGTATCCCTGTACGACAAGCTTCGGCCGGCACAGAGCGCGCAAGGCCTGCCACTGCTGATGATCACGGAGTTGTTCCTGCCGACCAAAGGCGGTACTGCGGTGATGTTCGAGGATGACTGTCGTCGACTGGGCGACCAGTCGGTGCAAGTCGTCACTGCGGCCGTGCCGGGTGCCGAAGGGTTCGACTTGGGTCATCCCAATTCGATACATCGCTTGGTGCTCAGGCGGCGCCCATGGTTGAGGCCGGAATCCTTGTTCATGTACACGCGCATGTTCTGGAAATCGCTGCGCCTGTCGTTTTCCAGCCGGTTCGTAACGATTCTCGCAGGCCGCGCGCTTCCCGAGGGTCTTGTTGCCTTGGCGGTCGGTCGATTGAGGGGATGTAAGGTTGTGATTTACGCGCACGGCGAGGAGCTCACCGGCTGGGGACGAGGCCTAAAATTTTGGACCATGTGTTTCACACTGCAACATGCTGACAAGGTCTTGGCGAACAGCGACTTCACACGCGACACACTGATCGCGCTGATCGGTGTACGTGATTCAAGAATCGTGATGGCCTACCCAACCGTCGACGCGCGGCGATTTCGCCCCGGACTGCCGTTTGAGGATCTGCGTGCCAGCATCGGACTGACGACGGAAAAAAAGCTGATCCTGTCGGTAGGGCGGCTGCAACATCGAAAGGGTTTCGATCAAGTCATTCGCGCGCTACCAGGGTTGTTGGCGCGCGGCATCGACGTGCACTACGCCATCGTCGGAATTGGTGATGACTGGGACTACCTGCTGGGGATCGGCGCAGAGCTGTGCGTGAGCGGGCGCTTGCACCTGCTTGGACATGTCGCGCCAGACGATTTGCCTCGTTGGTACAACGCCTGCGATCTTTTTGCCATGCCGAACCGCGACATCGACGGCGACACCGAAGGCTTCGGCATCGTCTATCTGGAGGCCAACGCTTGCGCCAAGCCGGCCATAGCCGGACGGGCCGGCGGCACGGGGTCCGCCGTGGAGGATGGGCGCAACGGACTTTGTGTGGAGGGCCTCGACGTTCAGGCGGTCGAAGCAGCGCTCGCACGTCTGTTGCTCGACAACGGAGAATCAAAAAGAATGGGTGCAACGGCTCGTGAGCGGGTTATCCGAAACTTCACACCTGAGCGACGGGTCGAGATCATCCGCCAAGTCATCTTGCAAGATTGATCCTTGGTGTCTTGCGGCGAAATTCGCTGGCTGCCAATGGCCGTCCGCCAAGCGTTCATCCAAACGACGCCAACAACAGGCTCAGCACGGCAGCCAGCGTCGCCGTCGCCATGAGTTTTCGAGGTCGACCCGCTTGGCGAAAACGAGTCCAGATCATCGGAATTTTTCCAAGCCCAGCGATCAGCCAGGTCTGGTCTTGGCGACGCAGTATCCGCGCGAGCGCGAGTGAACTCAGGAAACGAAGATCGGCATGCGCAAGCAGTGCCTCTCGGCAGAGTTTGTCCAGCTCCGTCAGACTGGTATCGCGTATCGATGGGTCACCGATGAAGTTGTCACGGTGATTCTCCAGCAAGCAAGGTCGACCCATCGAAGAAGCTTGTTGCAATGCAGCCAGTGCGTATCGCGCATCGCGACCACGCGCTGGCTCAAAATAGTCACTGCGAGAAAGATAGTTCAAGCTACCCGCAAGGTCCCCGTTGGCGATAGGCCCTTCATCACCTGCCGGCAGTCCATCAACTCCGCGAAAGGTGTAGCGCCAGCCCGGCGTGCTGATGCATTCGATCCCTTGCGCGGCCCACGCACGTTCAGTCTCTCGGGTCCAGACGAACGTCGGGGGAACCACCACGCTCGGCGGCGCGCCGATGACACGTCGATAGGTGATGACTTCTTCGGCGACTGCCGCTTGCATCAAGGCGTTGGCAAGTGGGGCGGAAGGCAAGCTAGACGCGTTGATCCAGCGGCTTTGGAGATGCGAGGGCAAATCCTCTGTGCGAGCTGGCACTGCCTGCCTGAGCCAGGCCTGCACTGAAGTATCTTCGCTGGCCATCAGCGTATCCGGCCAGAAATGTTCCAGGCCATGCAGTTGCAAGGCGAACACGCCGCAGGCCTGCCCTTCCTGGAGTGCCGCCAGAACGTCGGCAAATGCCGGCGCATCCAAGCAAACGCGGCGATAGCGGCCCGCTGCCTGAATCGCTGGTCCATCCGGCACCGCCAAAACCAATGCCAGGTTGACGACCGGCGTTTGCCCGATGGCGTCCCGATGCCGCTTCAGTACTGAGGCGATATCGCGCAACGCCGTTGCCTGAGACAGTGGTCCGGCACCCCAGTCGTCGCTCTCGATGATCAAGATGGGGTACCGGAAGACGGGTTCTCGCCAAAGTTTCTGGAGCTCAAGTCGATAGACGGTGACGATCGCTGCAGTCGCGATCAACCACAGCGCAGCAACGATAGCCCAGGCGCTCAGCATCAAAGTTCAGCCAATTCGCTTTCAGATTCGACCTTCATACGAATCAACGGCCGGCAACAATTTCCTTTGAGGTGTACCAGGCGATCCTGACATCAAGATTCAAGCCTTGCAAAATTCCCTGCTGCAGCCTCTGGTCGACGACCTGCTCATGGCGCAAGCTCCGCTGCTTGACCTGGTAGAGGCGCCCCTTGTCTCGCTGGATCTGACCGAAGTTCTCTCCGGCCGCAAGCCGTCGAATGAATTCTGCATAGACGCCAGCGCTGGTCTGCACGCTGCGCCAGAACAATTTCAATTCGTTGTCATCAGGTTGTACCTTCGGACTGACATGAGCGATGAGCCCGCCGGTGTCGATGCCGGCGTCGATCCAGTGCAAGGTGCAGCCCACCTTTTCAGGCTCGCCGTTGTAGAGCGCCCAGAAAGTACAGTCGGCCCCTCGATATTCCGGCGATAGACCGCCGTGCAGATTGGCGATGCCGATGCGGCCTTCCTTGAGGAGTTCACCTCGGATCAGTGAGGTACCAAAAACAGCAATCACATCGGGTTTCAGGACGCGCGCCAGTTCAACCACGCTCGGGTGGTTGATGTGCGGGAACTGCTTGACCAACTCGGGGTGGTTCAACTGGGCAGGCTCGTCGCCGAAGAAGAACTGGGCCTCGCCGTTGCCGATGTAGCGTCTACGGTCTCGCAGCCATCGCCACGTCTTGCGGAAGATGCTTGCGGGGCGCAATGTCTTGGCCAGCTTCTTCAACGAGAAGTCGCTGCCCGTTTCCTGCACGATGGCCAGCACCTCGGTCGATTGGCACAGCACATTGGCCACGTACAGATGTCGGGGGCTGCGGCCGCACAACACCATCACCTGCAGTTTTTTGTTGAACTCAGTCATGGCATACCTCTAGCCTTGGCACTGGTGGCACCGCGATTTCGACCATGTCCATCATCAGGGCATCAGCGAAGAACTTGGCAGCCCAGTTGGGATACTCAAAGCGCGAATAGGCGCCCCAAATAGGCGCAGAACCTGCAATGCCGCCTCGCACGGCCGGATCGGGATCTTCCAGTCGCTGGTTGGTCTTTAGGTAGGCCAATGCGGCACGTGCGTTGTCTCGAAGATCTACTGCGCCAGTGACCTGGGCAGCGCGGGTCCAGTTGACGCTCATCTGCGCAATGCCGGTCAGGCAGGCGTAGCTGGCATCGGCCTTCCAGCCGTCCTTGTAGGTTCCAGCCAACCAGCCATCCTGGCGCTGAACCTCGGCGAGACCGCGTCCAGTCATGAGCGCCGCATCAAGATAGCGCTGCTCACCGAGCAGCACACCCGACTCCAGGAAACCACGCATCGCGTATGCGATCGTATGTGTAAACGGCGAGCGCCAAGGAACGAAGGCGTTGGTTGCGAACCAGCCGCAGGTACTCTGCTGCGACAAGGCCCAGTCCAAATTTCGCTTGGCCGATTGCACCAGGCGCACTTCTTCCGCGATCAAGCCGGTGGCGAGCAAGGCCCAGGTGCCCCGGGTGTTGTAGACATGGGGCGTTTCGTTGTGTTCAAACTTGCGCCAGCAGCCGTCATCGTCCTGCTGGTCGGCCAACCAATGCCCTGCCCGGACTGCAGCAGCGAGACACTCGTCGCGTCGAAGCTGGGTGTAGCCGGCAATCATGCCGTGCATGATCTGCCCGGTGTTGAAGATCACGGGGCGGCTGCCGGCCTCGCCAAAGTGCCCTGGGAAAGCGCCATCGGGCATCTGGATCGACAGTTCCCAATCGATCATGCGCTGGGCTCGCCCGACCAGTTCCGGGCGCTGCAACACCTGGGCGGCAGCGAGCAGTGTTTCGATGATGTAGCCTGTGGTTTCCGGATAGCTGGGCAACCAGCCGTCCTCGAAGCTCCAGCCGGCCGATACACCGCCGGCGTCTGGATGACTATCGCGTACATCTTGAGCAAGGCAAAGCCAGTCGATGGCCGCTCCCAGATGGACACGGTGGGCTTGAGGGTCACCTGTTGCGCCGCGCAGACTGCCCCAGACCAGTTCGGCATGCCGTGGGCGCCAAGGCTTGTAGCGCAAGGGAATTCGGATCAGTTCTGCGATGTTCATGCTCAGATCATTCTTAATTCAATGGCTTGTTGTCGCGCGCCCAAGCGCGCCGCGAAGCGGTACGTGGCTGACGACATACCGGTGCTTGCCCGAGCCCTCGGGGGCGATGTCATCAACCACCCGCACACAGACTCTCACGTCGTGACCCAACCGCTGGCGCAGGCCCATCTCTATGGCCTGGGCGCTGGCCGTGGTCCACCGAGGACCCGCGACAATCATGACCTCGACATCGCGAAGGTCGTGCTGGATCAGCTTGAATTCGGCCACACCTTCGGTGCCACGCAGGACATAGATACCGGCCAGCGCGTGCATGATCGTGCCGTCTTCCCGAACCAGGAAATCCGTTCGGCGGCCGACCACCTCTGTCAGCACGTGCAGCCCGCGTCCGGAGCGGTCAGTTTCAGCACACAGGCGCACCATGTCGCCCGTGCGGTACCGGATGAAAGGCTGCGCGTCGGAGCACAGACCCGTCATCACTGCTTCGCCCAGTTCGCCAGGGGCGACCGGATCACCGGCGTCGTCAAGCACCTCGAGCACGATACTCTCGCTCATCAGCAACATCTGTCCTTCGGGTGTCTCGTGAGCGGTGAATCCGATGTCGCGGCTGCCGAATTCATTGGCGACCGGAACCCCGAACACCTCGCGGATCAGACTTCGCTGGTGTTCGTAGAGCGGCTCACCGGTCGTGCAAACCACCTTGAGTTGAGACAGTCTAGGCCTGCGCTTTCGGTCGACCGCATGCGCGGCCAGCAGTGCAACGGAACTCGCGTAACCGTAGAGGCAATGCGGCTTGTAGGCCTCGATGGCGTCGAGGTAATGGTCCATGCGCGTCGGCGACATGGCGAATGC
>CAMCTC010000172.1 GCA_945878355.1 Bordetella parapertussis | reverse complement strand
CGTCATCACGACCAGCACGCTGCAGTGGGCGTGAGTGATCAAGGCCTTGGACACCGAGGACTTCCACCAACGTGCGCCCCAACCGTCCAGGTGTCTGTGACCCACCACGATCAGGTCTGCCTCCATCTTCTTGGCATAGCGGGTGATTTCTTCCACCGTATCGCCCACCAGCAGCGCGCCGCTGGCCTGACTTCCAGTGCTTTGCAGGCGCTGCAAACCGTCTTCCAGTCTGGCTTGCATGATCTGCCTCTCGCGATCCATCATGTCGGTGTCAAACATGCCGCCTTCCATCGCAACCAGTCCGATCCCGGTTGGCATCACCGCCACCAGCGCCAATTCAGCGTGCGACCACTGGGCTAAATCCCGGCAATCCAGCAAGGCGTTTTGACCGCTGTCTGAACCGTCATATGCCAAAACAATGCGCTTGTACATAATGGACCTGACCGAGAGTTTGCCGAAGAACGATTCAAGCTTAGGCCCGAAATTCCACGCTGGCAAGGGCAAATAGTACATTGCCAGTCATGGTTTTCCATAAGACGGCGCCTGAGCGTTTGATGAGGTCCTGCGCCGGACGGAGGGAGGTGGTCCTGGCGGGTTTCGAAGTGAGACCTCAGGTGTCGTGGTTGACCTCGAAATCAAAGCAGATCTGCCATCAGGTCAGGTCCGCCGCCAGTGAGCAAATCGTCCGACGGGAGCGGCCCACGGGTTGCGAGAGAGGAGCCAACTTCTCGGCATATCTGGCATCCCGACAGGCACGGCCTCGGACCTGTTCGGTGCTGCGCTTGGACATGGGCACGGAGGTTCAGCAACTTGGAAATACGCGCCACACAGGCTTTGCATCTTAAAATTTATGTCAGTAAACTTGCATTTCACAAGTTATAAGAATTTTTTCACAAACCAATGGCTTGACGGGTTTGTCGGTTGTTCAACTAAAGGGGATTCCCATGGAAGTCATCATTCTTGGCAGCGGGTCACCGTTGGTCGTGCCTGATCGAGCTGGCCCGGCCACACTGGTGCGTATCGGCAAGACCGACTTGCTGTTCGACTGCGGTCGCGCGGTCTTGATGCGAGGCGCGGCGGTGGGCATGACGGCGCGTGACCTCACTGCGCTGTTCGTCACTCACATGCACAGTGACCACACCACGGACTACAACGATGTGATTACCACCCGGTGGATCACCAGCCAGGATTCACGGCCGCTGCTGGCCTATGGGCCTTTGGGATTCAAGCGGTTTACCGAGGCCACTTTGAACATGCTCGACACCGACGTGCACTACCGCATGTCGCACCACGCTGACCTGCAGCACAAGCCGCAGGTGCAGGCGCATGAGATCGCCGAAGGACTGGTCTACGAGTCGGCCGGGCTTCGGGTGATCGCAGCGGCTACTGACCACAGCCCAGTCCATCCCACCATGGGTTTCCGGGTCGAGGCCGAAGGCAAAGTGGTGGTGATTGCCGGCGACACAGTGCCCTGCGAGGGCTTGAACCGCCTGTGCCAGGGCGCCGATGTCTACGTCCAGACAGTGGTCCGACGAGCGCCGATCGCCCAACATCCGATGCAGCGATTTCGCGAGGTGCTGGACTACCACTCCGACATCGAGCAGGCGGCCAAGACCGCTGCGACTGCCGGCGTGCGGGTGCTGGTGCTCAATCACCCAGTGCCGCCGCCTCAACCCGGCACCGAGCCGCAGTGGATCGCCGAGGCCAAGGCACATTTCGACGGTGAGGTGTTGTTGGCGGTCGACTTGTTGAAGATTGAGGCTTGATGTCCAGTCGATTCCGCGAACGCTTCAAGCCGGGATTGCCGCCTCGCCCTAGCCTTTTCGAGCCCCGATCGACATGACGGTGTGGCCGCATGGTCTGCGCCTACAAGCCACGGTCGGCGCAGCAGCCGTGAAATCTAACCACGGCTTGAGATGCGACCGGGGTACAAGCTAGCCGAAGGGCATTGAAAAGCTTGATTAGCGCTCCGTTTGCCCCATCAGCTCTGCTCTGGATTTACTCGGCAAAAGTGGTCGTTGCTGATCATTCGAGACTTGATCATCCATGTGAGCACCTTGATGGATTTGCTCGGAGAACGCATCTCAACCCGTGCATGAGGCGCCGGACGCAGTCCGGGTAACAAGATGAGCGCCAAGGACTTGTCTCATGACGATTGCTCTTGCTTGGAAGATTCGATCCCTTCTCGCATCAACTGGCGGGCTCGGAATTTCGGCGAGCTACGGGCACATGACTCACGGGATACAACAGCTCGAAGCTCGTGGCAGGCGATGCTCCAGTTGAGAGCCTCCGGCAGGCCGGGTCAATCCAGCGGGTACTTCTTGAGCAATGCGTTCAGGCGCTGCTCTTCGTCACGCACCAGCTTTGCAAACTCTTCAGGCGAGGTGATCAGCACCGACGAGCCGAGGGCGGCAAAGAAGGTCTTGGTCTCTTCCATGCCGGCCACCTCGCGAACGGCCGCGGCCACCGCACGCACCACGGCATTGGACGTGCCCAGCGGCGCGAACAGGCCATACCAGGTTTCGCTGGCGATTTGGGGCAGACCCGCTTCCACCGCAGTCTGCGCGTCGGGCACGATCGGCGAACGGGTGGTGCCGCTGGTCATCATGATCTTCACCGTGCCCGACTTCACATGCGGTGCAATGGCGGTATAGCCCATCACACCGATGTCCACATTGCCGCCCAGCAGGTCATTCACCAGCTGGCCCCCGCCCTTGTAGTTGACGACGATCATGTTGGGGATGTCACTCTCCAGCATCTTCAGACGAACCCGCGCCATGTTCTCGGTGGTGCCGAACGAGCAAGGCTTGGGCGCGGTATTGCAATGTCGCTTGAGGTCGGCGTAAGTCTTGCCCGGGATGCCGGCATGCGCCGCGTACACGCCCGCAGTGATCGAGTAGGTGGCGATCGGTACCAGCCGGGCGGCCGGGTCCACCCCTTTGTACATTGGTGTATGGCGGATCACCAGCAGCGAGGGGATCTGTACCAGCAACGTGTGGCCATCGGGCGGCGCATCCAGAACCCGCCGGGTGCCCAGCAGGCCGCCGGCTCCGGGCACGTTTTCCACCAGCACGGTCTGGCCCCACTTGGCCTGCAGTTCTCTGGCCACATGTCGGGCCATCGCATCCACCCCGCCGCCAGGGCTGTAGGGTACGACCAGGGTCACGGTGCGGGTGGGCTTCCAGGGGGCGGATTCCACGGGCTTGGGTGACGCCGCCCAGGCGGGCATCGCCACCAGGACTGCGATCAGCCAGGCCCAGCGGCGGCACATGTTGGTCAAGTTGATCATGCGGTTCCGGACTGGCCGGGCTTTGGTTGTTGACCAGTTATATCAGAGGTGGCTGGCCCCGCAGAATCTGGAGATCTTGGCGTCGAAGCCGTCGATGGCCGCCGAGCCGCGGCCATCGGGACGCTGCTGCGGCGACGGCAGGCTTCAGAGCAGTACCTGACTTCAATCCAATTCCGGTCTGAGGCCTGGCGCCACACCATTTCACGGCCGCAGTCCACGCAGGGCTTGCGCGGCAAGGCCTGCTTGTTGCCCTTGAAACCGTTATTGCGTTGCATGAGGCTTGCTTCCGTTGCTGCCGAGCCTGGAACGATGCCAGGCGGTGTGCAGACGGTGCAGGGTCCGGTTGAATCCGATGGGCGAATGGATGGCAACGAAACAGGCGCTGCGGCCTGCATCCTGGCTCGGCCTGCAGTGGGCCAGCAGTAGTCCCTGAGATCCTCGGCCAGCGCCCGTCCTCATCCGCTGTCGAGACGACCGCCATGTCCGGGCCGGTAGTAGATCGTCGTCAACACGCACCCAATCAAATCACCTCAGGACCGACGCGATGCATCGGCGCCCGCCAGAGGAACAGGCTTGCCGTGGCGATCAACCCGACACGGGCTGACGCAAAGTACCCAAGCAGGAAATCAGACCGCGAAGTCCGCGACCTTGGCACCTGCCGCCAGCGCAGCCTTGAGCCACCGGGGCTGCAGACCACGACCAGACCAACTGTCCCCCGTGGCGGTGTTGTGGTACTTGGCCGCCACCTTGCCCTTGGGCATGGCCGCACCCACTACCCGACCCCCACCCGATTTGCCCCCGATATCAGCAGCTGTCAAGCCGCATTCAGCCATCAACGCCCTCACCTTCGCGATGCTGGTGGCACGAGCCTCACGTTGCGCCTCGGCGATGCGCTGCTCGAGATCCTTGCGGGCGGCCATGAGTTCTTTAAGTTTTGACATGTCAGGTGCATTCTTGGTTGGTAAGGCGCTAGTGTTACGAGATTACAAAGCGAGTATGACAAATACTGCCAATGATGCCGACAGGTGAAACCCGGAGAGACCTCGGCAAACGAGCCCGCCGACTTGTGCTGGGTCAACTCACCCGCTCTTCTGTAGAAAATATTAACAATGCACCTCAGTCAGGGTTCCGATGAACCTTTCTTTGGCCGACAACAAGCGGCCCTGGCTCTGCAATAACGTCGTCTATTGGCGTCCACTTGTCTCACCCGTTCCCTTGTTCGCTGTCACAATCAAAACCACGCTAGGCCCGCCAGTACAAGCCGAGGCCCACCTCCAACAAAGGGAACAGCCCATCATGGCCCGCCTGCCGTACCTCACCCGCGCTGACCTGCCGCCGGAACACCAAGACCTGCTGACGCGCGACATCGCGCTGTTCCGGCTGATGACGCATAGCCCCGGCGGGGCGCGCGCCTTCTCCGGCCTGGGCGGCTACATTCGCAACAAAAGCAAGCTTGATGGACGGCTGCGCGAGCTGGCGATCCTGCAGGTGGGCTGGCTGGCACGCTCGCCCTATGAGTGGGCGCACCATGTCAAGATCGGCCATGATTTCGGCGTGTCGGACGAGGATATCCAGGCGCTGATCGACGACACGGCCGGCAAGCCAACCACACTGGACGCTAGCGCCCGCAGTGTGCTGCGCGCAGCCCGCGAAATGACGGTGCAGGGGGCAGCCTCAGCAGAGACCTTCGCCGCGCTACAAGGTATTCTTTCCACGGAGCACCTGACAGATCTGGTGTTGACCATTTCCTTCTACTGCGCGGTGGTGCGTTTCCTGGCCACCATGCAGGTGGACGTGGAGCCGGAATACATGACCTACCTCGAGCGTTGGCCACTGCCCAAGGATTGACTTCACCCGACACCATGCTGCACCTTCGGCTCGGGGATCGCCTCTTTAGCCGCCAGTCGGCCTTCGTCACCTCGTGCACGAATCCAGGCGTTGCATGTGGACAAAGCCCATGACCGGTTGTTTTGGCGGCACCGTCTACACTGACCCGCGCGCAAAGGGCTCAAGGGCCGCGTCCGTTGGCCTCACTGTGAACCTTCAGAAATTTTCGAAACTGGTGTTGCAAGTCTGACTGGCCAGCATTGGTGTTGGTGATCGGGTTTCTCGGGCTCCATGGCCACTTGGCAAGCCCGCCTGAAGATCGTTGCTCTGGTTGAGGATCGCCTGGCGGGGTATTTCGCCCATCACGATTCACGCGAGGTGGTCCAGAGTGCCTGAGAGGTTCAAAGATATGAAACTGTCCTACGGCTGGGTGGTTGTCGGCGCCGGCATGCTGATGACCTGTATCGGCATCGGCGCCATGCTGTCGCTCGCGGTCTTCCTGGTGCCGATCGCGCAGCAGACCGGGTGGTCGCACAGTGGCATCTCTTCGGTGGCCACCATCGCCTTCCTGTTCATGGGGATCGGGTCGATCGCCTGGGGCGTGCTGTGCGACCGCATCGGTGCTCGACGCGTGGTGCTTCTTGGCGGCGTCTTGCTCTGCGCCGGGTTGATCACCGCGAGCCGGGCCACGAACTTGCTGGAACTGCAGCTGGGCTTTGGCGTGCTGGTCGGCACGGCGGCCGGCAGCTTTTATGCACCGATGATCGCGGTCGCCACCGGCTGGCTTGAGCATCGGCGCAATCTCGCAGCCGCGCTGGTGTCGGCCGGCATGGGCATGGGCTCGATGGTGGTCTCACCGTTTGCCGGCTGGCTGCTCAGCCAGCATGACTGGCGCGCCAGCATGTTGATCATTGGCGTCGCGGCCATCTTTCTCGTGCTGCCCGCAGCCTGGTTGGTCCGTGATCCGCCCGGGCATTCGAAGGTCGCCGGTGCTGCGCCGGTGCGTGACCTGACCGCCGAGCGATACCCGCTGACGGCGGCGCAAGCGCTTTTCAAACCTCAGTTCGTGGTCATTGCGCTGGCCAATTTTGCGTGCTGTGCGGCGCACTCGGGACCGATCTTTCACATGGTGACCTATGCCACCTTCTGCGGCGTGGCGCCGATGCTGGCTGTGAGTGTCTTCAGCCTGGCGGGTCTGTCCGGCCTGTGCGGACGGATCGGTTTCGGCATGATCGCTGACCGCAAGGGCGTCAAGCAGACGCTGGTCGCCGGATTGCTGCTCCAGGCGATGTCGATCGGGGCTTATGTCTTCGTCGACACACTGCCGGCCTTCTATGTCGCGGCGATCGTGTTCGGCCTCGCCTATGGCGGGGTCATGCCCTTGTACGCCGTGCTGGTGCGCGACGCCTTCGGCCCGCGCATCATGGGCACCATGTTCGGCGCCGTCACCTTGTTTGCGAGCCTGGGCATGGCGCTGGGCTCCGGCGCCGGTGGTTTCGTGTTCGATACCTGGGGCAACTACTCCCGCCTATACATCGGCGCTTTCGTCATCGGGCTTTGTGCGGCCGTGATCGCGCTGACCTTCCGTCCGGTACGTGAGGCCGAGTCCTTGCATTCACCTCAGATGAAACCCGCCTGATGCGTCATCGCGCGGTGACTTGGTGCTGCCGATGTCGATTGGAGCCAGGCCAGACGCCCCTCCTTATAACTGCCGTCAGTCTTTTTCAAGTTCAGCGATGCTGCGGCATCACGGATGCCATTCGGCAGGAGCACACATGACGCAAACAAAATCGGTCAGGCTAGGCCTGCCCTTGCCCCACAATTTCAGCAATGCCGTCACGGTCTGAGCGAATAGCCGTCACACATTGCCTGGAGTTGTCTGTAGCCCTGCCACAGCAATTGGTGCCCCGGGGGTGGGTCGCTGGCGCGACCGAGATAGCCGCCCAAGCGGGC
>CAMCTC010000171.1 GCA_945878355.1 Bordetella parapertussis | reverse complement strand
AACGATCGCCGCAGTCGAAGTTCTGGTCGCGGCTCACGCCGGTCGAACGATCGCGCTGGTCAGCCACGGTGGCGTGCTCGACTGCCTGTACCGCGCAGCGACCCGCACCGCGCTGGATGCCCCGCGCAGTTGGACCCTGGGCAACGCGGCGATCAACCGCCTGCTGCACACGCCGCAGGGTTTCACGCTGGTGGGCTGGGATGATGCGGGTCATTTGGAGTCGCTGGAGCATTAGCGTCGAATTTCGCGCCAGGCGCTTTTGGCTGGGGTGATGGTCTGGCCCAACGGTAGGCGTTGCTGGAACACGCTGTTGTCGGATCGATGGGTCAGGCCGACGATCTTGCCGTCGATCACACGCAGTGTGATCACTCTTGATGACGAGGCGTTGGCGGCAATCAGCCATGACGCGGTGGTCTCGCTGGCGGCCAGGCTGCCTGAGCCGACGTCGATCAGGTAGAGGTAGGACGACTGGCTGCAGTCGGTGGCGCCGTTGATGTTGCTGACGAAAGCCACCGCGCCGTAGGTGACGATCGGGTCGGTGTTGGCTTGCTCACCGGCAGGCAGGTCCAAATACCAGCCTCGGTCGCTGGCCCAGTTCACGGTGTTTTGGGTCAGCGTGCCGGCGCCGTTGCTGCCGCGGCTGTAGACCTGGTGCACCAGGCTGGCGCGGGCATTGTTCAGCGCCGGGCCATCGGCGATGGCGTAGAACGATTGGGTGCGGTTGTTGCCAAAATCGCCGATGTCGAGCAGCCTGCCGGTGCCCAGCAGGACGATGCGTTTGCCGTTCAGGCTGATCATCTCGGGTGCTGAAGTGACGGGCTGGGCGTTGCCAGCCGCGTCAAGTAGCACCGCGAGGAGGTCGGCGTCGAGTTCCCCCACGCCGGTTTTTTCCAGATCGAATCGCCAGACATTGCCTAGCAAGTCGCCGCCGAAGGCGTAGCGCACGCTGCCGTCGGTCTCCTTGAAGGCCGAGACGTGAGACAAGCCGGCTTCGGCTGCCGTGCTGCCGGCAGCAGTCCTGAAGGTCTTGATCACTGCGCCGGTGCCGGCACTGAGCACCCACAAGCGACCCTTGCCGTCGCCCACGGCTTGGGCGTTGTCCACGCCTGAACTCAGCAGCGCGACATCGCCGTCGCCAGTCTTGGTGATCACCGGCTTGCCGATGGTGTAACCCATCTTGGCGCGGTTGGCTGCATCGGCGCTGGCCGGGAAGATCCAGCGGAACTGTGCCGCCGCGCCAGCCGCATTCAGATTCTTGGGATTGCTGACGTCGAGCGCGTAATAGCTGCGCCCGGCCGCGCCAAGTCCACCGACGAGCAACTTCTGGCCCGACGACAGCCGCCCATAGCCAGGCGTTGCATCGAGAAGCGTCTGGTAGACCCAGCCGCGCTGCACCGACTGGCCCAGGTTGGCCAAGGTATCGGGCGGCGCATAAGCCCATTCTTCTTTGCCGCTGCTGGTGTCGAACGCATGCAGCATGCCGTCGCCCGATGCCAGGTAGACCACTCGCTCGTCGCGCGCGAGCACCGGTTCTGCGTTGACCACCGCGCCGATCAGGCTGGTTCGCGCTCTGAACAGGCTGCCTTCGCCGCTGCGGTTGCCGCGCAGGTAGTCCACCACCTGCTGGTTGGTGAAGCTGGCTGCATCGGGGTTGACCGCAGCCCCGACATTGTCGGCATTGAAGTCCAGGCCGCTGCTGCTGCCTGAACTGAACACCAGCCTGGTGGTCCAGTCGCGCGTCGACAGCTGGCTCGCGGCCGACCAAGTCTCGGTTGTCGATATCGCAGCGGTGCTGGGATCGATCGGGTTGGCCGACAGGTCGCCGGACCAGCCGGCCGGGTTGTAGGAGCCCATATAGGCCTGCGAGTCGCCGCGGTCAAGGTTGACCGAGCTGACGGCGACGCTGGCTTGTGAACCCTCTTGATTGAGGATGTCGTTGAACGCCGATTGGATCGCTCCTCTCAGTGACTCGACGTCACCGGCCAGGTACATCTGGCCGCGGCCGTTGACCGTCGCGTGCCAGAGATCGTCGATCATCGACGGATCATCGGCCACTGGGGCTGGCCAGGTCGGGGGGGTGGCAAAAACGTCGGTCGCGAAGGGGTTGCTGGCGTCGGGAAATAGCTTGCCGCGCGCGCCGAGCGTGATGCCGTAGGTGGTGATGTGCAGGTCGGTGTTGAGGTCGGGGTTGCGTCGCGTCGGGTCTCCCGAGGGCAGGCGGCCTGCGCTCAGCGCATTGGCGCCGCTGGCGCGCAGCCGGTTGGTGTAGTAGCGCAGTCCCAGGTCGGCCAGCGAGCCGTTGGCTGTGGTCTGGTAGGGCGCGCTGGCGCCCCAGGTGTTGGCCGACTTGCCCGAGTCCCAGGACGGCGGTGTGATTGCCGTCGTGTTGGAGAAGCCGTCGGTGACGACAAACAGGTTGTTGCGTTGGCAGGCGTACTGGACGATGTTGGTGTTGGTGTTGAACTGGTTGGCGATGTACTTCATCGTGTTGTGGGTTGGCGTGCCCTGCGAGCTCAGCGCGTTGAGGTAGAAAGTGCCCGCGGCGGCCCGCCGGTTGCTGGCGCTGTTGCTGCTGTCGGCATCGAACATCGTCGGCACCGCGCAGGCGTCGCTGCTGCTGCCGTCGCAAAACGGCACCACGCCCAATCGCACGCCGGTCAGTGGCTCTAGCGCGCGGCCCATCGCGCCGGCGAGCATCAGCTTGCGCTTGCGGTAGTAAGTGAACCAGTTCGCGAAGTTTTGCAACTCGGCTGCAAAGCTACGGCCAGACGGGAAGCTGATCCCTGATTTGATCTCGTAGCGGCGCAGCTTGCCCAGGCCGTCGGGCGCGCTGACACAGTCGGCGTCCGGGTTCGTTGCCGGGTTGGTGGCGACACAGTCGGGCGCCGCGGTGCAGCCGGCGTCGCCAGCCGGGCAGACCGTGCGCTGCCAGAAGGTCGCTGGGTAATAGGGCAACGAGGCTTGGCAGCGTCCGCCCGAACCCACCACGGTCGACGCGCTGAGCGTTTGCAGCGTGCTGCCGCTGCACAGCCCCGAGCTTGAACTGCTCGCCTTGATCTTGGTGCCGATCGGCAACACCATGCCCGGCATCACGCTGAACTGGTAGTCGCTGTTGCTGAAGTTGGTGTTGGTCGAGCTCCACTGCGTGCCGACGTTGAGCGTGACTGGTGTGGGCGAAAGCGGCCCGGGGTGCGATGGCGCGGCCGTTGTCGGCGCATCGGCATAGTTGCGCAACGCGGCACTGACATAGGCCGGCGACCAAGCCGGGTAGCTGGTCCTGGTGTTGTAGTACAGCGGATTGAAGGCGCTGGACCGCAACCACCCGAGTTGCGCGATCGGTGGTGCGACCCGGCCGTTGTCGGATCCGATCGCGTAGATCTGGCCGCCGGTGGCGGTTCCCATCGGGAACAGATGCGTCAAGCGATTACCGCTTGTGGCCGATGTGTAGACCGGCTTGTTGGAGGCGCTGTCCCAGGCCGAGTTGCTGCCGTTCCACCAGGCAATGCCGTCGTCGGTGCTCATCAACACCTCCCAGTCCATCGATCCCGAGTCATCGCGGCCGAACACCACGTTGGGTTTGGCCAGCACCGAGGCCTTGAGTGGTAGTTCGGCCAGGTTGGTGGCTGGCGCGCTCAGGCTGACGAGCAGGCACAACAAGGCTGTGCCGCAGGTCAGGGTTCGAACAAACGCATTCATGCATCACCTCGATAGTTTTGGGGGATGGGATACCCAGGGCGCGGCTCAGCCCTTGGTGACGAGACCTTGGGTCCAGGTCTGAGTGTTCTTGGGCCCGGTCACCCGGACCGTGACCCTGAACTGCCTGGCATTGGGTGGGTCGACTGATTCGCCGCCGGCCTTGCTGCTCTCGGTCTGCGGTATCTGCTTGACCAGGCATTGCTGCAGCGTGTTGGTCACGGGCGCGTTATTGCACAGCCGGTCGACGACATAGCGCACCCGGTAGTTGCCGACCAGGAGTTCCGGCGCGCTGTCGAAGTTCAGATTTGAGATGTCGTCGCCTTCGGCGGCTTGCATCGTGGACCAATACCAGCCGGTGATGCTCTGGTCCTCGTTGGTGATATCTCGCACGGCAAGGTAGGCGGTGTTCATGCCCACCGCCGAGGCCTGTATCGAAGCCTCGCGGTAGCTCGCGTTGCCAGCGGCCAGGGTGCCGACCTCGGTGAGTCGAGCCAGCGCGAGAGCGCCCATCAGCAACACCGACAGCAGCACCAGCACGACGATCATTGCCATCCCACGTTGGTCTTGCTTCACGGCGTGAGGCCCCACACAAAGTTGCGTAGTGGCACCACGGTGACCGCGCTGCGGTAGCGGTAACAGGCCCAGTCGCTGAGGTCGGGTTCGACGGTGTTGCCAAACAGCTGGGGCTTGTTCATGCTGGCCTCGCAGTGGCCGGAGGCGGCTTCCTTCTCGCGCTGCGCGCTGCGCGTCACCAGCCCGATGCGCAGCGCACGCACGCGAGGCAATGCCGCGCTGGTCAGGGTGGCAAAGTCTGACCCGCTCGCGTTTTGCCAGCTCTCGATCGTGGTGCCGCCGACAGCGGCAACCCCGTACTGCGCCCGCAGACCTATCACGTTGCGTTGCAACACAGCCGAGTCACCCAACAATGGACGCTCAAGTAGAAGGTTTGTGCCGTCCAGCCGATAGCGGCTCCAGATCAGGTCTCCGAGCAGCGCTGCGCTGCTCTTGTCCGGGAACGCGGGGTTGTTGCTGAACACAGCTTGGTTGTAGCGGCCCGTGCTGGCAAAGCTCAGCTGCTGCTTGCTGTCTGCGGTCGCGGCGGCCATGGCGGTGATCGACCGCAGCAGACAAGGCGAGCCCGGTGTGACCGGCGCCAGCAACACGGTTTGCCCGACACTTGCCGGCAGCAGCGAGCGCAGTTCGGCCGAACTGCCGTCCGATGCCGCGTTGAGCAGCACGCTGATGCCGGCGCTGATCTGGCTGGCATAGACGATGTCGATGCGGTCGTTGTTGCCCTGGCTGGTGATCAATGCGGGCGAGAAGCTGCTGGCGTCGGTGAGCACCGTGTTGTTGACGCTGAGGTTCAGGGTGTTGCAGCGAAATGTCGAGTCGCCGAAAAATCCCAGCCCGGCTGCGGCGACGTCGCGCTTGATCCCGGCCAGCGCACTCGCACCGTTGAGGTTGGCGCTGCCTACCCCGAGGCCCTGGTGTTGCGACGCGGTGAAGACGATCGCGCTGCCGGCAGCGGCCAAGCCGACCAGCAGCGCCACCACCATGCCGACCATCAACTCGACGATGGACATGCCGCGCCGCCGGCCGCGCTTCGGCCGGCGATGTCGGCGCTCAGGGGCGGACATCGGTCACCGCCAGTTGTTGGCGCGTGATGTCGCTGGTCGTCGAGCCGGCCTCGCGGTCCTTGGTGGTCCAGGTGATCAGCACTGAGAGTTGCCCGCTTGCAGCATCCAGCGTTGAACTCGTGCTCACAGGCGGCGGCAGTGCTGCGGCCACGCTGGTGGCCCAGGCTGCGGTGCTGGTCAGGGCGCTGGCGCTGGTGCAGTTGCCGACCTGCGGCAGGGTGTAGCAGCTGGCGTTGGCGACATCGACCAGCACCCTGCTCAGCAGTTCGTCGTTGAACTGGCTTGCCAGCAGGCGCGACTGGGCTTCGGTGCCGCGGGCGATCGTGCGGCTTTGCAGTCCTGTCAGCGCGAGCAGCCCGAAGGACAGTATCGCCAGCGCGATCATTGCATCGAGCAGGCCGAGGCCGCGCTTCATGGGCAGCCGACCCGGCGATCGATGCAAAGCCTGGTTGTCCCGCCGGCGTCGACGCGCAGGCCTGGACAGCGCAGGTCGCTTGAGCAAGTCATGCCGGTGATCGACAGGTCGATCGCCCCGACGGTGCCAAACGGCAGGGTACGGCCATCGCTGCCGAAGTCAATGCTCGCGGTTTCGGCGGTCAAGCCGTTTGACAAGCTGCTTTCTCGCACCAAGACTGGCTGTGTCAGGTCGGCCAGGTCCAGCAACTGCACCGTGCTGCTGCTGGCGGACAGGCGCATACGGCTGTTGCGCTTGATGGCCTCGCTCTGGGCGGCCATCGCTTCGGCCAGCAACAGATGACCGCCTTCGCGTAGCCGGGCGTTTTGGCTGTAGTCGGCGAAATGCGGCATCGCGGTGATGGCCAACAGGCCGGCGATGGTCAGCCCGACCATCAGCTCGACCAGTGTTAGCCCGAGCCGTAACTTCCATAAAGGGCGGGTGGATTCGGCCGCCCTCGGGGCGCTCAGGTATCGCATGTCAGGCCCCGCATGCTCCAGCAATGCACCGCTGGCACACCCTTGGGGTGATACAGCGTGACCCGGTTGCTCATCTGGTCGATGCTGTAGCTGTAGCCCGTCATGTTGCCCGATCCGGTGGCGACAGCGCTGAATCCCTGGCCGCTGTTGGTGATGCTGCAACTCAGTGCAAAGTTGGCGGCAGTCGGCAGTGATGCGGCGCAGCTGCCATCGCTGGCATAGCTGCCAGTGTCTTGAAAGCGCTGCTCCATCCGGGTGGCATAGGACGACAGCGCATCCAAGGCCACCGGAACGCGTGACCGCTGCACATAGTCGATGTAGGAGGGCAGGGCCACGCCGGTGAGGATGCCGACGATGGACAGAGCCACCAGCAATTCGATGATTGTGAAGCCGAGTCTTGTGCAGCGCACCATGGTGTCGTTTGTTGAGGTTCGCGGGCGACTTGCCGCCTGCGGATGGGTGCCATCAGCAGGCTGTGTTCGTATATCGACAGCCACAAGAGTTGCTTGAGGGCTTGCTTTGTGTCCGATTGCGGCGCCAGAACAAGCGCAGCGGCTGCGGTGTGGACGCTGCGAATAAAAGCTAGGATTGCTGATAGGTTTTTGCTAAAGCTCACACAGGCGTTGCCATCGGCGTCACTTCTAATCCCAACCGGCAGCGTCGGCATGAGCCCTAGCGACATCATTCTTGAAACCCGTGAGCTGACCAAGGAATTCAAGGGTTTCGTCGCCGTCGCCAAGGTCAAGCTGAAGGTTCAGCGCGGCAGCATCCACCCGCTGATCGGCCCCAACGGGGCCGGCAAGACCACTTGCTTCAACCTGCTGACCAAGTTCCTGACGCCCACCGCAGGCCAGATCCTGTTCGAGGGCCAGGACATCACCGCAGAGGCGCCGGCCCGCATCGCCCGCCGCGGT
>CAMCTC010000170.1 GCA_945878355.1 Bordetella parapertussis | reverse complement strand
ATCGTCAAGGCCGAGACGGTCGAAGGCAGCACCAAGCTGCTGCGGCTCACGCTCGATGTCGGCGAAGGCCTGGACGCCCAAGGCCAGCCCCGGCTGCGCAACGTGTTCTCGGGCATCCGCAGCGCCTATGCGCCAGCCGACCTGGTCGGCAAGCTCACCGTGATGGTCGCCAACCTGGCGCCACGCAAGATGAAGTTCGGCCTCAGCGAGGGCATGGTGTTGGCCGCCGGCGACGCTGACGACAAGACCCATCCGGGCCTGTACGTGCTCGAGCCCGGACCCGGCGCACAGCCAGGCATGCGGGTGCGTTGATGCGCCGCCGCGCCGCGCTGGGTGCGCTGGCGTCGTTGCTGCACAGGCCAGCCGAAGCGGCGGCGATCGAGTCTTTCGATTTCGTCGCGCTGGGCGACATGCCTTACGGGCCAGACCTGATCCAGGGTCAGGCCTACCGCCAACTGATCGACCAGATCAACGCCTTGGGGCTGCCGCTGACCATCCATGTCGGCGACTTCAAGAGCGGCATCGCCCCCTGCAGCGACGCCGAATACACGCTGCAGCAGCAGTACTTCCAGCGCTTTGCCCAGGCCCTGGTCTACACCCCCGGCGACAACGACTGGCTGGACTGCCAGCGCCTGGGCGACGCGCCGCTCGAGCGGCTGCAGGCGCTGCGCCAGCGCTTCTTCGCCAGCCGGCAGTCGCTGGGCCTACGGCCGATCACGGTCGAGCGCCAAGCCGACCTGAGCCCGGCATTCGGCCGCTACGTCGAGAACCTGCGCTGGACCCAGGGGCCGCCGTCCCAGGGTCTGGTGTTCGCGACCTTCCACAGCGTGGGGCCGAACAACGCGGTCGACGACGGCCACGCTGACGTGCGTGCCGAAGCGCGGGTCCGCGAAGCCGCCAACGCGGCCTGGATCGCCGAAGCCTTTGCGCTGGCGCGCCACCGGGGCGCACGCGCGTTGGTGCTCGCGACCCAGGCCGAGACCCTGGTCTACCCGGACCGCAGCGGGCCGCGCCGCGGCGTCGTTCGCGAGGGTTTCGCCCGCAGCGTCGAGCAGACCTTGCTGCCGCAGGCCGATGCAGCGCCCTTCCCGGTGCTGCTGATCCACGGCGACGGCCACCAGCACATCGTCGACCGGCCTTTTCGCAACGCCCGAGGCGAACCGATCGCCAAGCTGTGGCGCATGGAGGTGTTCGGCGATTCGCGGATGCATGCGGTGCGGGTGCGGGTCAACCCGCCGCCGGACCCTCACCGGCCGCTCGACAAGGCCGAGCCGCCGTTTGCCTTCACGCCGATCCGCAACCTGATGTCGCCCGACCCGAGCATGCCCAGCCGGATCGAAGCCTGAGGCCGCAGCAAACGATCTCAGCCCTCGTCCCGCGCCAGGAGTTCACAGGCGCGGGCCCAGCCAGTTCCAGACTTTGTGCCAGCGCTTGGTCGCCGATCTGGGCGCCGGTCTGACGGTGGGCATCGTCGCGCTGGCGATGGCGATGGCGATGGCGATGGCGATGGCGATGGCGATAGCGTTCGCGATCGCCTGGAGCGTCAAGCCCGAGCAAGCCATCTTCACCGCGATCAGCGCTGTGCTGCTGATCTCGGCGCTAGGCGGCTCGAAGGGCAGATCGGCGGGCCAGCCGGGCCAGCGCCAGCGCGCAATCGGCTTCCAGCGCTGGGCGGCGGGCGCTGAGCCAGCCGACCGCAAACCAGGCCCGCGGATCGCTTTGCGCCAGCGCCAGGTAACCAGCCTGCGCGACCACCAAGTCGTTGAATTCGCCCAGTGGTGTCTGGGCTTGCTGCAGGCCGCGCATGAAACGCGCCGAGGTCTTGGCCGGCCACAGGCTGGCGCAGAGCTCGGCGGCATAGCGCAGTCGCTTGATACGCCGCCTCAGCCTGTGCCTGGCCGCGTCATCGAGGCGGTCGAATCGATCAGCGTCGCGCCAGACCTGGCGCTGCAGTGCGCGCAGCGGCTCGACCAGCAGCCGGCGAAGCTGTCGCGGTTTCAGGCTTGCCGGGTCCGGCGCGCCCACCTCAGGCTGGCATTGGCCGAGCAAGTCCAGCCACAGCCGCTGGGTGGACTGTGCGCCAAGCAGCGCAGCGATGTCGACAACTGCTGACGCGTCGCTCGGCATTTCGACCAAGGGCGCACCCGCCGCGCGCAAGGCCGGCCAGAGCGACTCGGCCATCGCGTCGAGATCGCGCGCAGCGCCGAGCTTGCCGAACAGCTCGGCCAGCGCCGGCGCCAAAGCGACCAGCTCGGGCGGGCTCAGGTCGGCGTAGACCTTGATCACCGCCCGCAGTCTGCGCAAGCCCACCCGCAGCTGGTGCAGGTGTTCGGGCGTGCCACCGGCCGGATCGGCCAACTGGCTGGCGTTGGCCAGCAGCTGGCCCAGCGGGTTGGCCAGCATCGCCCGCAAGACCTGGCCAGCACTGGCGCGCGGCGGCAGTTGCAGCGAACGGGCACGGGTCGGCGCGCTGAAGGTCTGGTCCCGCGCCAGCATCTGGCCGCGCTCGCTCTTGCTGCGCATGTCGAGCACCAGGTCGAAGCGAGCGACCCAGCGCGCGGCCAATGCCAGCAAATCCTTGGGTTCGCCGCGCAGCAGCTCGAACTCGATCTCGCAGACGGGGATTTCACGGACCTCGGAGGGCGCCGCTTCGGCCGTGATCCGACCCTGGTCGAGCGCGATCTCGATCGACGCGCCAGCCAGACGCAGCACACGCCGGGTTCGCTGCACCTCGGTGGCATAGCGCTCGACCAGCGGCACGGCACCGGCCAGCGCCCGGGCCAACAAGGCGCCAGCGCCATGACCGTCATGCAGTGACAGGTCTAAGGCCGGCCGCTCACCATCGACAGCGTCACGCAACACGTTGTGCTCGAGGCGCTGCATCGGGTTGGCGCCTTCGGCCTTGAGGGTCTGCACCCATTGCCCGCCTTCGCGGCGCAGCCGCAGCGCCATCCTGGCTTGCGCCAGTGCGTCGTCCGCGGTGTCGAAATAGACCGCTGCCAGTGGCTGGACTTGGGCGGTCCGGGTCGCGACCGCGCGACGCAGCGCGGCCCAGCGACCGACCGGTATCCGGAACTTGAGTTCGATTTCACGCGACATCTCGCGATACTGCCATGTCCGCGCGGCGGCAACCAGCAAGGCCGACCGCATCCGCCGATTAAACTCTGCGATTGCCTCTTTGTCCCTGGACCCGCCATGCCGCTGTTCTGGAAAGCCTACACCTCCGACGTCACGCAGTTCATCGCCGAGCTCAAGGCCAAGAAGCCGACGCTCGAAGCCGAGCAGCGCGCCGGCCGAGCGCTGCTGTGGGACAAGCAGATCGACCGCAGCGCCCAGGCCGACTTCGATGACGCCAAGGTCGCGCAGTCGCCTTACGTCTATTTCCCACGGCCGCCCAAGCCCTGATCGCCGGCTGACCCGGCGCTGATTGAGAGCCAAAGGCACCGGTTTGACGGACCATCCCGCCATCGACGCGGGCGCAGACCGCATCGATCCGGCGCTGGCCGCTGCCGACGCAAGCCTGGTCAGCGAGCACGACCTGCTGCCGGTCGACCGGGTGGCACTGGCGCGGCTCTACGGCGAGCCGCTGTTCAAGATGCCGCACGACCTCTACATCCCGCCGGATGCGCTAGAGGTGTTCCTGGAGGCCTTCGAGGGCCCGCTAGACCTGCTGCTCTACCTGATCAGGCGGCAGAACTTCAACATCCTCGACATCCCGCTGGCCGACGTGACGCGCCAGTACCTGACCTACGTCGACCAGATCCGCAAGCACAACCTCGAACTCGCCAGCGAATACCTGCTGATGGCGGCGATGCTGATCGAGATCAAATCGCGCATGCTGTTGCCGCCGAAGAAGACCGAGGACGGCGTCGAAGGCCCAGACCCGCGGGCCGAGCTGGTGCGCAGGCTGCTCGAGTACGAGCGCATCAAGGGCGCGGCGGCCCGGCTCGACCGGCTGCCGGTGATAGGCCGGGACTTTCTGCGGGCGCAGATCCACATCGAGCAAAGCCTGCAGCCGCGCTTTCCCGACGTCGTGGTGGCCGACCTGCAAGCCGCCTGGTCAGACATCATCAAGCGCGCCAAGCTCAACCAGCACCACCAGATCAGCCGCGAACAGCTCTCGGTACGCGAGCACATGAGCATCGTGCTGCGCCGACTGGCCGGGCGGCGCTTTGCCGAGTTCCACGAGCTGTTCGACACCCACCGCGGCACGCCGGTGCTGGTGGTGACCTTCATCGCGATGCTCGAGTTGTCGCGCGAGCACCTGCTTGAAATCACCCAGGCCGAGGCCTTCGCGCCGATCTATGTTCGCCTGACCTACCAGCCTTCCTGAGCGCCCTCGGTCAACCATCACCAGGGGCTGCGCCGCGTCGAAGCCAAAGCCTGTGGCACAGTGCCGGCTTTGCCGTTGAATGGCCTGGCCTGCGACGCTGTCGTGACATCGGCGCTGCCGATCGGCACAGCGCCAGGGCCCGGACGCACGGCAAACACGGAGCCGACCTGATGGCCATCAAAGCCACGATTTACAAAGCCCACCTGCAGATCGCCGACATGGACCGCAATGTCTACGGCGACCACGCGCTGACCTTGCCGCTGCAGCCCTCGGAGACCGAGGAGCGGCTGATGACCAGGCTGCTGGCTTTTGCGCTGAACGTGCCCGCCGACGACCACCAGGGCGGCTTGCTGCTGGCGCGCGGCATGGCCGATGCGGACGAGCCCGATCTGTGGCAAAAAGACCTGACCGACCAACTGCTGCACTGGATCGAGGTCGGCCAGCCCACCGACGAGCGCAGGCTGGCCAAGGCCTGCGGCCGCGCCCGGCGCGTCACGCTGTACTGCTACAGCTACTCGGCACCGATCTGGTACGCCGGCATCGCCAACAAGATCACCCGTTTGCGCAACCTCGAGATCTGGCAACTGCCGTCCGAGCAAAGCTTGGCGCTGGCGAAGATGTGCAGCCGCTCGATGCAGTTGCAGGTCAGCATCCAGGACGGCCATGTCTATGTCAGCGACGGCAAGGAATCGGTCGAGTTGCTGCCGCAAGCGCTGTGGCGCGGCGGGCAGTAAGCGCTGACCTCTTACACCGTGCCGTTGCTGCCCGCCTTGTTCGCTGCCTTTCTTGCCTGCCTGCCCATGACCACCCTGCCTGCCGACACCGCTGCCCAGCAGACCGCCGACCCCTACCGCTGGCTTGAAGAGGTGCAAGGCGAGCGAGCGCTGGCCTGGGTGCGCGAGCGCAACCAGGCGGCGCGCGCGGTGCTCGAGGCACAGCCGCGCTTTGCCGCGATGCGCGACGGTTTTCGCGCAATCCTGGATTCGCGCGACAAGATCCCCTATGTGACCCGGCGCGGCGACGCGCTCTACAACTTCTGGCGCGACGCCGAACATCCGCGTGGGCTGTGGCGGCGCAGCACGCTGGCCGATTACCGCAACACCGCGCCGGCCTGGGAAACCGTGATCGACCTCGACGCCTTGGCGCTGGCCGAAGGCGAGAACTGGGTCTGGGCCGGCGCCACCTGCCTGGCGCCCGACTACCGGCGCTGCCTGGTCAGCCTGTCGCGCGGCGGCGCCGATGCCCATGTGGTGCGCGAGTTCGACAGCGCCAGCAAGACCTTCGTGGCGGGCGGCTTCGAGCTGCCCGAGGCCAAGAGCGACATCGCCTGGCTGTCTGCCGACACGGTCTATGTCGGCACCGATTTCGGCCCTGGATCGCTGACCGATTCGGGCTACCCGCGGGTCATCAAGCGCTGGCAGCGTGGCCAGCCGCTGGCTGCGGCCACCATCTTGTTCGAAGGCCAGACCCAGGACGTGGCCGCCAGCGTGCAGGTCGACCGCACGCCAGGTTTCGAGCGCGTGGTGTTCAGCCGCGCGACCGATTTCTACAACAGCGAGCAGTTCCTGCTGCAAGGCGAGCGGCTGCAGAAGATCAACATCCCGAGCGACGCATCGATCAGCTTCTGGCGCGAGCGCGCGCTGCTGCAACTGCGCAGCGACTGGGTGCTGGGGTCCACGCGTTGGCCGGCCGGGTCGCTGCTGGTGGGCGACGCAAGCGCGGTGCTGGCTGCCGCCGATGCCGCCGCGATGCCGCCGCTGCAAGCGCTGTTCACGCCCAGCACGACGCGCTCGCTGGCCGGTTTCAGCACCACGCGCAGCCAGGTGCTGGTCAACGTGCTGGACGATGTGGCAGGCAAGCTCGAGGCCTGGCGGCCCGAGGGCGCGCCGGACCGGCAGCGCTGGGTCGGGCGCGAGATCAAGACGCCCTTCCCCGGCACGCTGCACGCCAGCGCGCTGCACGACCCCGAGCTGGCCAATGGGCCCGACCTGTTGGCCGAGGCCTACACGCTGACCTACACCGACTTCCTGACCCCCGACTCGCTGCTGCTGGGCCGCACCGACAGCGAGGCGCTGGAAACCCTGAAGGCCTTGCCGGCCCAGTTCGACAGCAGCGGCCTGCGGGTCGAGCAGCGCTTCGTCCGATCCAAGGACGGCACCCGCGTGCCTTACTTCATCGTCTGGCCCAAGGGCGCCACCGCCGATGGCAGCAACCCGACCTTGCTCAACGGCTACGGCGGCTTCGAGGTCTCCAAGCAACCCTGGTATTCGGCAGGCTTCGGCACCGCCTGGTACCGCCACGGCGGCGTGCTGGTGGTGGCCAACATCCGCGGCGGCGGCGAGTACGGCCCGACCTGGCACCAGGCGGCGACCAAGGCCGGCAAGCAGCGCAGCTACGACGACTTCGCCGCGGTGGCCGAGGACCTGATCGCGACCCAGGTGACTTCGCCCAAGCACCTGGGCATCCAGGGCGGCAGCAACGGCGGCTTGCTGGTGGGCGCGGTGATGCTGCAGCGCCCCGAGCTGTTCGGCGCGGTGGTCTGCCAGGTGCCGCTGCTCGACATGCAGCGCTACCACCTGCTGCTGGCCGGTGCGTCGTGGATGGCCGAGTACGGCGACCCGGCCATTGCCGCTGAATGGGACTGGATCTCGAAGTACAGCCCTTACCAGAACGTCAAGGCCGGCATGAAACTGCCCAAGCTGCTGCTGACCACCTCGACCCGGGACGACCGCGTGCACCCCGGCCATGCCCGCAAGATGGCGGCGCGGATGACCGAGCAAGGCCATGCGCCGCTGTACTACGAGAACATCGAGGGCGGGCATGCCGGCGCCGCCGACAACGGCCAGAAAGCCGACATGATGGCGCTGGAGTTCGCCTTCCTGTGGCAGCAGCTCGCTCGCTGATCGCCCATCACCTGGAAACAAGACCATGACCCAGCTCACCGTCACCCATGACCCGGCCGCTGGCCGTTTCGAGGCC
>CAMCTC010000169.1 GCA_945878355.1 Bordetella parapertussis | reverse complement strand
CTGCCCGAACTGCGGCGGCGAGATGAAGATCATTGCCGCGATCCTGGAACTCAGGTGCTGTTGCTAGACGTGGCTTCTATGATGACCCCCATGATCAAGGCATCCATATCCTGTATCACCCTGACCCAAGACGAACTGCACGCTGCTGCCTCTGACGGTCTGATCTCAGTGGTCCAGGCGGATGCGCTGTGGCAGCGCTGGTCTGCGTCTGAAGGGCAACACGCAGTGGCGCACGCAACTCCTGCGGCCGGACCTGCCTTTGGCTTCACCAACGTGCTGTATTACTTCGGCGGCATGGTGGCCATAGGTGCCCTGTCGCTGTTCATGACACTGGGCTTTGAGCGCATGGGTGCAGGCGGTCTGCTGGCCATCGGGCTGGCCTACCTATTGGCCTGCCTGAAGGTGGCAGACCACTTCCAAACACGCAGCCTCTCCGTGCCCGCAGGCATCCTTGCCACGCTGGCCGTGGTGCTGACTCCATTGGTGGTGTGGTGTGTGCAAAGCCTGTTGGGCTGGTGGCCGCCTGGTGGCGACATGCACTTTTCGGCTTATCACACGCACATCAACTGGCGCTGGTTGACGTTGGAGTTCGCCACGCTGGCCGCCGGGGCTGTGATGCTGTGGCGTTACAAGTTGCCGTTCATGGTGATGCCGCTGGCCGTAACGGTCTGGTACATGAGCATGGATGTGGCCAATGCGTTGATGCAAAACGAGGGTTTCCATTGGAAGTTCACCCGCGATGTGTCTCTGGTGTTCGGCATCGGCACATGCGCGCTGGCCATGTGGGTGGATGTGCGTAGCCGTCGATCTATGGATAGCCGTGCACGGCAGGACTTCGCCTTCTGGCTTTACCTGTTTGGCGCGATCATGTTTTGGGCTGGTTTGAGCCTGCGCGACTCCAGCAACGAATGGGGCAAGTTCGCCTACTGCTTGATCAATCTGGCGCTGATTTTTGGCGGGGCAGTAATCGGCCGTCGCGTGTTTACGGTGCTCGGCGCTTTGGGCGTGGCTGGCTATTTGGGCTATCTGGCCCACCGGGTGTTCCAGGACAGTCTGCTGTTTCCGTTTGCCCTGACTTTGTTGGGGCTGGGCTTTGTTTGGCTGGGTGTTTGGTGGCAGAGGCATGAGGAAGCACTTCATGCACGCTTGCGCCGCATCATGCCATTTTTGCGGGCATAAAAAAGCGCACTGCAAAACAGTGCGCTCTTTCAGGATTGGCAACTTGCGTTGCAAGAACCGAGTGCCGTAATGAACGGATCACAGGGATTTCTTCCAGCCTGCCGCCGCGAACCGTATTCAGCGCCGGTAGCGTGGGGGGTGCGGAACTTCGAGCGCAGCGATGCCGCCCATGCGAGTTGCGCGGCCGCCATCGAACGAATCTGAAATCCGTACCTGCCGGATTGCGCGAAAGCCAGGCGCACGGCAAAGCAGGTGGTGGCGCGTATCGACGCCGCCATCGACTCGACGGCGTGGTTGGAGGGACGAGCCGACACCAACGGATGGAACCCGCATGGGTGGCCTGGAAGAGGCGATCTGTATAAAGCTCATCCAACAACCGCCGCAAAGTACGCGTCACGGGTCATTGCTTGAGCGCTTCCAACTCACGGGCACGCTCGGTCGTGGCACGCATCACGCAGTCATTGGCGTTGACGCGGGCCATGGAGCCACCATCGGGGTCGGCATAGAAGCTGCAATTGGTGTCCCGAAACTTGATCCATGCCCGCTGGGCCTCCAGCAGTTGAGTCTTGCGGACGGGCTGCAGGTCGGCGCTGAGGGCTTTGTAGGCTTTGTTGAGCCGGGCATCCTGCAACTTGTGTTCGGTGGTGATGCACTCGATCATGCTGCTCGTGACGCCGCCTGACTTGTCCATGCAGGTGGAGAACTGTTTGCTGGATCCAAGCTCAACAGCGCTGGCCGCGACGGGCACGCAGGCGATGCTGAGTGCGGCCAGGAGTAACGCGTGTGGCGTGCATAGCTTCATGGGTTGGATTCCAGCGCAGGGGATTCGGTTGAGGGCAAGACCAGTCGTCATTTTCGGTCACCTTGAGTCGGTCGCCGAGCAGCGAGAATGTGGGCTCACACTTCAAGCGAGGTTCATCACCCATGAGCGCTTACGCCGACCTGCACCAACGCCATCAGCACCTGCACCGTCTTTCTCATCTGAAATCGATCGCCCAATGGGACCAGTCGGCCAATATGCCGGCCAAGGGCAACGAAGCGCGCTCGTTGGCGTTGGCCGAAATGGGCGGCTTGCTGCATCAACTCGCGACCGAGCCTGCGTTGCAAGGCTTGCTCGAGCAGGCCGAGGGCGAGACGCTCGACGATGACCAACGCGCCAATCTGCGCGAGATGCGCCGCGTCTGGCGCGCTTCGAACGCCTTGCCGCAAGCGCTGGTCGAGGCCAAGTCGCTGGCGACCTCGCGCTGCGAACATGACTGGCGCAGCCAGCGCCCGGCCAATGACTGGACGGGCTACCTGGAAAATCTGCGCGAAGTCGTGCGACTGGCGCGCGAAGAAGCGCGCTATCTCGCGGACGACAGCGGGCTAGCACTCTATGACGCGTTGATGGATCAGTACGAGCCCGGCATGCGCAGCAACGAGGTCGATCGGGTTTTCGGCGAGCTGCGCCAATGGCTGCCCGACATGGTCAACGCAGTGCAAGCCAGACAAGCGCAGCAGCAGACCTTGCAGCCGCAGGGGCCGTTCTCCAAAGCGGGTCAGCGCGCACTGGGTCTGGATGCGATGCGGCTGATGGGATTCGATTTCGAAGCCGGCCGGCTCGACGAGAGCGCGCATCCTTTTTGTGGCGGCGTGCCCGAGGATGTGCGAATGACCACGCGCTACCGCGAAGACAGTTTTCTGCCCAGTCTGATGGGCGTTATCCATGAAACCGGCCATGGTCGTTACGAGCAAGGCCTGCCGCGCGAATGGCTAGGTCAGCCCTTGGCTTCGGCCCGGTCGATGGCCTTGCATGAAAGCCAAAGCCTGTCCTTCGAAATGCAACTCGGCAGCCATCCGGCCTTTGCTGCGCTGCTGAAGCCCCATCTGGTCAAACACCTCGGCGACCAGCCCGCTTTCGAGGAGCTCAATCTGCACCGCTTGCTGACCCAGGTCAGCAAAGGGCTGATCCGCGTCGACGCCGACGAAGTGACATACCCCGCCCACGTGATCTTGCGCTATGAGATCGAGAGCGCGCTGATCGAAGGCCAGATCGAATGCGAAGACATTCCGGCGCTATGGGATGCCAAGATGCTGGAGTTGCTAGGCCTCGACACCCGCGGGAATTTCCGCGATGGCTGCATGCAGGATGTGCATTGGAGCGCCGGACTGTTCGGCTATTTTCCCTGCTACACGCTGGGCGCGATGTATTCGGCGCAATGGTTTGCCAGCATGCGTCGCGAAATACCCGGGCTCGATGGTCAGATCGCAGCCGGCAATCTGCAACCGGTGTTCGACTGGTTGGACAGCAGAATCTGGCGTCAGGGTTCACGCTGGGAAACGCCCGAACTGGTGCGACGCGCCAGCGGCGAGACCTTGAATCCGTCTCACTTCAAAGCACATCTTCAAGCGCGCTATCTGGCTTGAAGGAGGCATTGGCGCCGTTCTCGATCCAAGCCGCGCAGCGACAGTGCCGCTGAATCGGGTTTGCATCATCAGGCCTTGGCAAAGGGTTTTCAGCCGACCGCCGGCCGAGATGGCTGGCATGATGCGAAGGGTCTGCCACCCCTGGGTTCGCGGGTTCGGGCCTTCATGCCCAGTGACCACGAACCTGTTCAATCGCTGCTGGAACCTGCCCTCATGTCGCTTGCTGCTGCCCAGAAATTAGTTACTTGTCCTGATGATCTGGCCTTGGCCGATGAGCAGGGCGCGATCTCGTGGCGCCAACTCGATGGCCTTCTGAACCGGGCGACCAACGCCTTGCTAGCGCTCGGACTCCAACCCGATCAGAGGGTTGGTGTGTTTGCCCACAACAGCGCTGAGACCGTACAGGCCTACCTCGCGGGTCTGCATGCCGGGATCTCTTTTATCCCGATCAACTTCCACCTCACGGCCGAGGAGCTTGCCTACATCCTGACGAATTCCGGCGCCAGCTTGTTGTTCGTCGGCCCTGAAACTGCCCAGGTCGGACTGGCCGCAGCGGCCATGGCCGGCGTGCCGCGGGTCGTCGGTTGGCGTACCGACTTGGCGGGGTTGACACCCTGGCAAGACTTCTTGGCGGGCGGCCAGGATGTTGAGCCGCCGACGCATCAAGCCCCGCGCCCCTATCTGCACTACACCTCAGGCACCACCGGTCGACCCAAAGGCGCTGTGACGCCGCCAAACATGTTTCCGGCCACGGCGAGCGTCGCCGAATTTTTCCAGGCGCTGCGCGAACAGGTTGCGCTGGCGGCGCCAGGTCCCGGTCTGGCCGTCGGCCCGCTCTACCACACCGGCCCTTTGGGGTCGATCCGCCAATTGGGCGGTGGCAAGCCCTTGGTGACGGTCAGGCGCTTTGACCCGGAGACGGTGCTGGCGACCATCGAACACCGCCGTATCAGCAGCGTGCTGATGGTGCCGACCCATTTCCAGCGGCTGTTGGCCTTGCCTGCCGACCTGCGGGCAAAATTCGATGTCGCTAGCCTGATCGCGATTGCCCATACTGGCGCTGCGTGCCCCAGAGATGTCAAGCAGGCCATGATCGATTGGGTCGGACCTGTGCTGATGGAGGCTTACGGTGCCACCGAGTCAGGCACCACCAACACGATCACCTCGCTGGAGTGGCTTCGCAAACCCGGATCGGTGGGCAAGACCTTGCCGCCCTTCGAGTTGCTGGTGATCGGCGAAGACGGCGCTGAATTGCCGCAGGGCGGCGCGGGCCAGCTCTATTTTCGAGACACCACCGGCCGCGGCATCGTCTTCCACAACGACCCGGAGAAAACCGCCGCCGCGCACCTGCGCCCTGGCGTGTTCACGCTGGGCGAGGTGGGCTATGTGGATGAGGATGGCTACGTCTTCATCACCGACCGTGTCTCGGACATGATCGTCAGTGGTGGGGTGAATATCTACCCGGCCGAGGCTGAACAGGTCCTGATTCGCCACCCGGAAGTGGCCGACCTGGCGGTGATCGGCGTGCCCCATCCCACCATGGGCGAAGAGGTCAAGGCCTTGATCGTGGCGCGCGACCCGGCCCGGCCGCCGTCGCTCGAGTTGCTCGATGCCTTCGCCCGCCAGCACCTGGCCGGGTTCAAATGCCCAAGGTCTTATGACCTGGTCGCTGACATCGGCCGCAACGCCATGGGCAAGGTCAACAAGCGCGACCTGAGGCGTCCGTACTGGCCTACTGAGCGAACCATCGGTGGCTGAGGCTGGTAGGTCCCGGGGCGGCAACCAAGGCCTTCTTGTGCGCCACTGATTCATGTCCTGCGGCCAGACCGGGCCAGCGCGGGCCGCCGTTCTGAGGGGTCAACCCACTTCTTGCTTCAACAGACTCAGTCCAGACTGAGGTTCATTGGCTTGACGATGTCGCCCCAGCGCTTGGTGTCTGCTCTCACGGCCGCTGCAAACTCCTCCGGGCTTGCCGATGGGTCTGGCAACTCGCCAGATGCCTTCCATTTTTCAGCCAGGCTGGGAACCGCCAGCGCCGCCAGGATTGCAGCGTGCAGCTTGCGTATCACCGGCTCCGGTGTACCGGCAGGCGCCATCACCGCAAAATTTGCATAAGCCACCAGCTGCGGGTAGCCCGCCTCCACGAAGGTCTGCACGCCTTCCGGAATGATCGAGCGCTCAGCCCCCATCGACGCCATGATGCGTGTCTTGCCCGCGATGTGCAGGGGCACAGCGGTCGAAATGCCGTCGATCTGCAGATCGATGCGCCCGCTGATCAAATCCAGCGTCGACTGCGAAGTGCCCTTGTAGGGGACGAACACTGCCTTGATGCCCAAGCTGCGGACGATCAACTCGGCGACGATATGCGAGGCAGTGCCGGTGCCCACCGTGCCGACCGACAGGCCGTCTGGCTTTTGCTTGGCGTAGGCCACCAACTCGGCCACGGTCTTGACCGGCAAGCTCGGCGAACCGTTGAGCACGAAGGCCTGCTTGGTCACAGACGAGATCGGTGCAAGGTCGCTGGCTTTGTAAGGTAGGTTTTTGTAGATGTGCGGGTTCAATGCAACGACGGCCGGTCCGCCAAAGAACAGCACATAGCCGTCCTTGGGCGCTTTGGCGACGTAGTGGGTGGCCACGATGCTGCCCGCGCCAGGCTTGTTTTCGACGACCACGCTGGTGCGCAAGGTCTTTTGCATTTCCTCGGCCACCCGTCTGGCGCTGACGTCGGTGGAGCCGCCTGGCGCGAAAGGTACCACCAGCGTGATCGGCTTGGAGGGGAAGTCTTGCGCGTGAGTCGGCATGCAGACGGCGGCTGCGAGCACTGCGGCTGTTGTCAGTCGGGCTGTGTTCGCCAATCGCGCCGCCAAGCGCAGCATGCATGTTTTCAGCTTCATGGGCATCTCTTGTCGTTGATAGAAGTGGTTACTGCACGCGCCTGGCCATCATGCTGTTCAGGCGCTCAGCGACGATCTCCGAGGCCTCGGCCATGATGCGTGCGACAAGGTCTGCGCAATTCGGGATGTCGTGGATCAGGCCCTGGACCATGCCGGTCGACCAGATCCCTGAGTTCTGGTCGCCCCCTTCGTAGACTGTGCCGCCGCGCACACCGGCCACCAGATGCTTGATGTCATCGATCGTGGCGCCGCCTTTTCTCTCGATCGCCAGCACTTCCTGGCTCACTGTATTTCTGGCGACCCGGGTGGTGTTGGTCAGCGTGCGCATGATCAAGTCGGTGGCCAGTTCGTCATTGGCGACGATCTGCTCCTTGATGCGCTGGTGGATCGGCGACTCCACGGTGCACAGGAACCGCGTGCCCATGTTGATGCCCTCAGCGCCCAGCGCGAGAGCGGCCACCAGGCCGCGACCGTCGGCAAAGCCGCCTGAGGCGATCATCGGGATCGTGACCTTGTCGGCGGCCGCCGGAATCAGCACCAGGCCCGGCACATCGTCCTCGCCGGGGTGGCCAGCGCATTCGAAGCCGTCGATCGAGATCATGTCGACACCCACCTTCTGGGCTTTGACGGCATGGCGCACCGACGTGCATTTGTGGATGACCTTGACGCCGTGTTTCTTGAACTCGACGATGTGCTCTTCGGGGTTGTAGCCGGCGGTCTCGACAATCCTGACGCCCGACTCGATGATCGCCTGCCGGTACTCGGCGTAAGGGGTATGGCGCAGCGTCGGCAGGATCGTGAGGTTGACGCCGAACGGCTTGTCGGTCATCTCCTGGCACAGCTTTATTTCCTTGGCCAGGCCCTCAGGCGTCGAGTGAGTCAGCGCGGTCATGAACCCCAGCGCGCCGGCGTTGGCCACCGCCGACACCAGCGGCGC
>CAMCTC010000168.1 GCA_945878355.1 Bordetella parapertussis | reverse complement strand
GTCGCGGATCGCCGTGCGGCCATCGTCGTCGCTGAGCCGGTCCTTGAGCACCAGGGTCCTGACCATCCGCACGTGGTGATCGAACTCCACGATCGCCTCGGCGGTGGCGTAGCCGTACGGACTGCGAAAACCCAATGCGACGATGGCCGGACTGCGCGAACTCAGCACCGACAGCCTGAGGCCCTTGCGTCGCAGCGCCTCGAAATCGGCCTCGCGCAAGGCGGTCGCCTGGGCCATCTGCGCACGGATCGTGGTGAGCGACTGGTACACGCGGATCAGGATCCAGTCGGCATACGGGTTGTCGTTGGCTGAGAGGTGCCAGATCGACTTCAGCACGGCCGCAAAGCGCTGGCCGCCCGGGATGGCGGGCGCTTCGGTGCGCGGATCGGCCGCTCGTCCGGTGAACATCCGGACGGCCTCCTGGGTGTGCAGCGTCATGAGGTCTGGGGTTTCGTCGGCGAGTTGGCCCAGCGGGCTCGACGCTGTCGATGCAGCGGTGTGGGGTGTGGCCATGGCAATTTCCTTCGGAGGTGATGGGATGGTTCGACTCATCGGATGTGCGCGACACAGCGCTCATGGCGGCCCCGTGGCCATGCGGCGCCGAATGGCGTCGCGCAAGGCCTTGAGCTTCTCGCGGTGAGTCCGCACCCTGGCCTGATGCTCGGGCGTTGCGCGTTCGGCCTCCAGGCGTTGTTCCTCGACCTCTCGCTCACGCTGAAGATCAACGGCCTGCTGGCGCTGCGCACGGTCGGCAACGACGCGGGGGGCGAGCACTGGCACGAAGCGTCCAGCCACCGCGTTGGCGACGAGTCCGCGCAGGTAGGCCATGGGGTTGCGAACGTGACGGGCCTGGAGCCGTCCGGCCAATTCGTCGAGCAAGGCCTGGGCCTGCTCGCCGCAGTGGCGCAGCAGCAGTCGCGCGACCTCGCGCTCTCGCGGCAGCAACTGGTCTGGAAAAATAAGTTCACAACAACCACCACCACCGGCCGCGCAGTCTGGCGTGCCCGCTTTGCGCGCGCGGTGTTGTTGTTGTATTAACTTACTTGTAGTCTTAACTCTATCTAATTTGGCGGTTTCGGCTGAACAGTGATGGCGGTTTGGGCTGAACAGTGATGGCGCTTTCGTCGCAACATGTACGCCGTTTTGCGCCATCCTTGTTTCGCCGTTTTGTGACATCACTGTTTCGCGTTTCGGCGCCATCGGGCCCCCTGCGACAAGGCCACAGGCTGGATCAGCGCCAGGTGGTTTCGTCTGCCCGGTGGTGATCGCATCGCAGGCCAGCAAGGTCAACAAGTCGTCCAGCCTGATGCGCACCATCAGCCTGGGCGGCACGCCGCTTACCCGCTCCTCCCACAGTCCGATCCGCACGAGGTCGCGCCGAGCCACTTCTTGCTCGCGACGTGTCAATCCGATCGCGTCGACCCAGTTCGCCGCTGAACTGCCGATCCAGCAATCCGGGCTGCTGTGGGACCGGGTCCGCGCCAGGTGCAGCACATGCGACAGCATCAGCCCGGCATGCACACCACCGCCAACGGTGACCAGCCTGCGATGAAAAGCCAACGACGGGCCGAGTAACCTGGCAACTGCGCCCCGATCACCCCAGTCCACGACCGCTAGATCACTGGCTCTTTCTCCTGCAAGCCGTAGGCCGAGCTTTTCCAGGTTCAGCCGGAAATGCAAGCGCGCGGGCATCTCCATGCGCTGGTCTTGGAGCAAATCGAGTCGACGCAGCAAGCCACGCGCACTGAGTTGCTCCTTGGCAGACAGGCCCGTCTCGAGCATCCACTGCTCGCTGGTCTTGTGGAACCAGCCGCCACGGGGTGCAAGGTCCCGACCATGGCGGGCCCAGTAGATCGCCTGGGACAGCAGCAGCGAGGCCTTGACGTTGCCCGTCAGACCGACCAGGCGCCGGTGAAAAGCGACATGCCGACCGAGCAACGTCCAGAGGATCGGCAGCGACTCCTGGACTGGGTCTGACAACTCCTCGCCGGACGGGTTGTCCGCCATGCGCTGCCGCATCATGACAAGGCCAATGCGCCTCATGGACGGACCCCTGCAGCGCTTGACTGCGTTGCGCACCGAGCAGTGGCCCGGCAGCCTCGACCGCAAGGCTTGAATGGCATGTCCAGCGCGCCGAGCATCAGCCCGAAGCTCATCGCCATCGGTTCGAGACCTGAGTTCATGCCAAGGGCTTGAAGTCTCGGATGACAGCTTCCAGCACAGCGATCGGCATCTGCGCAAACACCTGGTGCAATTGGAAGTAACGAACGCGCGGCGCTGGATCGGCAATTGATCGCCACACGTGATGGATGCGCTCACACGTGGCGTCGTCAGGCAAGTACACCTGCCCGCTGAAGCGGCGCACGCCAAGATCGCGCCGGCACTTGTAGGTCAGCTTGGGTCGCATCTTGAACAGCACGCTCATCAGATGCGTCGACGCACCATGGCGGATGAAATACGCCTCCAGCGCCTTGGCCTCGTTGACCAGCGCGACAGTGCGCAGGCACTCTTGCAAGGCCCGGCCGTCCAGCACGATGCCGATAGTCAGCGTGCGCATGGCGGCCAAGCGGTTGAGGTCGGTGATCGATAGTTGCCACAGACGCTCGATTTTCTCGATCGGAATGCCGAACGCGTCGAGTTCGTCGAGAGCGGCCTCGGACAGGCGCAGCGCAAGGTGGTTGAGCAGAACGAGGCGGATATGAGGGTCGAGAAGCAGCAGCATCATTGCTCCCCATGGGTGGCGGTGGACTCGCGGTGCTCATTGGTCCGCCTGAGACAGGTCAGCAAAGCCCAGAAGGCCGTCGAAGACGCATCGGCCGGGTCCGCCAACCAAGCGAGGAGAGCTTGGTCGATCGGCAGAGGCGCTATCGGCTCGACATCGGAATAGCCGGTGATGGCAGCGAGCAGCCACCAGGCGCGTTGGCGCGCCGGTGGCGCTGCGTCAGCATCAGCCATCGCGCAGAGTCGGAAACCGGCAACTGACGTCGGCGCGGGCACGACACAGTCGTCGAGACCGGCGATCTCGGCAAAAGCTCGGACGTAGCCGATCAGGCTGTCAAATGCCGGCGGCGCTGGCTCTGGGCGAAGGACCGGCGCCAATATTTCGATCGCCGCCCTGTCGTTGTCGTCGCCAGGTTTTGCGACAGGTTCACCGGCCCCGCATCTGGCCCCCGCCGGACGCAGGCCATCTCGCAGCGCGGCGACGGTTTCACCAAGGTGTGCGGCCATCGCCGCTTCGCAGGCTTCGCAGGTTGCCGCCGCGCTGAACTCGCCGGTATGCGGAAATTCTTCCGCGATGCGCCTGAAGACCGGCTCAAAGACCGTAGCGTACAGCACGTCTTCGGCCGCCGACTGGCGCACCATGGCGTAGCGCCTGATCGCGTTGAGCCTGGGCTGCAGGGTCTTGACATCCAGACCCGCCAAGTCGGTCACCGCCTCACCAAGCGTGCGCAGTCGTTCGGTGGCGAAGAGGTACAGGCCGAGCGTGGCGGTGTTGACCGCCAGGCCGGCGCCATGCAATGCGTCCTCCAGGCCGCGCAGCGCCAGCGGCCTTCCCTGCTCTGCTTCCAGTCGTCCTTTGAGCGCGACGACGCCGCTGGCCTTGTCCCAGAAGCTCATCTCGCCGCGCTGCTCGTTTTCGATCAAGTGCGCGGCGAGTACATGGTTCTCCGAGCGCCACGGCCGCAGCAGCACGCCGAGTTTGCGGAACCGGGGATCCCGCGTCTCGGCCCACAACTGCTGCAGCGCAAGCAAGCGGGTGTTGCCGCCGGCCTCGACGATGAAGTGCGACTCGTGCGGTCGCCGCGTCACCGTCAGCGGTGACCTGAGTCCGCTGGTGCGGATCGACTCCTTGATGTCGTCGAACTTGAGGTTTTTTGAACGGCGCGGGTTGTGCTCGTAGGGCCGGATCTCGTCAATCGGCAGTTCGATCTGTTGCTCGGCATACGGGTCGACTGGGCCAGGCAGGTCCCGTGCATTGTTGCCCGGGTTGCCCACCTGTAGCGACTGCGCCACGAGCCGACGGCGCTCATCGATGGTGTCCTTCTGGTTCATGGCGAAGGTACCTCCCCATGGAACCCATCGGCATGGACACCTTGCAGGCTGGGGATGAGTTCCCAAGCGAGTTGATGCATCACGGCACTGGCACTGGGCATCACGCCGTCGCGACGTCGTTCATGCCGATGCACAGGGATGCGCAGTGTCGCGGCCTCCTTGTAAGCCTTGGCATGCGGCACGACGGTGTCGAGCACCGAGACCCGGCCTTTGAGCCGGATGAAGTCTTCGCGGATCCCGCTGGCGATCAAACGGGCATCGGATGTGCGGTCCTGCCGGTAAATCACGGCCTTGACCGGCCCGAGCGTCACGCCGAGCGCGGCACCCAGCGCGTTTGCGGGTTCAAGCCTGTCGAGCAGTTCCATCGTGCCGTCCTTGAACTCCCGCGCCGAAAGGATCTCGGGCGTGATCGGCGAGACGAGGATGTCCGCGGCCAGGACGGCGGCGTCCTGCAATGGGCCGATCGCGCCCTGGGTGTCGATCAGCACGCAGTCGTAGTTGCCAACCACCGCCGGCGATTGCAACGCGTAGCGCAGCCGAAAACCCCGGTCGATGCGGTTGAGCAGCCAGTGCGGCAGTCGACCCTCGGGGTCGTCGGAGACCACGATGTGCAGATTCGGGAAGGCCGTCGGCGTGATGCAAGCGGCCGTCACCTGCCCACGGACGATGGCCTCGGTCAGTCCGACCGGCGGCTGGGCTGTCGCCAGCGCAAAGTACTTCGACAGCGACGGTTGGACGTCGGCATCGATCAGCAGCACACGCAAGCCCATGTCGGCCAGCAGTGCTCCCAGATTGGCGGTGAGCGTGGTCTTGCCGACGCCGCCCTTGGTGCTTGTGATGGTGAAATTGATCATCGAATTCGCGCCTGTTCAAGTAAGAAATCAGGAATACGAAATCCGCGCAAAAAGTGTCGGCTCAATCCTCCAAATAGTCGTCAAGCCGGTGATCGATGAAGACTTGCCGGATCCGTTTGATCTCCTCGTAGAGCGTGCTGCGTGGGATCCGGAGTTGTTCGGCGGCCTCCTTGATCGACAGGCCGTGCACGCCGAGCATCACGCTCAGCCGCTGCTGAGCAGGTGTGAGCTTGGACAAGGCTCGGCGGACATCGATACGGGAGTGGTGGCGATCGGATCCGACTTGGTATGCCGCCTCGAAGTGCCCTGACACGGCGATCAACTCGGACAGCAGCATCCCGTCCTCAGAATCGTCTGCCGCGGCGTCCAGCGAGCGCATCTCCAGACCCCCGCGTCGCTTGTCCGCCGCCTGCTGACGCATCGAGTCGATGAACTTGTTGCGCAGAACCTGGGACATGTAAGCCACCGGCGGCCCGTTCGAGCCCGGCACCAACTTCGATCGCACCGCGATCCAGTGAACCAAGCATTCCTGCACAAGATCGTCGAATTCTTCACGGGCGAGGATTCGGGATCGCCTTCGAAATTCGTCCACCAGTTTCTTCGTGACCGCGATTTCCCACTTCTCGAGCCCGATTCCCCGCTTGAGTCCCATGTCGCCCTCCGTCGATCGCGAGACGGGAGCGGGAACGGGGGCAGATTCGGCGTGCTAATTCAACGAATGACGGGACCAGGCAGATCGCAGGCGCATGCGAACGCCTGGACCGACACTTTTTGGCGGGATGACGTACCTGGAATCTGAGGGACTGGCGAGCAAAGACGGCTCAGCCGCAGCGACTGCGGTCATCGAAGTCGACTGGCCAAGCTCTCGCAGGGTCGCGCAACGCCGTACCAACGGCCGAAACGCGAGATCACAACGGCATGGGAGGTCGACGGCATCGCCGCCAACAGCGGACTAGCGCCAACGAGCCGGTGCGGCTCATCGACCGAATACGGAGGTCAGGATGGAACGAATGAAGCGAGAAACTGGTCACACCAAACAGGTGATGACCACGCAAGGCACAGCGAGTCTGGTCACCGACCAGGAGGCCTACGCGCCAGCGGCGGACTTGAATCGGTTCAGAAGGGCCAGCCCCTTCGATCGTTCGACGCCATGTCGATCAGGGAATGCTCACGGCTGCCGTCGTCCAAGCCAGCACACACGAGCCGCCGATCGACACGCCGAGGTCGACGAGGCGACTGCTGGTGACCGGCGTTTCAAGAAAGCCCAAGCCGGCCATAAGATCGCTCGGCGGCTAAGCCAAACGCAGACCTCAACAACCGTGCAAAAGGGGTGCAACCATGTCAGCAAATGAAGACCGCGTCATCTTTCGCCGCGAGTTGATGTCGCTCATGGGTGTCACCAGCAGCGAGACCATCCGGCGCTGGATTCTGGAAAGCAAGTTGCCCAAGCCTGATGTCGATCTGTCACAGCGAACGAAGGGCTGGCGCTTGTCAACGCTTCGCGGCGCTGGCATCAACATCTGTTGACACCAGATCGAGCCAGTCGGCCCAGGCATTCAACATGGCTCGCCGCTCTGGCAGGAACTCCGCACGGTTGTAAGCCGCGCGCGTCTTGTCCCCTGGCACATGAGCGAGTTGGCGCTCAATCGCGTCAGACTTGAAGCCCCGTTCATTGGCCCAGGTGCTCGCGACCGTTCGCCAACCGTGCCCGGTCATCACGCCCTTGTAGCCCATCCTTGCCAGCAGCGCCAGGACAGCGTTCTCGCTCATCGGCCGATCTAACCGATGTTCTGCCGGGAACACATAGGTCCCACCTCGCGACCTGTCCTTGAGCTTTTTGAGGATATCCAGCGCTTGCCTGCTCAGGGGAACCAGGTGGTCGCGGCGGCGCTTCATCTTGCCGGCCGGAATGCGCCACAAGTCGTCGGACAATTCAGACCAAAGCATCATGCGCAGTTCGTTGGTGCGGACCCAAGTCAACGCCAGCAGTCGGCAGGCCAGAACGCTCTGCAAATCGCCTTCCATTCGGAGTCGATGCATGAAGGCGGGAACATCTGTCACTTCCAACGCAGCGAAATGCTCGACCGGCGAATGGCCAAAAGCCTTCTTCGGATTGATGAGGGCTGCTGGGTTGATCTTGGCCTCACCGCGCTCCACCGCCCAGTCGAACACCTGACAAATCCACATCCGTGTCTTGCGAACGTAGTTGTGCAAGCCGGCTGCATCCATCCGGTCGAGCGTGGTGAGCAACAAGTCCCGGTCGATGCTACCCACAGGCTTGCTGCCAAGGTGGGGGTAGATGTGGCGCTCCATGGCCCGCTCGGCGTTCTGTCTGTAACTCGGTGACAAATCTGCCCGACCGCGCCAATAGGTCTCGCCAGCGTCCTTCAGGGTCAGGCCGCCGCGTTGCACCCGACGCGGCGCCATCGGGTCACCGCCTTCACGCAAAGTGGCTTTCAGGGCATCGCGTTTGCACCGCGCCTCGGCCAGGGAGACATCTGGGTACGGCCCGAAACTCATGGTCTGGGGCTT
>CAMCTC010000167.1 GCA_945878355.1 Bordetella parapertussis | reverse complement strand
GGCATGCGGCGGTTGGCGCGCATCGGCCGCCCGCCGTTGCCCGAGAAGCGGCCGACGCTAAATATGCGCATTGATGCCCAGGTGTTGGCGGCATTCAAGGCGACCGGTCCCGGCTGGCAAACCCGGATCAACGCACTGCTCCGAGAGGCCGTCGAGCAGGGGCGAGAGAAGGCTTGACTCAGGCGCAAGGGCAGACAATCGGTGGCTGCATGCCCGTTGGTGCAGGGGTCAGGGAACCGTGGACTGGTGGCGGGGCTACTGTGGTTGCGTGCCCTGCATGGCAACCACGATGTGCTGTTGTGCGACGGTGGCGATAAGTTGACGCTCGACCGCGAGGTGGTGTTGGGCTTGGTCGACGCCTGCGATGCCTGCGTCTCGCTGCACCGCGCCGAGGGCTTTGGCCGCACGCTGGCCGCGGCCATGCTGCTGGGCAAGCCGGTGGTGGGCACCAATTTCTCGGACAACACCGACTTCTTGACCCAAGACACCGGCTACCCGGTGAAATGGACCCGCCGCGCGGTGGCCCCAGGCGAGTACCACTTCATCTAGCCCGCCGACCAAGCCTGGTGGGCTGACCCCGACATCCCCGACGCCGCCCGCCAACTACGCGCAGCCCGCACCGCAGCCGGCAGCCCCTGGGCCTTGCAACTGCCGCAGCAAGTAGCCGAAATGTCTTCGCCCGAAGCCATCGGCGCGCGTATGCGCGCGCTGCTGCAGCAGCGGTTTGAGGCGCTCGCCGCGAAACCCGGCAGGATCCCCGGCGGGACCGGGTCTTAAATTTGAAGGCCCTCGGGCGGCTGGCGTTGGGGCGTCAACGTGGCGGCGCTTGGCTGCCTGGTTCGACCGGCTTGGTCGGCGGGTTTTTAGTGGCCGTCGAAGACGGCTTGCAAGGTGGGCGCATCAAGGATGCGGTCGGACCAGATGTCGAGTTGGTCCAGCGTGGCGGTCTTGAGGCGCGCGGTGGTTTGCTCGTCGAGCGGGCCGAAGCGCTTGGTCAGCTGCCGGGCTAGCACGGCGACTTCGCCTTCGACGCGGCCCTCCACTCGGCCTTCAACCAGGCCCTCCACCCGGCCCTTGACGAGGCCCTGCTTCTCCCACTGTTCAGTCCACTTTTCGACGGATTCAGCCAACATGGTTTCGTTCTCCAACAATGTGCCGAGGTCGGGCATTTCGATGCCGATAGGGTGCCTGGTGCTCAACACGCGGTAGATCCACACGATGAACGCCCGGCGCAGCGAGCTTTGCTCGGGCTCGCGGAGCCAGTCTAGCAGCGACGTCCAGGTGGTTTTCAGGTTGCTGCTGTCGCGGCTTTTCTCAAGCCTGAAAAGTGCCGCGGTCAGGTTCTTCAGCGCCAGCGGCGCGCTCTCGTCGATCGCGCCTTCGTCGAGCAGCAGGTAGCGCAACTGCGGCGTGTATTCGCGCAGTTTGCCGGGCGGCGGCTCGATCAGCTGGGCGATGTCGGTGGCGGCGGTCCAGCGCGGCTGGCCGTTGTACAGCACGATGGGCAGCACCGGCGGCAGTTTCTGGCCGGCAGGCTGCTGGCCTTGGCGAAGGATGTCTTGGTAGAGCAGGCCCAGGTAAGTCATGACGCGCAGCGCCATGTAGGCGTCGACGCTGGACTGGAACTCGAGCAGGATGTAGAGGTAGAGCCAGCGGTCTTTGAACTGCACGCGCCAGATGACATCATCTTCGCGGCTGCGCAGGTCGTCTGAGACATAGCTGCCGTTGACTTTCTCGAGCGTGCTGAGGTCGATCTCGGCCAGCCAGGGCTCTTGGACAAATCCCACCAGCAGGTCGCGCACCATTTCTTGGTGCGAGAACAAGAGTTTGTAGCTGTTGTCGTGGTCGGGCATGGGGTTCCTCGGCACGCCGACGGTATCGCGCGACGCGGGGCCGGGCATGGATTGCACGCAACGCGATGGGGCAGGCTGTCAGGTGCTTCACGCAAACGGTGTTTGGTTGTGGCCGCCGACCAAGCCCATCGCGTGGACGCCGCAGCCGGGCGGGCGTGGCGCGCTTGATGCCGGTGCTGCGACAGACGCTGGGGCTGCAGGGCGGGCGGGTTCAGGCTGGCCGTTGTGCGGCACGTTAGACCGCACCGGCCAGAGTCGTGGCACCCCGTCAGCTTGCGTGGCTGGACCGGGTCTTAAATTTGAACACTCTGTGGCGGCTGGCGTTGGGGGCGTCAACGCGGCGGCGCGCGGCTGAGTAGGGTGTACGTGTTCACCGCCTATCCGACTGTTGGCGCCAAGTCAAACCTGAGCCAAGCGCTGCGCGCCTTGGTTCTCAGGCGCAAGATCTCGGGGCCGACGCAGTCCTTGCGCGGGGATCAATTCCTGTCGCACGGGTTCACCGTTCATGAAACCTGCCTGCGCCAAGGGGTGGACCTTTGGCAGTTCATGCATGAGGCCGTCACGGCGTTCATCGCCAACACGGCGCCGCCGCGCTTGATGCCCAGGCCACTTGCTGCCGCACCCACCGGCTGAGTTGCGCGCTCGACAGATAGCTGGGCGGCCGGCTCAAGGCTGCACCCGGCCAGGTGCAGGCCTATCGGGCTTCGACGTACCCCGTGAACACGTACCGTCCCAACAGTGGCATGGTCATGCTTGTAAGTAGCACGATCATGCTAAATTGGAGCTATGTCTCTTGCTCAAGCCATTTTTTCTGACCGTCAGACCCGCTTGTTTCGCTGGTTGTTCGGCCAGCCTGAGCGGTCATTTTTCTTGAACGAGCTGTTGCGCTTGTCGGGGTTGAGCAGTGCCTCGCTTCAGCAGGAGCTCAAGCGTTTGACCTTGGCCAATGTGGTGCTGAGCACGCGCATGGGAAATTTGCGGGTTTTCCAGGCCAACCCGTCCAGCCCGCTTTACCCGGAGCTGGTGTCGCTGACGCGCAAGACTTGTGGCGTGGACGCGGTACTCATGCAGGCCATGGAGCCCCTGCGGCCCAAACTGGCCCATGCATTGATCTACGGGTCGGTGGCCCGGCAAGAAGACACATCGGCCAGCGATGTGGATGTGATGTTGGTGGGAGCGGGCCTGAGTTTGGCCGCGGTGCTGGAGCACCTCCAGTCCGCAGAAGAGGTGTTGGGCCGCAAGGTCAACCCCACGTGCTATACCTTGCAGGAGTTTGAGCAGCGGCGCGCTGACCCGGATTCTTTTGTGAACAAGGTGTTGGCACAGCCCACAATCAATTTACTCGACGGAGTGCGCGATGGCCGCTGATGCGTTGGCCAATCTGGCGCGGATCGGGCAGCTCAAGGTGGAAGCGCGCAACCCTGCAGAGGTGTTGCGGATGCTGAAGCAGGCCAAGACGCGCCTGGCCGACGCACAACTGGCCCATGTTTCGGTGGATGGGCGGTTTGCCAGCAGCTATGGCGCCGGACACGCTGCCGCGCTGGCGGCGCTGCGCTGGCATGGGTATCGAAGTGAAAATCGCTTCATGGTGTTCCAGTGTTTACCGCACACGCTGGGGTGGCCGCCACCCCGCTGGCGCGTGTTGGACGCGGCCCACCAGAAGCGGAACCTGGCCGAGGACGAGGGTTACCTCGACGTCGAAGAAAGCCTGGTACGCGAACTGATTGCGTTGGTGAGCGACCTGATTGCCGATGTGGAGGCATTGACCCGGTAACGCCGATGCACACCCGGACGTACCGGGTCTTAAATTTGAACCGCCCTGCGGCGGCTGGCGCTGGGGCGTCAACGCGGCGGCGCTGGGCTGAGTGGGGTGGCCCGGTTTGGCCGGCGGATTTTCAGTGGCCGTCGAAGACGGCTTGCAAGGTGGGCGCATCGAGGATGCGGTCGGCCCAGATGTCGAGTTGGCCCAGCGTGGCGGCCTTGAGGCGCGCGGAGGTCTGCTCGTCGAGCGGGCCGAAGCGCTTGGATAGCAGTCGAGCCAGAACTGCGACTTCGCCCTCGACGCGACTGACTTGCCCTTGCTTCTTCCACTGTTCAGTCCACTTTTCGACGGATTCAGCCAACATGGTTTCGTTCTCCAACAAGATGCTGAGGTCGGGCAGTTCGGTGTCCAGGATGCAGCAGATGCACCGTTATGGCGTGGTTGTTTTTTCACCCATGATCGCCATCATCACTGACCGCAAGCCTTCATCCAAGGTCAGCAGTTGAAGGCGGTGGGTGAGTGCGGTCGCTGCAATCACCGCATTGGGCAGTTTGATCCTGCGTTGTCGCCGAAGCGAAATGGCCGCATCCTCTACGGTGCTGTCGATCGGCAGGTAAGTCAATGCTTCGAGACGCGAATGGATCAGCGTCTCTTCGTCTGCCGATAGGCCTGGGAATCCCAGCAATTCCATCCGGGTGACGGCGCTGTAAGCACACTGGCTGGCGCGGGGCGCGGCCACCTAAAGCGCTTTAATCACTGCAGGACTGGACTTCAACATGCCCAGCAGAAAACTGGTGTCGAGCAGAAACTTAAGGCCACTCATCGCGCAGTGCTCGCTGGATATCGACCGGGTCACCTTTGAATGCGGTCGATTCGCTCAGACCACCGCACATCGATGTCAGTGGGAGGTCTGGCCCTGGCGTTGACATGGGGCCTTGGCGAGCACGAAGGAACTCGGCGAAGTCCAGAACCTCGGCCACTAGGGTCTCTGGTAGGCCACAAGTGGCTTCCAACAGTCGATCAGCTACGGTAGGCATGTCAAATCATCCCATCATCTTGGCGGTGCGGCATCGCCACAAAGCCTTGCTGGCTGGTCTTGGTGCCACCCAGCAAGTGGAACGATAGTACACAAGCCGGGCCGTCGCCACCTGTACTAGGCCGATCGGTGGCTGGCGCAGCACTGTGCGAATTGGGCCAGCCTTGAGGCGTGCGGTGGTCTGCTCGTCGAGAACGCGCAAGCGCTTGGTAGCGTCGCTGTTTTCGCCAAGGGCCATCGTTTTGCGCATGCGCTCAACGCTGTGGCCGAAGAAGCGCCGTTTTAGCGCCTGTTCACCAAGTGGCCGCTGACAAACTTGTGCAGCAAACTCGCGGCAAATGTTTGATATGGGATACCTTCCTCCACTGCACGCGCCTGCAGAGATTTTAAATCTCTCGACGATATTCGAATGTTCAACCGCTGATCTTTCTTGAAGGTTGCTTCAGCTGCAGCGCGATGGGTCTTGATCTGCTGCGCCATGTCGCTGACTGGCTTTAGCGTGCCAGCCTCCCATGCCTGCAATATCTCCAGCTCTTCTGCGTCATGCGGGGTAATTTTTTTCATTTATTGCTCCTGTATCGTCTGGTTGCTTTGCGACTGGGAATGATGGTTTTCAGGAGAATTTCTGTTTCTGTCTCGATAAATGGTACGGCAAAAACATAATCGTCAACCTGCACCATCGAAATTCTTTGTCCGGGATAAATTCCCTGATTGGGATGTTCAAGCACTGCGAGTTCATTGCCGCTAGAAATTTCAAAAACAATCCTTTCAAAAGATATCCCTCTTTCGCGTACCAGTACTTCGTTTTTTTCGGCATTCCAATTGAAGGATTTCTTAATTTCCATGTGTGCATTTTATGCACACGCCAACGGGGCTGTCAATGCAGCACTCGATGCGCTTGCGCGCGCCTTGCGGGGTGGCGGTTGCAGCTCCGCGGTGGCGACTTCTGGCTGACGCCCCTGCGCTTGGCGTGAACCTGATCCGGTTTGGGTTCGGCGAACTCGGGCTCGGCGAAGACTTGCGCATGGCCGCGCAGGCCTGCGATGCAGCGGGCGTGCCGTTCATGGTGCTCAACATCGACCCCGGCAAGCACCTGTGCCATGCCGGTCGTTTGCTGGCCCCGCATTGCACCGACGACGTGGCTGAGCCGCCCTATGCGATCAACCTGTTTCGCCTGACCGCTGCTGACACGCAGCGGGTGTACGCCGAGCGCGGCGCAGCGTTGTTTGACGGCCGTCACAACATCGGCTGGTGGCCGTGGGAGCTGCCGGTGTGGCCGCAGCGCTGGCGCGGTGCTTTCACGCTTGACATGATTCTTTAACGTAGCTACAATAAAGTATGCGAATCGAGTTCGATGTACAAAAAAATGGAACGAACAAAGACAAGCACGGTGTGGCTTTTGAGTTTGTAACCGAACTCGATTGGGAGAGTTCTCTTGTTTGGGTTGATGAGAGAAGTGAGTATGGCGAGATACGCATGATCGCCTTGGCGCCGTGCAACAGGCACGCTCTACTGTGTCGCCTTTGTTGATCGGGACGACATTAGACGGATCATCAGTCTACGCAGGGCAAATCGACGCGAGGTTAAGCACTATGTCCAAAGTATCTAATCGACCAAGTATCAAGATCCCGACGGTTGAAGAGGATCTGGAAATTACGGCAGCAGCCAAGTCAGATCCAGATTCCCAGCCGCTCACGCCAAGTCAACTAAAGGCTTTGGTGCCCATTCGCACAGTTCTTGGTCGGCCAAGGTCACCGAACCCAAAATTACTTGTTTCTGTGCGGTACAGCCCGGAGGTCTTGGATTACTTTAAATCAACCGGTGCGGGTTGGCAGTCAAGGATGGACGGTGTTCTTAAAGAATATGTCACAAGTAAGGTTGGCAGTCCGAAAAGTGGGGCCTAACAGGTCGCTCAACCGGACCCTACACAGCATGCCGGCATTTGGGCTTTCGCCGGCGGCCACCGTGGTGCGCCTGCAGCCCGTGTCGGGCGCCTCGCTGGGGCTGCTGGGCGGGCGGGTTCTCGTTCGTCTTCGACTCCAATGCCTACCTGGCGCGCAAGAACCCGCTGGCGGTGATCGCGGCATTCCAGCGGGCGCATCCGTTGGGCGACAGGTCGGTGGGCTTGGTGCTCAAGAAGATGAACGGCCGCGCCGACAACGACGCCTGGCGGCAGTTTGTCGCCGTCTGCGCGGCTGACCCACGCATCACACTGCTGGACCGCACGCTCGACCGCGAAGTGGTGTTGGGCCTGGTCGACGCCTGCGATGCCTATGTCTCGCTGCACCGCGCCGAGTGCTTTGGCCGCACGCTGGCCGAGGCCATGCTGCTGGGCAAGCCGGTGGTGGGCACCAATTTCTCGGACAACACCGACTTCTTGACCCAAGACACCGGCTACCCGGTGAAGTGGACCCGCCGCGCGGTGGCCCCAGGCGAGTACCCCTTCATCGAGCCCGCCGACCAAGCCTGGTGGGCTGACCCCGACATCCCCGACGCCGCCCGCCAACTGCGCGCAGCCCGCACCGCAGCCGCCAGCCCCTGGGCCTTGCAGCTGCCGCAGCAAGTAGCCAAACAGTTTTCGCCCGAATCCATCGGCGCGCGCATGCACACACTGCTGCGGCAGCGGTTTGAGGCGCTGGCCGCGAAGCCCGGGATCCCCTGCGGGACCGGGTCTTAAATTTGAACCCCTCGCGGCGGCTGGCGTTGGGGCGTCAACGCGACGGCGCTGGGCTGAGTGGGGCGGCCCGGTTTGGCCAGGCGGACTTTCAGTGGCCGTCGAAGACGGCTTGCAAGGTGGGCGCATCAAGGATGCGGTCGGCCCAGACGTCGAGTTGGTCCAACGTGGCGGCCTTGAGGCGCGCGGTGGTCTGCTCGTCGAGCGGGCCGAAGCGTTTGAATAGCAGTCGAGCCAGAAATTGCAGAGAGTTTGTCAAGAGTGGGCGTTGAAAGTCTCACTTTATGCCAATACAATTAAGGATGCGAACCGAGTTCGACCCAGACAAGGACGCTGGCAACATTGCCAAGCACGGTGTTTCACTGGCCCTCGCGGCAAGTTTGGACTGGGATGCCTTGTTGTGCCGGCCGGA
>CAMCTC010000166.1 GCA_945878355.1 Bordetella parapertussis | reverse complement strand
GGCGGCGCCGACGGCCCGCGCGGACAGGTCGGCGCAAGCTGGATCTACAACGGCCAGACCGAGACCCTGGGCTACAACCTGAGCACCACGCTGTTCCAGGGTGGCCAGGCCAGCGAATCCGACACCCGCACGCTGGGCCGCGATGGCGCCGGCGCGACCACGCTGGACCAGCAGCAACACACCGAGAGCAGCAACAACCGCCACGGCTTGTTTGCCAACGGCAGGCTGCAGGCTCGATTCGGGCCCGGCAACACGCTGGACCTGCAGCCTTTCTTCAACGCTGTGCGCACCCGAGGCCAAGGCCAGGACGTGCTGACCCAGACCATCGGCGATGCCCAGCCCTACTCGCTGGCGAACTGGCAGAGCCAGTCGCAGTGGCAAATGGGCAGACTCAACGGCACCTGGCTGACCGGCACATCCGGTGGTGGCCGACTGCAGCTGCGCTTTGGCAGCATGCTGTCGTCGAGCAGCAGCGTCACTGAACGCGACGAGACCGGTGCGGCGGCGAACCTGGTCGGCGGCCGGCACAAGTTCGACGATGTGCGCCAGCGCGAGCTCTCGCTAGACCTCAACGGCAAGTTCTCGCAACTGCTGGCCGACCGCCACAGTGCGAGCGCGGGCTGGGAATTGCAGAACAGCCAGCGCAACGATGGCCGCACCAGCCTGGTCAACAAGCAGCCCATCCTGGCCGAGTTCGGCGAAGACATCACCGCCCGGGTCCAGCGCCTGGCACTCTACGCCCAGGATGAATGGGACTGGAGCCCGCGCTTCTCGTTCTATGCCGGCGCGCGCTGGGAGGCGATCGCCACCGCCAGCGACTCGGCGATCAGCCGGGTGCGCAACCGCAGCGCGGTGTTCACGCCGCTGGCTCACCTGGTGTGGAAGCTGCCCGATGCGCCACGCGACCAGATCCGGTTGAGCCTGACCCGCAGCTACCGCTCGCCCAACACCAACCAGCTGATCTCGCGGCCGGCGATCTCGCAGCTCTACCCGGACCTGGATAGACCCAACCAGCCCACCAACCCCGACCGGGCCGGCAATCCGGACTTGCTGCCCGAGCTGGCCTGGGGTCTGGAACTCGGCGCCGAGCATTACCTCGACGCCGGCGGCATCGTCAGCGCGAATGTCTTCGTGCGCCGGATCGACAACCTGATCCGCAACGTCCGCAGTCTGGAGACAGTGAGCTGGGCCAGCGTGCCGCGCTGGGTGGCGCGGCCGAACAATATCGGCCAGGCCGACGCCGCCGGGCTAGAGCTCGAAGCCAAGGCGAGGTTGAAAGACCTCTGGGCCACCGACTTGCCCATCTCGCTGCGCAGCAACCTCACGCTGATGTGGAGCCGGGTCGACCAAGTCGCCGGCCCGCACAACCGGCTCGAAGGCCAGCCGCCTTACACCGCCAACCTGGGTGGCGACTGGCCGCTGCGGGGCACGCCGCTGACGCTGGGTGCAAGCCTGAATTTCACGCCCGGCTTCGAGTTGCAGCAGATCGATTCGCAGAGCTACCGCCAGGGTGTCAAGCGGGTGCTCGACGGCTATGCTCTGTGGCGCTTCAGCCCCGATGCCAGCGCCCGCCTGACGCTGAGCAATGCCGCCGCAAGGCGCTACGACACTGGCAGCACCACCAACCTGACTGACGCCAGCGGCACGAGCACCGGCAGCCAGTCCAGCGACAATTCGGCGCGCAGCTTCACGACGATCAACTTGCGGGCCGAGCTGCGGTTCTGATCGAACCCGGGACACCAGCGCGCCGGCCGGGACCCGACCTCGATCGCCTGGCGCAAGCGCTTCGACGGCCGGCGAAAGCCTCGTGCTGGCGCGCCAATGGAAAGTAGCCAACAGCCGCAGGAGTCCGGGTTTTCACCTTTAAGCGAGCCCCGATGGCTGGCATGATGTCGGCGGGATCTTTTTGGGTCGCACCGAGGTCGAGCCGGCTTCGGGTGCAGATTTCACCCGAGATGGGCGCTGGCCTGCCGGCGCGACCTCGGTCAAGAGTTTCAGCCCGATGCTGACCAATGCGTGACGCCATCCGCCACGCAAGCCCATCCATCAAAACAGAGGAAACACAAGATGTCGTTCAAAACGATCGCCGCGACGCTGGCTGCACTTTTTGCAGGGGCTGCTGCCGCACAGGAGGTCAAGCTGCCTGCAACGCTGACCGTCACCGCCTACGAGACCGGCTCCAACGGCTTCAACCAGGCCGTGGCCGTCGGGCAAATGCTCAAGAAGCGCTACGGCACCGACCTGCGGGTACTGCCCGCGGGCAACGATGTCGCGCGGCTCGCGCCGCTCAAGGCGGGCCGCGCACAGGCCTCGGCGATGGGCATCGGCACCTACTTCGCGCAGGAAGGCGTGTTGGAGTTCGCGGTCAAGGAATGGGGCCCCCAGCCCCTGCATCTGATCCTCGCGTCGTCGACCTGCAGCGGGCAGTCACTGGGTGCAGCAGGTGATGTGGGCATCAAGACAGCGGCCGACCTCAAGGGCAAGCGCGCCGGCTTCGTCGTCGGCTCACCGGCGATCAACCAGAGCGTGCTGGCGCTGATCGCATTCGGCGGCTGGACGCCCAACGAGGTCAAGATGGTCGAGTTCGCCAGCTACGGCGCGATGATGAAGGGCGTCGTCAACAACGAGATCGACCTGTTCTTCGCGTCGACGATCTCCGGCCTGACCAAGGAGATCGAGAGCTCGCCACGTGGTATCACCTGGGTGCCGATGCCCGCCTCGGACAAAGCCGGCTGGGCTCGGCTGCAAAAGGTCGCGCCTTACTTCTACCCCCACAAGTCGACCTGCGGCGCGGGCTATGCGAAGGGCCAGACCATCGAGACCTCGGTCTATCCCTACCCGATCTTCATGGCCTACGGCACGCAGGACGCGACGACGATCCACGCGCTGGCCACCGCGATGCTGAGCCATTACGACGACTACAAGGACACCGTCGTCGGCGTCGACGGCTTGGAGGGCAAGCGCCAGAACCTGCAGTGGACGATGCCCTACCACGCCGGCACCGTGCGCGCGCTCACCGAGGCCAAGATCTGGACCGATGCGGCGCAAAAGCACAACGAGGCGCTGCTGCGCCGCCAGGCCACGCTGGGTACGGCCTGGACCGACTTCATGAAGACCAGCCCACCGGACGACCGCGACCAGTTCCGCGCCGCGTGGATGAAGGCGCGGGCAGCGGCGCTGACGAAAGCCGGCATGGAAGTGCTGCACCAATAAGCCGAGGCACGCGACCGATATGAAGCGATTTCCAATCAAGGCATGGCCGGCGCGCCTCTGGCAGCGTCAAGCGGCGGGGCTTGCCCATGGCTGATCCTGTCGCGATGCCTTTTGGCGACCCGCACAACGCGCCGCAGGACGCTGAGGTCACCCGCGTGCGCTCGCTGTCGGGCGCCTGGCGTTGGCTGCTGATCGCCAGCGCCGCGCTAACGATCTTCCTGTGCGTGAACCAGCAGTTCACGCTCAAGTTCTTTGTCGGTTTCACGCCGCTCAACACCGAGTACTACTACGCGCTGATCCTGATCACGCTGCCCTTCGTGTTCGTCGTCTTTCCGTCCAGCGAGCGCGCCCCGATCGATCGCGTGCCTTGGTACGACCTGCTGCTGTTCGTCGCCACCGCACTGGTGTCGATGTACTTCATCGCCAACATCCGCAAGGCCGCGGAACTGGGATGGGAGTTTGGCGGCGCACCCGAGACACTGGTCTGGCTGGGATTTCTGATGTGGGGCCTGCTGATGGAGGGGCTGCGGCGCACCGGCGGCTGGGGACTGGTGCTGTCGATACTGCCGTTCACGCTGTACCCGATGTTCGCCGACTCGTCCTGGCTCGGACCGCTCAAGGGCAGCCAGTCGACGCCGGCGCAGGCCAGCGCCTACCACATGCTGTCGACCGAGAGCCTGCTGGGCATTCCGCTGCAGGCTTTTGCCGAGACCGTGATCGGCTTTCTGGTGTTCGGCACCGCGCTGATGATGACCGGGGCCGGCAAGTTCTTCATCAACCTGTCGTTCGCGCTGTGCGGCACCTTCCGCGGCGGTGCGGCCAAGGTGTGCATCTTCGCCAGCGCGATGCTGGGCATGATGTCAGGGTCTATCGTCTCGAACGTGCTGACAGCCGGCACGATGACGATCCCGGTGATGAAGCGAACCGGTTTTCGCGCGTCCTACGCCGCGGCGATCGAGGCTTGCGCGTCCACCGGCGCGGTGCTCGCGCCGCCGGTGATGGGCGCGACGGCTTTCGTGATCGCCCAGTTTCTCGGCGTCAGCTACGCCGAGGTCGCCGCGGCTGCGGTGATCCCGGCGCTGCTCTACTACTTCGGCCTGTTCATGCAGGTCGACGCCTACGCCGCACGCCACGGCCTGGAAGGCCTGCCGCGCGCAGAACTGCCCAGCCTGAGCCGGACGTTTCGCGAAGGCTGGTACTACGTGTTCGTGATCGTGCTGCTGGTCTACATGCTGCTGGTGATGAAGCGCGAAAGCCATGCGCCGTTCTGGGCCACCTTGCTGCTGCTGGCGCTCAACCAGCTGTTCAACAGCGAGAAGTGGAACTGGCAGACGCTGCAGAAATTTCTCGAAGTCAACGGCCGGACTTTCGTCGAGCTGGCCGGCATCCTCGCGGGCTGCGGCTTGCTGATCGGTGCGTTCTCGGTGACCGGGGTGATCTCCAGCCTGGCCAACGACCTGCTGCTGATGGCCGGCAACAACGTGCTGCTGCTGCTCGCAATGACTGCGGTGACCAGCCTGGTACTGGGTCTGGGCCTGACCACCACGGCCTGCTACATCTTCCTGGCGATCCTGGTCGGTCCGGCGCTCGAAAAAGCCGGTCTGAACAAGATGGCCGTTCACATGTTCATCTTCTACTGGGGCATGCTGTCGGCGATCACGCCACCGGTGGCGATCGCATCGTTCGCCGCGGCCGGCATTGCCGGCTCACCGCCGATGAAGACCGGCTGGGAATCGATGCGAGTCGGCTCGATCATCTACTTTCTGCCGTTCTTCTTCGTGATGAACCCGGCGCTGGTGTTGCAAGGCTCCTGGGTCGAGGCGATCTACCTGACCTTGGCGGCAGGCGTGGGCATCGTCTTCATCTGCGGTGGCATCCAGGGCTACCAGCTGCTGATCGGCGACCTGCGGCGCACCGGTGCGATGCAGTGGCCGCTGCGCATCGGGCTGATGCTCGGTGGCATCGTGCTCGCCACGCCGGGCGGGGGCATCATGCCGATATCGAGCCTGCAGATGGCGTTGACCGGTGCGGCCATTCTGTTGCCGGCGCTGGGGATCGCCAAGTGGCTGATGCGCCAGCGGGCGCTGGCCGGCTAGCTTGCGCCCGGGCCCGGCCGGCTGCTGATCAGCGACGCAGCGACAACAGCGCCTCGACGAAAGCCTGAGGCGCTTCCTGCGGCAGGTTGTGGCCTGCCGAGGCGACGACCTCGGACCTGAAGCCGGCGCTGAAAAATCGGGATTGCGCTTGCAGATCGGCGGGCAGGCTGAAGCCGCTCGCGCCGCCGAACAAGGCCACCGTCGGCACCGCGATCGCCGGCCGCGCAGCCAGCCTGCGCTCGGTACCCTCGTACAAGGGATCGCCCGCGACCAGGCCGTAGCGGTGGCGGTAGGAGTGGATCACCACCTCGACGAAATCGGGGTTGTCGAAGGACTGCGCGGTCTGGTCGTAGACCTGGGCGTCAAACTGCCAGCCAGGCGACCACTGCCTCCACAGCAGCTTGCAAAATTCACGTCGGTGGGCAGCAAGTCCGGCGCGCCCACGCTCGCCATGGAAGTAGTACTGGTACCACAGCGCGTGCTCGGCGGGCGGCGGCAGCGGGCGCATCGCGGCGGCGATGTCTTGTATCGCGTAGCCACCACAGCTCACCAGCCCGGCGACGCGCTCGGGCCAGAGCGCGGCCAGGATGCAGGCCGCCCGGCCGCCCCAGTCGTAGCCCGCGACCAGCGCCCGGTCTATGCCCAGCGCGTCGAGCAGGTCGAGCGCATCGTGCGCAATCGCAGCCTGCTGACCCGAGCGCATCGTGTCGGTCGAGCGGAAACGTGTGGGCCCAAAGCCTCGAAGATAAGGCCGTATCACGCGGCAGCCGGCCGCGGCGAGCAGCTGCGAAGCCTCGTCGTAGGCCCGCACATCGTACGGAAACCCGTGCAAGAGCAGCACCGCGTCGCCCTGCGAATCACCCGCTGTCTCGTAGGCTATGTCCAGCGCCGAGCTGCTGGCATGGCGGCACAAGGGATCGGTCACGCGGCGTCCTAGGTCAAGGTCGTGAAGGGTCGAAGCACGGGCTTCGGCGGCCGCGGCGCCGGCTCAACAGAGCTCGGCGATCTCGATCAAGTTCAGGTCCGGGTCACGCACATAGACCGACCGGATCTGCTGCGTCGCGCCGGTTCGCAGCACCGGGCCGACGATGATGGGCCAGTGCTCGCGCGCCAGATGCTCGATCACCTGCTGCAGCGGCATGCTCGCAATAAAGCACAGGTCAAGTGCACCAGGCACCGGCAAATGGGCACGCGGTTCGTATTCGAAACCCTTCAAGTGCAGGTTGATCTTCTGCTGGCCGTACTTCAAGGCCTTGCGCGGCAAGCCGGTGGCGGTCTGGTAATTTTCCAGCGTCATGCCCAGCACCCGGGTGTAGAAGTCCAGGCAGGCGACTTCGTCGGTGGTGGTCAGGACCAGGTGGTCAAGTTGTCCGATCATGGGCGCATGCTAAATGATGCGCCGGCCGTGATCGCTGCATCCCAGAGCGAACGACCTGAGGATTGCGATCATGGACATCTCGCCCAACGCAAGGCAGGATAGCGCGAAGCCGGGCTGCAGCACGAACGCGCGCCCTTTTTGCAAAGCATCGATGGAGACACAACATGCATGATCTAGTCATCAGAGGCGGTACGGTGGTCGACGGCACGGGCGCGACGCGCCGGGTCGCTGACGTGGCGGTAGACGCAGGCTTGATCACCGCAGTGACCGAACACGCAGGCCCAGGCCGGCGCGAGATTGACGCGCGAGGTCTGCTGGTGACCCCCGGCTTCGTCGACATCCACACCCATTACGACGGGCAAGCCACCTGGGATCCGTTCCTGACACCTTCGTCGTGGCACGGTGTGACGACCGCTGTGTTCGGCAACTGCGGCGTCGGCTTCGCGCCGGTTCGCCCGGGTGCAGTGCCCTACCTGATCAACTTGATGCAGGGCGTTGAGGACATCCCGGAGATCGTGCTGAGCGAAGGCGTGAAGTTTGACTGGGAGACCTTTCCGCAGTTCATGGACAGCATCGCAGCGATGCCGCGGATCATGGATGTGGGCACACAAGTGCCGCACGCAGCGCTTCGCCTGTATGCGATGGGTGACCGCGGCGCCAACCATCGCGAGCGGCCAAGCGCAACCGAGATCGAGCACATGGGATCGATGCTCGAAGAGGCCTTGAACCAGGGCGCGCTGGGCTTTACCAGCTCCAGGACCAACAAGCACCGCGCTGGCGACGGTCGCCGAGTGCCCACGCTGTCGGCCGACCACGCCGAGTTGCAAGGGCTGGCGCAAGCGATGAAACGCGCCGGCAAGGGTGTGATCGAGGTCAACTCCGATTTCGGTCCGGGCGAGTTCGAGCTGATGCGCAGCATGGCCGAGACCGCGGGCCGGCCGCTGTCTTGCCTGATGGTGCAAGTCGACGAGGCGCCCGACCGCTGGCGCGAGACGCTGGGCCAGATCCACGCCGCGCGCGCCGACCACATCGATGCCAACGGGCAGGTGGGCTGCCGTCCGATCGGGGTGCTGATCGGCCT
>CAMCTC010000165.1 GCA_945878355.1 Bordetella parapertussis | reverse complement strand
CCGCCGGCCGTCAACATGGCCACGCTGGTGGGCCACACGACGCTGCGCGTTCGCACGATGAGCGAGCTGGACCGGCCGGCCAACGCGGCCGAGATCGAGGCGATGCGGTCGCTGTTGACCCAGGCCATGGACGAGGGCGCGCTGGGCCTGTCCACCGGCACCTTCTACCCGCCGGCGATGCATGCCAGCACCGACGAGATCATCGCTGTGGGCCAGGCGATGACTGGCCGTGGTGGGATGTACGTGACCCACATGCGCGATGAAGGCGACCAGATCATCGCCGCGCTGGACGAGACCTTCCGGATCGGCCGCGAGTTGGACGTGCCGGTGCTCGTCTCGCACCACAAGCTGAAGAACCGGGCCAACTTCGGCCGCAGCGCGCAGACGCTGCCGCACATCCGCCGCGCGATGCAGTGCCAATGCGTCGCGCTGGACTGCTATCCCTACGACGCCGGCTCGACGATGATCCACACCGACAGCGGCATGCTCGACGGCCGGGTGCTGATCGCCTCCAGCCAGCCGCACCCTGAATGCGCCGGCCGCGACCTGAGCGACATCGCTGCCGAATGGGGGATCAGCCGGGAGGACGCCGCGCGGCGCCTGCAGCCGGGCAGCGCGATCTACTTCCTGATGGACGAAGCTGACGTCCAGGCTATCCTGGCCTTCGACGAGACCATGATCGGCTCGGATGGCATCCCTGTCGGCGAGATGCCACACCCGCGACTATGGGGTACTTTTCCACGCGTGCTTGGACACTACAGTCGTGAGTTAGGACTATTTCCACTCGAGACCGCAGTCTGGAAGATGACCGGGCTGACCGCACGCAACTTTGGCCTGAACGACCGTGGCCGCGTCGCCGTCGGCGCTGCCGCCGACATCGCCTTGTTCGACGCCGCCTTGGTGATCGACCGTGCCGACTACGCCCACCCGACGCGCCCGGCCGCAGGTATCCACAGCGTGCTGGTCAACGGCGTGCCGACCTGGCAGGCCGGCCGCCACCTCGGCGCGCGCAGCGGCCAGGTGATCACACGCGGGCCGGCAGGCGCCGGGCGCACGCTGCAGCCGGCATGACGGCGCTCACCTGAGCCGGGTGCGCCCTCGCTGCACTCAACATGACCCATCGAGCACAGCCGACCCGGCAGGCCCGGTCAAACCGCTGCGGCCAGCGCCTCACGCATGCGGGTCATGAAACCGGGCAGATGCGCCGAATCCAGCCAACGGACCACGACCACCGCGTCGAACTCGGGTTCGACCCAGACGTAGTTGCCACCGGCGCCGACCATCAGACTGGCGCCCGCTGACGCGCCGGGGAAATAGCGGCACTGCGGGTTCAACCACATCAGCCAGCCGTAGTACGGCGCGATCGCACAGGGCTCGCGCATGCTGCGCACCCAGCTGCGCGGCAGCAGTTCGCGGCCTTCGTGCTGACCTTCATTGAGCAGCAACTGGGCCAGCCGCGCCTGGTCGCGCGACCCGATCGACAGACCGCCGCCCCAATGGGTGCCACCCGGCACCGACTGCACGCGCCGGCCGCCCAGCTCGACCCAGGCGTCGTCGTAGCCGCGCCAAGCCCATGACGTGCTCGCGCCCAGCGGCGTCATCAAGCGGTCGCGAAATACCTCGTCCAACGGTGCGCCAAAGAGATGCAGCAAGGCCAGCGAGAGCTGGTTGATCCGCACGTCGTTGTACTCCCAATAGCTGCCGGGACTGTGCAGCGGCCGGGCATCACCTTTGGCGCCACCGGGCGGGCGCGGGTCGTGCGCGACGGTGCGCCAGCGATCGACGGTGTCGGGCAAACCAAAGCAACTGCCCTCCCATTCGCTGGTCTGCTCGAGCAGGTGGCGCCAGGTGATGGGGCGGTTGTGCACCGAGTCGAAGCCCAGGCCGGGCAGCCTGGCCACCACCGCTTCGTCGACATCGGGCAACAAGCCGTCAGCGTGAGCCACACCCGCGAGCATCGCCAGGCAGGTCTTGGCCACGCTGAAGGTCAGGTCGGCACGGTCAGGATCGCCCCAGGCCGCTTGTTCGCGGCCGTGCCGCAACACCACGCCGCTGACACCGCCGCGCGGATGCACCGGGCCGCGCAAGCGGTTGAAAGGCGGCGGGTCGGGGTGATGCACGCCCCAGCGCGCTGGGTCGGCCTGCGGGTCGCGCGGCCAGGCAACCTCGTGCTCGGTGGCGAATTCAATGACGTCGGTAAAAGCGGTCGATGGTTTCATCAGCCGCACTTTACACAGTCATTGCGCCATCGTCCGGCAAATTCCTGGCGCAGTTGATCGCCGCAATTTCCAAGTCACCGATCGACGCTTGAATGCGCCCTGTGTCACAGCCAGTCGCAAGAGGCTGCGACAGAAAAGGATTCATCAGCGAGGCGTGACTTCGAGATAGCCGAGCCCCGCTTCATCGGTGAATGCATGCCCTGGCCGGGCACCCAGGCATCAAAGATGCAAGTCTTTGAAATGCCGATCGGTGATAGACGGCCAGAAACCGGCGCTGCGACTGGCGATCACCGCCTGGCCGAGTCTTGCGGCCCACCAGCCGTCGCCACCGTATGCTTCGCGCCAGGACCAGAGCCTGCGGGTCGCGAAGTTCAGCGCATGGTCGTATGTGAAGCCGATCGCACCATGCACCTGGTGCGAGATCGACGTAGCCCGCGTCGCCGACTCACCGCTGCGGATCTTCGCCACCGCAGCGCTGAAGACCGTGGCCGAGCAGTCCACCGACGCCACACCGGGCGCATCGGCACAGGCCACGATCGCTGCCACCCTGGCCGCCGCGACGTCGCCAGCCATCAGCGCGAGTTGCTGCTGGATCGCCTGGTTCTTGCCGATCGGCTTGCCGAACTGGACCCGGTCGCTGGCGTACTGCACCGACTGGGACAGCAGCCACTCCATCGCGCCGACCATCATCGCGCTGGCGGCGATCGCGCCCAGCGTGCGCACCGGTCGCTCCAATCCAGGAATAGGATTTTTCGCCAACCCCAGGCATCGCGCCGAGCGCAGCTCGACGTCGTCGCAAGGCTCGCTGGCCGGGCTCAGGTGCGAGGTGATCGTCACCGTCGCGGCGTCGCGCAAGTCCACCAGCGCGATCCGGCCCGAAGCCAGTGACACCAGGGCCCAGCCGCAGGCGCTGGCCCAGGTCACGCGAACCGCACGCCCACTCAACTGCGCGCCGCCGCTGCCCTCGACCAGCGTGAACTGGCCCGCAGCGTCTTCCTCGATTAAGGTGATGGGTCCGTCGGGGATCGCGATTCCCGCCATCGACAGCAGTTGGCAAGCGATCATCGTCTCGGCCAGCGGCAATGGCACCTGCCAGTGACCGATCGCGCGCAAGATCGGGTAGGCCTCGGCCCAGCTCGCGGCGATGCCGCCAGACTCCTCGGTCGCCAGCGCGTGCGTCAAGCCTTGGTCGACGACCTGCTGCCACAGCGCCTGCGGCCATTGGCCGGCTTCGAAACGCTCCAGCATTGCACGGTCGACATGGTCCGAGAACAACCGCTCGGCGCTTTGTTCGATCATCGAATCGCTCATCTCAGACCCAATCCCTTGGCAATGATGCCGCGCAGAATTTCGCGGGTGCCACCGCGCAGCGAAAACGAAGGCACGGCACGCGTGGTGTAGGACATCACGTCGGCCAGCGTCGACCCCGGCGGCGCCAGCCCACCGTACAGGTCGTGCGCGATGTCGGGCATCGCCTGCTCGACCAGCGCGCCCTGGTCCTTGACCAGCGCTGCGGCCACCGCCGGGTTCTCGCCGCGGGCGAGCATGCCCGAGACGCCCAGCGACATCTGGCGCAGCGTCGCGTAGCTCGCGGCGATGCGGCCCAGCGCCACCGCGTGGCGCTGGTCGTCGGTCGGTGCGGCGTCGATCATCTCGAGCAGCAACTGGCTGCTGCTGAGGTAGCGCTCAGGGCCGCTGCGCTCAAAAGCCAGCTCACCCGAGACCTGGCTCCAGCCCTCGCCCTCGACACCGATCAGGTGCTCATGCGGCACCAGCACATCGTCGAAAGTGACCTCGTTGAAATCGTGCTCACCGAGCTGGCTGAGGATAGGCCTCACCGTCAGCCCGGGCGTCTTCATGTCGACCAGCAGCTGCGAGAGCCCAGCTTGTCGTACCTCGCCTTGGGTGCCGGTACGCACCAGCGCGATCATGTAGTGGGTGCGGTGCGCGCCCGAGGTCCAGACCTTGCGGCCGTTGATCACCCAGCCAGCGTCGGTGCGAACGGCGCGGGTGCGGATCGAGGCCAGGTCAGACCCCGAGTCGGGCTCGCTCATGCCGATACAGAAATAAGTTTCGCCGCGCGCGATGCCTGGCACGATGCGCGGCGCCAGCAGCTCTGGCGACATGCGCATCAGCAGCAGCGCGCTCTGGCGCTCGGCCGTCCAGTGCGACCCGACCGGCGCGCCGCAGGCCAGCAACTCTTCGAGCACGACATAGCGCTCCAGCGACGTACGCTCGTGGCCGCCATAGCGCTTGGGCCAGGTCATGCCTATCCAACCTCGCGCGCCCAGCTTGGCGCTGAACTCGGGGCTGCCGCCCGACCAGTTTCGAACCCGCTGGTTCGCTGGAAAGTCGCGCAGTGTTTCGGCGACGAAAGCGCGCACTTCGGCGCGCAGCGCCTCACAGTGCGGCGGCAGGGTACAGGGATCAATGCTGACGGCTTGCATCGGCTGGCCTCTAGTGGATGGAACGGGGCCGGACTCGACGCCGGCCTGACAACTCATTTTGCGTTAACTTTGTTTGTCGAGCAACAAATATTCTGGTAGTCTGCGTCAGCGAATTCGGCTTCAAAACCTCTTCAGGCGTCAGACTGCCCAAGAATGCCCATGCCCATCCAGCCTCACGCAACCCCGTCCGCCACCCAATCGGCCACCCCACCGGCCACCGGCCCGCTGGCCGGCATCCGGGTGATAGACCTGACCTCGGTGGTGCTGGGGCCGCTGGCGACCCAGATCCTGGGCGACTACGGCGCCGACGTGATCAAAGTCGAGAGCCTGGAAGGCGATTTGATGCGATCGAACGGCGTGTCGCTGCACGCCGGCATGGGATCGATCTTCCTGGCGATCAACCGCAACAAGCGCTCGGTCGCGGTAGACCTGAAGTCCGATGCCGGCCGCCAAGCCGTGCAGCAACTGATACAGGGCGCCGACGTGCTGGTGCACAACATGCGCGTGGCGGCGATCGAGCGCCTGGGTCTGGGCTACGACGCGGTCTCGGCAATCAACCCGAAGATCGTCTATGTCGAGGCCACCGGTTACGGCCAGGAAGGGCCAGACGCGCACCGCCCGGCCTTCGACGACGTGATCCAGGCCGCTTGCGGCATCGCATCGCTGATCGGCAATGGCCGCGACCAGCCCGACTTCGCGCCCACGCTGATGGCCGACAAGACCACCGGCTTGGCGGTGGTCAATGCGGTGTTGGCTGCGCTGCTGCACCGCGAGCGCAAAGGCCAAGGTCAGTATGTCGAGGTGCCGATGCTCGAGACCATGGTGTCCTTCATGCTGACCGAGCACCTGGGCGGGCTGAGCTTCGACCCAGCGCCGGCCAAGGCCGGCTATGCGCGATTGCTGCAGGGCGGCCGCAAACCCGCGCCCACCCGTGACGGCTTCGTCACGCTGCTGCCTTACAGCGGCGAACATTGGGTTGGCCTGTTCGAGGCTGCGGGCAGGCCCGACCTGATCAGCAAATACCAACTGCACAACCGGCAAGAGCGCAATGCCCGCGTCGTCGACCTGTACGCCGACCTTGCCAGCGTGACAAAGCTGATGAGCAGCGACGAGTTGCTCGCGCTGTGCAACCGGCTCGACATGGCGGCCTCGCGCATCTACGGCATCGACGAATTGCCCTCGCACCCGCACTTGCAGGCCGTGGGACTGTTCCAGCCGCTAGAGCACCCCAGCGAGGGCGCGACCATCACCGTCAGACCGCCGACCCGCTTTGCGATGACACCCGCGAGCGTGCGATTCGGCGCACCGCTGCTGGGCCAACACACCCGCGAGGTGCTGGCCGAGGTCGGGCTGGATGCGGCGACGCTGGACCGCTTGCTGGCCGACAGAGTCATTCACCAATCCGCAACCGCGGCTTAGGCAACCGTCCCTGCTGGACAGGGCTAAAGGAGTGCGACATGATGAGGAAGCTTGCAACAGCCCTGGTGCTGGGCTTGGCACCACTGGTCGCCTTCAGCCAGGCCGCCAGTTTCCCGACCAAGCCGATACGCATCCTGGTGCCGTTCAACGCCGGCAGCGGGGCCGACACCGGTTCGCGCTTCTATGGCGAACTGCTGGGTCGGCTGTTCGGCCAGACGGTGCTGGTTGAGAACCGCCCGGGCGGCAGCGGCATCATCGCAATCCAGGGCGTCAAGTCCGCGCCTGCTGACGGCTACACCATCCTGATGGCGTCGAACTCGCCGATGACGGTCAACCCGGTGGTGATGAAAAACCTGCCGTACGACCCGTTCAAGGACTTCAGGCCGGTGATCGGCGTCAGCAAGGGGTCGGTGGCCTTCATCGTCCGCGCCGATTCGCCCTACAAGACGATCAAGGATCTGGTCGACGCCACCCGCAAGAAAGGCCTGCCGCTGCAAGTGGGCAATTACTCGGCGGGTTACGAGCTGATCGGCGCCTGGCTGGGCACGGTCACCGGATTGCCTATCACGCCGATCCCCTACAAGGGCGGCGCACTGATGATGACCGACATCATCGGCGGCCAGTTGGTCACCGGTGCGATCGATTTCAGCGGCGCGGCGACGCTGATCCGGGAACGCAGGCTGCGCGCACTGGCGATCACCTCGGACCAGCGCGACCCCTCGTTCCCCGACGTGCCGACGATGAAGGAAAGCGGTTACCCTGATTTCGAGACCTATGTCTGGTCCTCGTTCTTCGTCCGCGCCGAGACGCCGGACGACGTGACGAACAAGCTCTACGAAGGATTCCGCAAGGTGATGGCCAGCCCGGAAGCAAGGGCCTACCAGGCCACCTTGCCCGCGATGCTGATGGACCTAGGCCCGCCCGAGATGCGCGCGTTTGTCAGCGCCGAGTACGAGCGCTTCAAGCGCATCGCGCATTCCGCCGGCATCGAGCCACGCTGATCCCATGACAGGCCGCAGCGCCGTGATTGCGCCTGCGGTCGAGCCGCCGGCTGAGACTCCATGCGCCGCAGCGCCGCAGCGCCGCACCCAGACCCAGCGCCGCGAGGAAGCCGAGCGCCGCCTGCTCGACGCTGCGCTGGCCATTGTGGCGCGCACCGGCACCGCGCGGCTGACCTTGGCCGCGGTCGGCCTGGCCGCAGGCTACAGCCGCGGTCTGGCAACCCACCGCTTCGGCAACAAGGCGGGCCTGCTGCGAGCGCTTGCCGCGCACATCACCGTCAAGTTCCAGGACCAGATGCGCGCAGCGCCCAGGCGGCGCAGCGGGCTCGATGCGATCCGCGGCCACATCGAGGTCTATTTCGGCCGCACCGACCGCCAGTGGACGACGACAAGAGCGTTGCTGGTGATGATGACCGAGGGCTTGATGGACCAGACCGGTCTGCAGGCCGACATGGCGGCCTACAACCGCCAAGCGCTGACGATGTTCGAGACCCATCTGCGCGCTGGCATCCAGCAAGGCGAGATCGGCGCTGACATCGACCCGGCGGCCGCTTCGGTGATGCTGCTGGGCACACTGCGCGGCGTGATGATGCAAAGCCTGCTAGACCCCGAGATCGACCTGGCGCAAGTCCGCGACAGCGTGCTGGCGATGGCTGAGCGCAGCCTGGCGCGGCGCTGATTCCGACGCGGCGGCGCGG
>CAMCTC010000164.1 GCA_945878355.1 Bordetella parapertussis | reverse complement strand
AAGCTCGTTCGCAAGCGCGGTAGGGCGGGAAACTCGACGGAGCGGCCCATCGGGCTCGCCTAGCGTACCGCCGACTCCTGAGTGCCCCAAGGCCGGCCGAAGCCGGCCGCCCCCCGTGGGGATCAAGCAAAGTGGCAAAGCCACATTTGTTTGAGAGCGCCCCAAGGCCGGCCGAAGCCGGCCGCTATCATCCGCAGCTTTTGGGCCGGGGGCGCATGTGGATCTGATGTTGCTGGGCAAGGCCGCGATCATGGGCGTGGTCGAGGGGCTGACCGAGTTCCTGCCGGTGTCGTCCACCGGGCACCTGATCCTGGCCGGCGCATTGCTGAAATTCAACGACGAGCGCGGCAAGCTGTTCGAGATCGTGATCCAGTCGGCAGCGATCCTGGCCGTGGTCTGGGAATTCCGGGCCCGCATCGCCGGCGTGCTGGGTGGCCTGGGCACCGATGTCAAGGCGCGGCGCTTGCTGCTCAATGTCGGGGTGGCTTTTCTGCCGCTGGCCGTGCTGGGGCTGCTGTTCGGCAAGTTTCTGAAATCGCACTTGTTCAACGCCCCGACAGTGGCCACCACCTTCATCCTGGGCGGCTTCGTGATCCTGTGGGCCGAGCGCAGGCAGCACCAAGTGCGGGTGTTCAGCGTCGACGACATGTCGGGGCTGGATGCGCTGAAGGTCGGCTTCGCCCAATGTTTCGCGCTGATCCCGGGCACCAGCCGATCGGGTGCCACGATCATCGGCGGCATGCTGTTCGGCCTGTCGCGCCAGGTGGCAACCGAGTTCACCTTCTTCCTGGCGATCCCGACGCTGGCCATCGCCGGCGCCTATTCGCTCTACAAGGAGCGTGCGCTGCTGTCAGCCGACGACCTGGGCATGTGGACGGTGGGCATGGTGGCCTCGTTCATCTCTGCCTTCTTCTGCGTGCGCTGGTTGCTGCGCTACATCTCGACCCACAGCTTCGTGCCCTTCGCCTGGTACCGGATCGCCTTTGGCCTGGTGGTGTTGCTGACCTGGTGGACCGGCGCCGTTGTCTGGGCTGATTGAATCAGCGCGGTCGGTTGAACAGAAGATCCCAGACGCCGTGGCCGAGTTTGAGGCCTCGGGCCTCGAACTTGGTCAGCGGCCTGAGCTCGGGTTGGGGTGCAAAGTCTGGCGCGGTGTTCTCAAGCGCCGTGCAGCCCGAGAGCACCTCGAGCATTTGCAGCGCATAGTCTTCCCAGTCCGTGGCGCAGTGCAGCCAAGCCCCAGGCGCGAGCCGCGATGCGAGCAGTTCGACGAACAGCGGGTTGATCAGCCGGCGTTTGTTGTGCCGCTTCTTGTGCCAAGGGTCGGGGAAGAAGATGTGCACACCGGCCAGCGAGCCAGGCGCCACCATCTGCTGCAGCACCTCGACGGCATCGTGCTGCACGATGCGCAGGTTGCTCAAGCCTCGGTCGCCGATCTCGCGCAGCAAGGCGCCGACGCCGGGCTCATGCACTTCGACGCCGATGAAGTCCAGGTCGGGCCGCGCGGCCGCGATCTGCGCCGTGGCCTGGCCCATGCCAAAGCCGATTTCGAGCACCCGAGGAGCCTGGCGACCAAAACAAGCGTCCCAATCCTGGTGCTCGGCTTGGTAAGGCAGCACGAAGCGAGGCCCGAGTTCCTGCAGCGCCCGGACCTGACCGCTGCCCATGCGGCCGGCGCGCAGCACAAAGCTGCGGATGGCGCGCCTGGGCTGCGCAGCTTCGACGCCGGCGCTGTTCGATTCTGGGGCTGGCTTGGGGTCGGACATGGCGGCTTCGGCGTGATCTGGTGACGGCTGCGCCACGGTCATTGAGCGCCCCAAGGCCGGCCGAAGCCGGCCGCCCCCCGTGGGGATCAAGCAAAGTGGCAAAGCCACATTTGCTGGAGAGCCTGTGCTTGCCAAGTCGGATGTGGAGCGGGTAGAGGGAATCGAACCCTCGTGGCTTGCTTGGGAAGCAAGAACTCTACCATTGAGCTATACCCGCATCGGCATGTATTCTAGCGTGCCGGATTCGGTTTTTTGATGTTCAGCCTGGGCCAGCGCCGCGACATTGTTGCCCGGGCATCAGTGCCGAAAGCGCGACGACATCGGACCTCACGACCATGGATGAAACCCTGCCATTGCTCGAATTGCTGTACTTCGGCATGGCAGCGCCTGCGCTGTCGGACGCTGGCCACGGTCGTTTCGAGTTGCATGCGCTGGGCTCGGTCGACGAGTTGCCCGCAGCGCTTGACCGCCAGGCTTGCGACGCCGTCGTGCTGAGCTTGTCAGAGCCTGGCGCTCTGGCGCAACTCGCGCGCTGGCCCGGGCTGTCGCGCGCCGTGCAAGGCAGCGCTTTGCTCGTGGTCGCGCCTCAACCTGACACCGACACGGTGTTGCGTTTGCTGCAGCTCGGCGTGCAGGACGTGCTGCCACAGGCCCAGGCCAGCGCGGGCGCGTTGGCGCTGGCGCTGCGGCTGGCGGTTGAGCGCAAGCGTCTCGCGGATGCTTCGCGCAAAGCTCGCAGCATCGACTTGGCGACCGGCCTGCCCGACAGGGCGCAGCTGATGGAACACACCAGCCAGCTGCTGGCGCTGCGCGAGCGTGAACCCGCGCCCATGGCGCTGCTGGTCTTGCGCATCGAGGGCCTGGCAGCGGTCGATGCGCGTCTGGGTGTCGAGGGCGCCCAGGTGCTCAGGCGCAAGCTGGCGGTTCGGCTGAGGTCAGGCCTGCGCGCCAGCGATGTGGTCGCCACCGTCGGGGTCGATATGTTCGGGGTGCTGCTGGCCCGCATCGCCGATGGGGCCAGCGCGGACCGTGTCGCTGTCAAGCTCGCGAGGGCTCTGCAAAGACCGTTCTCGGTCGGCGGTCAGGACATCTCAGTGGCGCTTGCGTTGGGTGTGGCGCAGTTCCCGCTGCACGGACTCGACGCTGATGTGCTGTTGCGCCATGCGCTGGCACAACTGGACCTGCGCGCGGCGCTGGGTCGATCAGGGTTGGTGCCACAACGCGGCACGCCTGCAGCCAACGACGAGTGACGTGCAGGGCCCGGCGTTTACTTCAGGATGTCGCCCAGGCACAGGTACTTGATTTCGACATAGTCGTCCATGCCCTGGTGCGAGCCCTCGCGGCCCAGGCCTGACTGCTTGACGCCGCCGAAAGGCACTTCCGCGGTCGAGATCAGCCCGGTGTTGATGCCCACCATGCCGTACTCCAGCGCCTCGCCAACGCGGAACACGCGGCCGATGTCGCGGCTGTAGAAGTAGCTTGCCAGGCCGAACTCGGTGGCGTTGGCGAGCGCGATAGCCTCGGTTTCCGTCTCGAAGCGGAACACCGGTGCGACCGGACCAAAAGTCTCTTCCTTGGCGCACAGCATCTCCGACGTCACGTCGGCCAGCACGGTAGGGGTGTAGAAGCGCTCGCCTTGTTTGGTGCCACCCACCACCAGCCGCGCGCCTTTGGCCAGCGCATCCGCCACATGGCTCTCGACCTTGGCGATCGCTTGATCGTCGATCATCGGTCCTTGGTGGACGCCGGCCTCAAAGCCATTGCCGACCTTGATGCCTTGCGCCTTGGCCGCGAGTTTCTCGACAAACTGGTCGTAGACGCCAGCCTGGACATAGAAGCGGTTCGCGCAGACGCAGGTCTGGCCGGCGTTGCGGTATTTGCTCACCATCGCGCCTTCGACCGCCGAGTCGATGTCGGCATCGTCGAAGACGATGAACGGCGCGTTGCCGCCGAGCTCGAGGCTGATCTTCTTGATCGTGTGAGCGCATTGACGTGCCAGGATTCGGCCGACCTCCGTGCTGCCGGTGAACGACAGGTGGCGCACCACGTCGCTGGAGCACAGCACCTTGCCGATCTCGATCGACTGGTCGGCATCGGCGGTGATGATGTTGAGCACCCCGGCCGGCATGCCGGCGCGCTGGGCCAGTTCGCCCAAGGCCAGCGCCGACAGCGGCGTCGCCTCGGCCGGTTTGATCACGACGGTGCAGCCCGCTGCCAGTGCAGGTGCGACCTTGCGGGTGATCATCGCGATGGGGAAGTTCCAGGGCGTGATCGCCGCGCAGACGCCGATCGGCTGCTTGATCACGATGTAGCGCTTGTTGTTGTCGGTGGTCGGGATGGTCTCGCCGTAGATTCGCTTGGCTTCCTCGGCGAACCACTCGATGAAGCTGGCACCGTAGACCACTTCGCCGCGGGCTTCGGCCAGCGGCTTGCCTTGCTCGGCGGTCATGATGCGGGCCAGGTCGTCGGCATGTTGGTTGAGCAGCGCGAACCACCGCATCATGATGCTGGCGCGCTCTTTGGCGGTCTTGGCACGCCACGGCCCCAGCGCTTTCTCAGCAGCGACGATCGCGTTGTGGCAATCCACAGGCCCGAGGTTGGCGACATCGGCGAGCTTGGCACCGGTGGCCGGATCGGTGACCGCGAAGCGGTGCTGTCTGGCCGCGCCGCTGTTGACCCACTCGCCACCGACCAGTGCATCGGACTTGAGCAGGCCGGGGTCGTTGAGGCCGGCCAGCGGCGAGGTCTTGGTGTTCATGGGGTTCTCCGTGCGGGCTGGCGTCTTGCCAGAGTTCAGGCGTCCACTCTAGCGCAAGCGCCAGCGCGCTACGGCGGCATGGTGTCCGCCCGCACGCCGTGGTTCACGCTGTCCCGTACCGCAGGTCACAGAACTGCAAGCGCAGCGTCTACCGGGTCAGCTTGGGCTGCGTCCAAACGACCCTGGGCACGGCCGAGCCGCAGTGACCCGCTCAGGCCGGCTGGACCCGGAAGCGGCTGACCGCCTCGACCAAGCGCAGCGCTTGCTGCTTCAGGCTGTCGGCGGCAGCCGCCGACTCCTCCACCAGCGCGGCGTTCTGCTGGGTCGCCTGGTCAAGTTGGGACACCGCCTGGTTGACCTGGGCGATGCCGTCGGTCTGCTCGGCGGTGGCGGTGCCGATCTCGCCGACCAGCACGCTGACCTGCTGGGCCTGGCCGACGATCTCGCCCATGGTCTGCTGGGCTTGGCCGACCAGCGCGGCACCGCTGCGCACCGTGTCGACGCTGCTGCCGATCAAGGTCTTGATCTCGCGTGCAGCGCTTGCGCTGCGCTGGGCCAGGCTGCGAACCTCGGAGGCCACCACCGCAAAGCCCCGGCCTTGCTCGCCGGCCCGGGCGGCCTCGACCGCTGCGTTGAGCGCCAGGATATTGGTCTGGAAGGCGATGCCGTCGATCACGCCGATGATGTCTGAAATCTTGCCCGAGCTCGCGCTGATCTCACCCATTGTCGCCACGACCTGGCCGACCAAGTCGCCACCAGTGGTCGCGACCTGGCTCGATTGGCCCGCCAGCGAGGTGGCCTGACGGGCCGCGTCGGCGTTGTTGCGAACCGTTGCGTGCAACTGCTCCATCGCCGAAGCCGCTTGTTGCAGGTTGGCCGCAGTGTGCTCGGTGCGTGCACTGAGGTCGCTGTTGGCCGCAGCGATCTGGGCCGATGCGGTGCTGACCGACTCGCCGGTGGACTTGATCTCACGCACCATCCCGGCCAAGTGTTGCATCGCATGGCCCAGCGTGTTGGCCATGTGGCCGATTTCGTCCCGGGCATCGGCCTGTACCCGGTGGCACAAGTCGCCCTGGGCCAGCGCTTCGGCTGCAGCTTGGGCGATGGCCACGGTGCGGCTGGTGCTGCGGATGATCGTGGCGATCAGCCATGCCGCCATCGTGCCGACGGTCGCCATGCCGGCCAACAGCAGCAGCAGGACGAACCGCGCGTGGGCGATCCGACCGTCCAGATGTTGGGTCAGCGCTGTGAACGTCGCTTCGATCAGTTGGTATTGGACGTCGATGTGGCCCGTCATGGTGTTGAAGTAATCCAGCGCGGAGGCATCCAAGCTGCCCGGGTTCAGCAGCTTGTCGCGCAACAGGCCCGCAGCGGCGTTCGCGGCTTGCACGGCTGACTGGCGCGGCGCGGCCAATGTCGTGGTCAGATCGGGCTGGGCCTCCACCGCGTTGTCGAAGTAGCGTTCGGCGTCGCCGCTGAGCTGGGCAATCTGGCTCAGACTGGCTTGCAGGCCGGCCCTGTCGTTCGGCGTCATCGCGCCGCGCTGCAGATAGATCGCGCCCAACGCCCGGTTCTGACCCAGCTGCTCGCTCAGCTTGGGCAAAGTGTCGACCACCGAGGCCACCAGGTAGTAGGCGCTGGCCACGGGGTCGAGCATCAATCCGGAGCGGTCTGACACATCGGCCAGCAGACGCAGTTGTTCGGCCACCAGCGCGTTGTGGCGTGCAAAACTCGTTGGTGCATCCAGCGCTCGGCTCGCCACATCAGCGCGCAGCGCCAACCATTGCCGCAGCACCGCCGCGCGCCGCCCCTCCAGCCTGCCGCCGACGTAGATCGCGGTGGTCGATCGCATCGCCTCGATCGCCTTGTCGAGCTCGGCGGCGCGGGTTTGCCGGGTCGATTGCAGGCTGTCGTTGCCGCCCAGCCACTGAGCGCTGACGCCGCGATGAATCTGGGTTTGTCGGATCAGTTGCAGCAACGCGCCCACGGGCGCAATGCCTGCTCGTTCGTCTTGGTCGGACTGCAGTGTCCGGGTCTGTCCGAGCACGAGCAGCACCGTCGGCGGTGCGCAAAGCACCACCGCAATGGCGGCGATCAGCAGGAATTTCTGCCAGATTTTCAGATCACGGATCAGGTGCATGGTCGAAGCGTCCCTTCAGGCTGGCAGCCCAGTGCGAGCGCAAGTTGCGCGCGCCGGGCCTGGGCTGCACCGGTCTATCGGCAGCGCAGGGACTCGACTGAAGCTCGCAGGGCTGCCGATGCCGCGACAGGCTGCTCTCAAGTAGATGTGGCTGGCCACTTTGCTTGATCCCCACGGGGGGCGGCCGGCGTCGGCCGGTCTCGGGGCGCTCTCAAGTAAATGTGGCTTTGCCACTTTGCTTGACCCCCACGGGGGGCGGCCGGCGTCGACCGGCCTCGGGGCGCTCAGCAGCGTCGCGCGGCCCAGCTGGAGATGATCGCGTGAAGCCGGTCCAGCCCGTCGGTCAACGCGGCCGGGCCGGGCTGCAGAATCAGCGGCGACTTCACTTCGTGCAGTTCGCCGTCGCGCACAGCGGGTACTGCGCCCCAACCCGGCCGCGCCGCCACCCGCTCGGGCCTGAACTTCTTGCCGCACCAGGAGCCGATGATGATGTCGGGTGCAGCTCTCACCACCTCTAACGGGTCGGCGACGATGCGGTCGCGCCCGAGCGAGGCCAGCGCACGATGCGGAAAGATGTCGTCGCCGCCAGCCACGCCGACGAGCTCGCTGACCCAGCGGATCGCGCTGATCTGCGGCTCATCCCATTCCTCGAAATACACCTTCGGCCGGCGTGGCAACGCGGCGGCAGCCTGCCGAACCTGGTCCAGATGGTCGGTCAACTGGCGGGCATAGGCGTCGGCCGCTGCCGATTCACCGACCAGCGCGCCGAGGCGTCGCACATAGCCCAGGATGCCTTCGATCGAGCGGTGGTTGCTGATCCAGACCTCGACCCCGGCCTTGATCAAGGCCGCGGCGATGTCGGCCTGCATGTCCGAGAAACCGATCGCCAAGTCGGGCTGCAGCGCCAGGATCTTGTCGATCTTGGCGCTGGTGAAGGCGCTGACGCGGGGCTTTTCCTGGCGGGCTTGCGGCGGCCTGACGGTGAAGCCCGAGATGCCGACGATGCGGTGTTGCTGGCCCAGCGCGTAAAGCAGCTCGGTCGGTTCTTCGGTCAGGCAGACGATGCGTTGGGGAAGGGCGCTCATCGCGCCGATTCTCGCCGCGTTCTCAAGCAAATGTGGCTTTGCCACTTTGCTTGATCCCCACGGGGGGCGGCCGGCGTCGGCCGGCCTTGGGGCGCTC
>CAMCTC010000163.1 GCA_945878355.1 Bordetella parapertussis | reverse complement strand
GGACAGCCGCCGGCCCTGTCCGTATCATGTCTGCTCGATGGCCCGATCGACTGACCCCACGCGGTCATGTCGATGAGGGCGTGGACCAACCCTTGACGCGAAGCCAATGGACATGACGCCCCCGATCCGAATCGACGAGGCCACGGGCCTGAAACTGTTCAACACCCGCGCCGCCAAGGCCACCGAGAAGATCGCCGGCAAGGGTTATTCGGCGGTTTCGGACGAGTCGCTGAAGGTGCTGCCGGCGGCCACGCCGTCCGCTGTCTTCGACGCCGATGAGCAGGCCCGCTACCGCGAATTCAAGGAGTCCCGCCGCGGCGCAGCCGACTACATGGCGATGGAAGGCGAGTTCGCCCGCTATCTGGAGGATGTCTATTCGGCGCCACCGGTGGCGCGCGAGGCCTTGAGCGACGAGTGCGAGATCCTGGTGATCGGCGCCGGTTTCGCTGCGCTGCTGCTGTGGCACAAGCTGCGCGCCGCTGGTTTCAAGGATGTGCGCTTCTGCGAGAAAGGCGGAGACGTCGGCGGCACCTGGTACTGGAACCGCTACCCCGGCATCGCTTGCGATGTCGAGGCCTACAGCTACCTGCCCTTGCTCGAAGAGATGGGTTACATCCCGACGATGAAGTTCGCGTCGGGCTTCGAGATCCTCGAGTACTGCCAGGCCATGGCGAGCCGGTTTGGTTTCTATGACCATTGCCTGTTCCACACCACGGTCGAGAAGACGAGCTGGGACGAGTCGAGCGCGAGCTGGACAGTGGCGACCGACCGGGGCGACAGCATGCGTGCGCGCTATGTCGTGCTGGCCAACGGCATCCTGACGACGCCCAAGCTGGCCCGCATCGAGGGCATGGAGACCTTCAAGGGCCAGTCTTTCCACACCTCGCGTTGGGACTACAAGGTCGAGCTCGAAGGCAAGCGTGTGGGCATCATCGGCACCGGTGCGACCGCCGTGCAGGCGATCCCGGAGCTGGCCAAGATCGTCAAGCAGTTGGTCGTGTTCCAGCGCACGCCGTCGACCATCGATGTGCGTGACCAGCGCGCGACGACGTCCGATGAGATCGAAGCCTGGTCCAAGCAACCGGGCTGGGCGCTGGCCAGACGCGACCGGCTGGCGCAGATCTCATCCGGCCGGACCGCGCTGCAGGGCAACGACGACTATCTATCGGGTAAGGTCGCTGACTTCAAGCAGCGCAAGCAGCATGAGCGGGCGCTGACGCCGCAGGAGATGATCCAGAAGCAACTCGACACCAACTTCAGGATCATGGAGCAGATCCGCGCCCGGGTCGATGCGATCGTCAAGGACCCGAAGACGGCTGCGGCGCTCAAGCCCTACTACCCCTATGGCTGCAAGCGGCCTACTTTTCACGACGAGTTCCTGCCTTCTTTCAACCTGCCCCAGGTGACGCTGGTCGACACTGCGCCGCTGGGCGTGGCCCGGATCAACGAGCAGGGCGTCGTGCATGCAGGCCAGACCTATCCCTTGGACGTGCTGGTCTACGCGACCGGTTTCCAGTGGATGGCGACGTCGACCTTCAACATGATCTCCGGTCGCGGCGGCGTCACGCTGCGTGAGAAGTGGCGCACCGAAGGCGTCAAGACCTTTCTGGGCCTGCACAGCGAGGGGTTTCCCAACCTGTTCATCATGTCAGGGCCGCAGGGCGGTGGCGGGCAGTTCAACTTCACGCTCGGTCTCGAGTCGCACACCGACTATGTCGTCTGGATGCTCAAGACGATGCGCGATCGCGGCGCTCGCCTCGTCGACATCCGCAAGCAGCCTGAGGTCGATTACGCCGCGCATTGCGCCGAGGTGGACTTGATGAGCCGCGCGTTGCGCGATTGCCTGTCGTATTACAACGGCGATGGCGATGCCGCGCCTGGCAGCCTGGCCTACTACGGCGGTCCCCAGCAGTGGCACTCGCTGCGGGTGGCGGCCCAGGCATCGCTTGAGCCCTATCTGTTCGAGTGACCTTGTTCGTGTGATCGACGGCACGCGCCGCGAGGGCTGACCCACGGGTTCTCGCCGTCGCCTGATGGCCAAGCACCCCAAGCACCTGGCGGGGCTCAACGCGGCGGCCGAGCATGCCGGCTGGGGCAAGCCGCTGGGCGAGCTCAAGGTTCGCCGCATGGTGCTGAAGCTGAACTGCGGGCACGCCGTCAACCCGGCCGCTGTGGCGCTCGGCTGACCAAGCCGGGCTTGTTCAGGCCAGGCTGGTACCCGCCTCGGTCCGCGTGCTGCGCTGGCGGTTGAAGTTCCACGCCACCAGCAGCATCCCGGCGCCGCCCGCGCTCAGCACCCAACCGGTGCCGACCACCCCGACCAGCAGCCCGGCAGCGCCCACGCCCAGCGATTGGCCGAGAAACAAGCTCGCGGCAAAGGTCGCCACCGCGGCGCCGCGGCGCTCGGGCGCCATCTGGGTGGCGTGGGTCTGCAAGGTGTTGTGCATCATGTAAAAACCCAGGCCCAGCACTGCGCAGGCTGGCATGGCCCACCACCAAGTCGGGGCAAAGGCCAGCACTCCCAGCGCGGCGGCCATGAAGACCGACCCTGTGCGCACCAGCACCACCTCGCCCAGGCTACCGATCAGCAGTCTTGCGCCCAGCGCATAGCTCATGCTGCCCAGCGCGAACAGCATCACCAGCGCGCCCACGGTCGACAGCGGCAGGTCGAAGCGCTGGTGAAGGTGTGCGGCGATAAAGGCAAACGGCCCATACAGGCAGGCGCCCTCGAAGAACACCGTGACGAGCACCACCCGCGCCCAGGGCCGGACCAGCACCGCGCCGAACTCACCCAGCGTTCGCTGCAGCAGGTTGCCGGGCGCGGCCGCGCGCGGCGCAACGACCGACGCCGGCAGACCGCGCCGCACCCACTGCAGCAGCACGGCCGCCAGTGCGAAGAGGACGGCCACGCCGTAGAAAGGGGTGCGCCAGTCCAGGTGCTCGGCCGCGTAGCCCCCGGCCCAGACGCCGATCGCAAAGCCGGTGATCTGGCCGATCAGAAAGCGCGCCAGCACCGGCTGCCGCCGCTCGTAGGCCACAACGTCGCCGATCCAGGCCATGGCCAGCGGAATCACCGCCGACGAACTCGCGCCGGCCAGCAAGCGCGCGGCCATCAGCGCGTCATGGCTGTGCGCCAGCGCGCACAGCAACGCCGTCAGCGCCGACGCCGCGCAAGACCAGCCGATCACGCGGTACTTGCCAAAACGGTCGCCGAGCGGGCCAAACAGCAGCTGGGCCAGACCGTAGGCGACGGCGAACACAGTGACCACCTGCGAGGCCTGGCCGAGCGAAACCTCGAATTCGCGCGCCAGTCGCGGCAGCAGCGCATCGGCCAGGCGCATCGACACGCCGCTGGCCAACGCGGCCAGCGCCAGCGCGGTGATCGCCAGCACCGGGACCGGTGGGTTCGGGTTGAGGGCAAGGGTTTTCTCGGGCATCCGGCATTGTGCTGGCCCGGCCCTTGGGCTGTGGGCTGGCGGCACGAAAGCCTTGGCCAACCGTGGTGCGCGAAGCTCGTGGCCAAGGCGTGGCGATGGCCGAGCCGCCCAGATCACCGGCTAGGCTCACTGGCGCAGGCGCTGTTCTAGAATTCTTCGAAAACTGGTTAAAACTTTTTATAAGAATCTCAGCTGACGCAGACCAACTAAACCAGCACAAGAACAGATTACCGCAATTTTTGCTAGCCAAGAACGCTGCCGTGTCGCATCATGCGGGCGTCGTGCAGGCGCTCAAGCGCGGTGCCCGCTTTGGCCAAGCTCTGGCGGCTTGGTTCGGGCGGCTCTTCTCTTCGGCGTCCGCACCCGAAGTCGGTGCCGGCTGCGTCCGGGTCAGGACTGAACGGTGTTCAACGCCAAGGGATTCATGCATGGTCAGGAAGATCTTGTACGCTGGGCTGCTGTTGCTGGGGTGCGCCCTGTTCGGTTGCAGCGCTGTACCGGCCTTCGCTGTGCCCGCCATACAGGCTGGCGCGACTTGCATGAATTGTGGAGTTTCGTCATACCGCGTCCAGGCGCTGACCCAGGCGCCGACGTGCAACGGCATGTGTGCGATTTGTTCCAAATAGACAACGATTTGAAAAGGCTTGCCTCATGAACCGAACAGTTGGTTTTTTCGCACTGGCTTCAACCTTGGTCGCACTGTCGGGCTGCGGTTCTCTGCCATCGCTTGGGCCTGGCGTCGCTGTGGCACCTGTTGCGGCGACCGTGCCTTGCCTGAACTGCGGTGCACAGCCCTATTACGCCTACGCCGTCACCCGGCCGCCGATGTGCAACGACTATCCCGTCACCTACCGGGTCCAGATACCGGAAACTGATGAACGGATACGGGCAGTCGACCGCAGCGAACTGTATTCGCGCGACGGCATGGTGACGGTCTACGGCGGTTGCCCGCGCTGAACTCGGAAATTACCCCATGAACAACCTGTATTCCAAATTCATCGCTGGCCTGACGCTGGCATCGGCTGGCCTGCTCGGCAACGCCTGGGCACAGCCTGTCACCCAGGTCGACAGCGGCTTGATCAGCACTCGCGGCGTGGCCTTGGTGCCCAATGCTTACCGCTATGAGCCGATCCTGAATCAGCCGAGCGCGATACCCGCCGGGGTCTTCAACAGCAACATGATCTTCGTCGCGGACCAACTCGACCGCAACGTAGCGACACAGTCCAGAACCCAGGCCACCGTCATCACCAGTTTCGTCAATCTCAACAATCTGGCCGAAACCTCGCCGTTTGGTCTGTTGGTCGGCGAGCATCTGATGCATGAGTTGCAGATGAGGGGTTGGCCCATCACTGATCTGCGACTGACGCGCGATCTGATCATCAACGAGACGGGGGAGTTTTCGCTCAGCCGCGACATGAAGCGACTGCGCGAGAAGCTGCCGGCGGTCAACGTCGTGACCGGTACTTACACGGCCACCAATGACGGATTGCTGCTCAGCGTGCGGGTCATCGAATTGGCCACCGGCCATGTGGTTTCAACAGCACAGACCCGGTTCGTGCACAACCGCTTCATCGCCAGCATGGTCGACAAGCCAAAACCGGTCAACATGATCAGCCTGACGCGATGAAGATGGCGGTCTGCTTGATGGAGGTGAAATCGGAGGCCTTGCGCCGCATCACCAGGATGGCCGGCATCATGCTCGCAGGCGCGGGATTGTTTGGCTGTGCCGGGCCGCGTCAATTGACGATCGAACAGTGCGGGCTGTTCACCAATGATGTTCTGGCGCGGCTAGACACCCGTCGGATCAGCGACGACATGGTGGTCGGGCTGTGCCCGCCCGCCCCCGATCCCAACGCCTTGCCGCAGGACACCGCCGTCGTGGTGCCCGACCTCGTCGACGTGCAGACGTTGCAAGCCAATCGGCTTGGCAAATCGATGGGCGAGCTGTTTCGGGCCAGCATCAACAAGATTTGCAAGGTGCCGATCAGGCAGGTCGAGTTGTCGCGCCAATTCAAGTTGAACCCGGATGGCCTGACCGCGTTGTCGAGAAACCATGCGGAGGTGCGCGATTCAAGCTTCCCGGCCAACGTCGCGATCGTCGGCACTTACCATCTGCAAAGCGACAAGCTGACCTTGGTCGGGCGTCGGATCGACCTCGAGACCTCCACCATCCTGGCGGTGTCGACCGTGGAAGCGACTTGGCGCTGCGACTTGCCCAGGTACGGTGCGCCAGTGTTCTCTTCGCGTATCGACTGAGGCCTGTGCTGCTGCCGACCCGCGATGACGGGTTCAGGCCGTCGTCGATGCGACCACGGCCCGAGTGCCGACAAGGCGCAGATGCAGCGGATAAGCTCTGGCCTCATGTCACCGCCTCACCCCAAAACCGGCTTGCCGGCTCGACTCGCCACGCTGGCCTTGGGCCTGCTGCTCAACACCCCGCTTCTGGCGCTGCAGCCCAGCCCGAAAACTGGCGCATCGGTACCTGACAGCACCTTGCCTGCGGCTGTTGCAGAGCTGCTTCAGCGCGCCAAGGTGCCGGCCGACGCGCTGGCCGCGATCGTGATGCCGGTCACCGCGGGTGCTGCGCGATGGCAGGTCCAGGCCGATCGGGCGATGCAACCGGCATCGACGATGAAGCTGGTGACCAGCATCGTCGCGCTCGACCGTCTCGGTCCCAACCACCGGGGTTTCACCGAACTACTGACCCAGGCGCCGCAGCAAGGCGATGTGCTGGCGGGTGACCTGGTGCTGCGCGGTGGCGCCGACCCCGAGCTGGGCCTGCCGCAGCTATGGGGCTTGCTGGCCGAGCTGCGCTGGCAAGGCATTCGCGAGATCGCTGGCGACATCGTGCTCGACCGCAGCTTGTTCCGCGCAGCGCCCGGCTTCAACGCCCCGGCGTTCGACGCCTGGCCCGAATTTGCCTACAACGGCGTGCCCGACGCGCTGCAGCTCAACCACAACCTGATGGGTCTGGAGATCACCAGCGAAGACCCGACCCGGCCCGGCAGCGTGGTGGCCCGTGCCCTGCCGCCGCTGCCCGGGGTCGAGATCGATGCCAGTGCGATGCGGCTGACCGACCGGCCCTGCCGCGAATGGGACGAGGACTGGATCAGCCCACCGATGCTGGTCGAGCCTGCGACTGGCCAGCTGCGCATCAGCCTGCGCGGCGGGTTTCCCAAAGCCTGCAGCCAGCGCAGCGCGCTGGCCTTGATCGATCGCCAGGCGCTGGCCGAGCGCCACCTGCGCTGGGTCTGGCAGGGCATGGGCGGCGAGTGGCAAGGGCGGCTGCGCGAGGCCGGCGCGCCGCTGATCGGCCCTCTGGGCGCGGCCGCACAGGCGGCCCCGTCAACAATGCCCGACGCCCCGCCTGCCAACTGGCTCGCCCCCGGCGTGGCGTTGGCGGGCACGCCAGGCGTCACGCCGCCAGGGCTGCGGGTGCTGGCGCGCCGGCTGGCGCGGCCTTGGGGCGAGACGCTGCGCATGATGAACAAGCATTCCGACAACGCGAACAGCCGCTTGCTGTACCTGTCGCTGGGCCTGGGCGCGATGGCCGACCAGCCTGCGGTCAGCACCGCCGAGTTGGCCGGTCGCGCGGTGCAGGCCTGGATGGCCGAGCGGCGGATCTCCAGCGCAGGCCTGGTGATGGACAACGGCTCGGGCCTGTCGCGCAGCGAGCGCATCAGCCCGCGCCAGCTCGCGCTGATGCTGCAAGCCGCTCACGGCGGGCGCTGGGCCAGCGAGCTGATGATGAGCCTGCCGGTGGCCGGTGTCGACGGCTCGATGCGCAAGCGCCTGAAAGCCAGCCCGGCCGCAGGCTGGGCGCGTCTGAAAGGCGGCACGCTGAAGAACGTGACAGCGCTGGCCGGCTATGTGCCCGACGGCCAGGGCCGGTGGTGGGTGTTGGCGGCGATGATCAACCATGACCAGGCCGCAGCGGCCCGGCCTGCGCTCGATGCGCTGGTGGACTGGGTCGCGCGCGGCGGGCTGGGGCAGAAATGAACGCGGTCCACCCCAAGAAGCTGTTGCTGTCGAAGTGGACGGCGGTGCTGCCGCTGGCGCGAGACAAGCATTTTTTGGTCGCTCGGGTGATCCTGCCCGAGCCGCCGGTCACCCGAATCGACGAGGTCGACATCGAGGCCGTGCACTCCAGGACCATCCGGCGCATTGCCTGGCGCGAACTGCGCGACGAAACCTTGTGGCGACAGGGCTGGGTCTGAGCATGTCTTGTGCTGCCGACCGCATCGAGTTGCAGCACCAGTGTTGGCGCTGCAGGGCTCGCGGGCTTCTAAAACGGAATGTCGTCGTCCATGTCGTCGAAGCCGGTGCTCGACTTCTTCGCCGTCTTCTGCGCTGGTGCGCTCGCTGGCGGGCGCTGCGGCGGCGCGCTGCGGCGCGGGGCTTCGGCGCGCGCCGCCTCGGGCTCGCCGTAGTTCTG
>CAMCTC010000162.1 GCA_945878355.1 Bordetella parapertussis | reverse complement strand
CTGGCATTTTTCAACCGGTTTGGGCTGGCGGGGCATGGTGGTTGACTCTAGCGGCGGCATCGGGTCAGTTCCGGATCTGCGCGCGGACAGCCGTGACAGGCGCCACGCCGACCCGTTTTGAGCGCCCCAAGGCCGGCCAAAGCCGGCCGCCTGGGGATCAAGCAAAGTGGCAAAGCCACATTTGCTTGAGAGCATCCCAGGCCCCTGTCGGCGCCCGGCGTTCGCGGAGAAACGACCGAACTTGGGTCATTCCACAATGCGGAACGTTTTGTTTCTCATGAGCATCCCAGGCCCCTGTGGGCGCCCGGCGTTCGCGGAGAAACGATCGAACTTGGGTCATTCCACAATGCGGAACGTTTTGTTTCTCATGAGTCGCTGTTCCGACAGCCGCTGCGTGACCTCAAGCCGGCTGCAACCGCAGCGCCTTCACGCCTGACAGTGTTTTTGACGCCTTGCAAGCCTGCCGGGCTTGCCAGAGGTCGTAGGCCGACTGCTGAGCCAGCCACAGCTCGGCGGCGCCGCCGTGATCGCGCCCCAGCCAGCGCTCGATGCGCAGCGCCATCGCCGGGCTGATGGCGGCGCGTGCGTTGAGCACTTTGGACAAGGTCGTGCGATCTACACCCAACTGGGCGGCGGCCTCTCCCACCTGCAGTCCCAATGCCGGGAGGATGTCTTCGCGCAGCGTCAGACCGGGGTGAGGAGGATTGAACATTGAACTCATGTGAACCTCTCAAGTAAATGTGGCTTGGCCACTTTGCTTGACCCCCATGGGGGGCGGCCGGCGTCGGCCGGCCTCGGGGCGCTCAGTGGTAATCCTGATAATCGACCAGAACGGCATCGCCGCTTTCGAATGCAAAGGGCAGACGCCAGTTGCCGTTCACGCTGACAGACCATTGCCCAGAGAGATTGCCTTTGAGCGGGTGGCAGTCCCAACCAGGGCGGTTCATGTCTTCCGGGCAACTTGCTGCGTCAAGCGCAGACAGTTGCCGAGTCAGGCGGGCGGCGTGTGAAGCCTGTATTCCAGCCCGCGAGCCCGACCGGAAAAGGCGCTCGATACCCTTTGCTTGAGCGTCCTGATCATTGGAAAATTGTAGCGTGTGGCGCCATACGCATCAAGAAGAGTGTAAGTTCATCATGCTTTAGATTCGAATCCTCGACCCCACCAAGACTGGGCATTGGTCGACTTTGGCGAGGTGGTGCAGTGATGTGCTCTGCCCCGCCAGACCGCAGCGACCGAACAAGGATGTCAACCGCATCATCCAGCACCACTTGGGACACTGGTGCGACCCCAGTATTTCGCCGGACAGGCTGCGGTGTGACAGCGCAGAAGAACTCGTGAGGCTGATCACCTCCGGGCTGAGCGGGTCGACTAGACTTCAGATGGGTGTCGATTCTTGACGAGTCGACAGGTTCATGCGTCGGTCGGGCCGCCACGCGGATCAAGGACGACCATGAACTCGACGCAGGACCCGGCGGTGCAAGTCACCGCGGCCATCATCTTCGCTGTGGCGCTTGTCCACACCTTCGCTGCCAAACAGTTCGAGCGTCTCGCCCAGCGCTACCCCAAGCACGCAGGTCTGTTCCACCTCGCTGGCGAGGTCGAGGTCGTCTTCGGGTTCTGGGCCATCGTGCTCGTCCTCGCAATGGCCTTGACAAGCGGCGGGGCCAGTGCGCTGGCTTATGCGGAGTCGCGCAACTACACCGAACCGCTGTTCGTCTTTGTGGTGATGGTGGTTGCGGCTTCGCGGCCGGTGCTGATGACCGTGATCTGGTGGGTGCGCATGACGGCGCGCGCGATGCCCTTGCCCACGCCGCTGGCCACTGCTTGGCTGGGTCTGGCCGCTGTGCCGCTGCTCGGTTCGCTCGTCACCGAGCCGGCAGCGATGACGATCGCCGCGTTGATGCTCGCGCCGCAGATCTTCCGACCGGACGTGCCGGAGCGCGTCAAGTACCTGTCGATCGGGGTCCTGTTCGTCAACGTCTCGATCGGCGGGACCCTGAGCGCCTATGCCGCACCGCCGGTGCTGATGGTCGCGTCTGCGTGGAATTGGGACAGCGCCTTCATGTTCGCCACCTTCGGCTGGAAAGCAGCGATCGCGGTGCTCGTCAACGCGACGGCCTGCGCTTTCGTGCTCCGTCGCCACGTGATCCCGACGGTGTCGAATGCCGCCGACTCGGGCCCCGAGGTGGCTGTGCCAAAAACGGTTGTTGCCGTGCATCTGGCGCTGCTCGCAGGCGTCGTGCTGCTCGCCCACCACCCGGTGGCTTTTCTCGGCTTGTTCCTGATGTTCTTGGGTTTCACGCAGGCCTACGAGCGCTACCAGAGCCCTTTGATCATCAAGGAGGCGTTGCTGGTTGCCTTCTTCCTCGCCGGGCTGGTGGTGCTGGGTGGCATGCAGAGTTGGTGGCTGCAGCCGATCGTGTCGGCACTCAACCCTCTGGCGCTGTTCTTCGGCTCGCTGGTGCTCACCGCGATCACGGACAACGCAGCCCTCACCTACCTCGGTTCACAGATCGTCGGCATTTCCAACGAATCCAAATACCTTCTGGTCGCCGGTGCGGTCGCAGGGGGCGGTCTGACCGTGATCGCCAATGCGCCGAATCCTGCGGGGGTCGCGCTGCTGCGGCGCGGATTCGCCGACGAGTCCATCGGCGCCGGCGGCCTCTTGCTGGGCGCCATCGGCCCCACGCTGGTCGCTGCGGCGGCGTTCCTGTTTCTCTGACGGCAGGCCTGGTCGCGCCAGCGGCTCAGCGGGTGGCCCAGCCGCCGCTGACCGGGAAGACCTGGCCGACGAAACAGGCGGCTGCGTCGCTGCACAGGTAGGCCGCGAACAGCGCGTCCTCTTCGGCGCTGACCAGCCGGCCCAGCGGTACCTCGCGCTTGAGGCGCTCCTGGAAGCGAGGGTTGGCCTGCACCTCGGCGCCGTAATAAGTCGGGTTGTCGACGAAGTTCTGGGCGATCGCATTGAGCTGCACGCCTTGCGGCGCGAGTTCCAGACCGACCGACTGCGCATAGGCCAGCTGCGCGCCGCGCGCCGCGCTGTAGCTGGCGTTGCGTTTCTGGCCGCGCAGCGCTGCGGCGCTGCCCATCACCAGGATGCGGCCTTGGCGGCGCGCCAGCATCTGCGGCAGCACGGCCGCGACCAGCCTGGGCATCGGGTCGACCAGGTGGGCAAAGGTGTTGCGCCATTCGGCGTCGCTGATGTCGGCCGCCGGCGTGCTGGGTGCGGGCAGCGAAAGGTGCAGCACCAGCACGTCGATGGGGCCTGCGGCGTCGACGATAGCTCGCGGCAGGCCGGGGTCGTCGGCCAGCGGCCGCGCGTCGGCGGTCACCGTCGCGCCCAGCCGCGCGAACACCTCGCACAGCGCCGGGCCCATGAAGTCCTGTGACTGGGTGATCAACACCCGCTTGCCGTCGAGTCTGGTAGAGGTCATGGGCGCAGTATGCAGGACTCAGAACCCGGCTGCGTGCCCGTTGCGGCAAGCGGATTTCAGGCAGCGCTGAACCAGTCGGCCAAGCGCAGGCCGGCAAGGCCTTCGAAGTCTCGGGTGTTGCGGGTGACCAGCGTCGCACCGCAGGCGATGGCAATCGCTGCGATCTGGCCGTCGACAAACGGCAGTGCTTGGCCGACCCGCTCGCGCAGGTCACGCAATTCGGCATGGATGCGCGCAGCCTGTGCGTCATAAGGCAGCACAGGCAGGCTGCCAGCGACTTCTTGGATGAAATGGCCGATGGCGTCACGTCTCTGTCCGGCAGGCATTCGCAACCAGCCAAAGCGTAACTCATGCCACACCGGTGCGGCGATGGCCAGTTCAGTTTCGTGGCGCGCCAGACTGGCCATCACGCCGGGGTGCGGCACTGGCCTCATCGCCTCGCAGACCACATTCGTGTCGAGCAACCAGCTGACCGACAGGCTCACCATGCGAAGTCTCGGCCTGCATCAGGCTGACGCAGTTCGGCGAAAGAGTCGGCCTCGGCCGACGCGTCTGCCTCGCGCAGGTATTGGTCTCGCCAAGCCTTGAGCCGCTCGGAAAACCCAGCGCCTGCGCCGCTCAATTGCCGGTACTGCGCCATGGACATCAGCACGCCTGCCGCCTGGCCGCGACGCGAAATCATCATCGGCGCGTCGCCGGCTTCCAAGCTGCGCAGCGCTTCAGACAGCTGGGCGCGCGCGGCGGAAAATGGCAAGGACTGCATAGTGCGGCAAAAGATGTACAAATGAAATGTACATCTTAGTGCCTGACCGAGGATCTGGCAACGGCGGGTCCAGGCGCCTCAGCCTGCCTTCATCGAGGGTGGCCGGCGTCGGGTGCTCTCAAGCAAATGTGGCTTTGCCACTTTGCTTGATCCCCATGGGGGGCGGCCGGCTTCGGCCGGCCTTGGGGCGCTCCTGAGCAAATGTGGCTTTGCCACTTTGCTTGATCCCCATGGGGGGCGGCCGGCTTCGGCCGGCCTTGGGGCGCTCAGAACCCGGCCGCGTGCCCGTCGCGGCGCGAGTCGCTGGCCGCGACATAGCCGTCTTCCAGGTCGTCGGAAAGCTTCCAGATGAACTGGCCGCTGCCGTAGTCCATGTAGCTGTCGGCGGTGGGCTCGAAGCGGTGGCCGAGCGCTTTCAGGTCGTCCACCAGCTGGGGCGCCATCGTCGATTCGAAATCGACGCTCAAGCCGGTGCCGACCTTCCAGCGCGGCGCGTCGCAGGCCGCCTGGGGTTGCTGGCGGTGCGTCAGGATGCGCACCAGGGTCTGCAGATGACCTTGCGGCTGCATGTTGCCGCCCATCACGCCGAAGCTCATCTGCGGTTGGCCGTTCTTCGTCAGGAAGCCCGGGATGATGGTGTGGAAAGGCCGCTTGCCGCCGGCCACCACGTTGGGATGCGTCTCGTCCAGCGTGAAGCCATGGCCGCGGTTCTGCAGGCTGACGCCAGTGCCTGGCACGACGACGCCGCTGCCAAAACCCATGTAGTTGGACTGGATCAGGCTGATCATCATGCCGCTCTCGTCGGCGGCGGTCAGGTAGATCGTGCCGCCCTTGGGCGGCGTGCCGTGCTGGCAGTCGATCGCCCGATTCGGGTCGATCAGCTTGGCGCGCTCGCTCAGGTAGCCGTCGCTCAGCAGGTCGGCCGCGGTCACCTCGGTCATGTGGCGCGCATCGGCGACCCAGCGGTAGGTGTCGGCAAATGCCAGCTTCATCGCCTCGATCTGCAGGTGTTGCGACTGCACGCTGTCGACCGGGAAACGCCCCAGGTCGAGCTTGTCGAGCATGCCCAGCGCCATCAGCGCGGCGATGCCCTGGCCGTTGGGCGGAATCTCGTGCAGCGTGTGGCCGGCGAAATCCTTCTGGATCGGCGTCACCCATTCAGGCCGGTAGTTGGCCAGATCGGACAGCGTCATGCTGCCGCCGTTGGCGCTGGCATGCGCCACCAGCTTCTCGGCGATTTCGCCGCGGTAGAAGGCCTCGCCCTTGGTCAGCGCGATCTGGCGCAGCGTGGCGCCAGCGGCCGAGAACACGAAGCGCTCGCCCGGCTCGGGTGCGCGGCCGCGCGGCATGAAGGCCTCGGCAAAGCCCGGCAAATCGTGCAGCAAAGGGGTGGCGCGGCGCCATTTGTCGGCCACGATCACGCCCACGCCATGGCCGCGTTCGGCCAGTGCTATCGCCGGCGCCAGCAGGTCGGCAAACGGCAGCTTGCCGAAGCGCTCGGACAGCGCCACCCAGCCCGCCACCGCGCCCGGCGTGGTGACGGTGTCCCAGCCGCGCATCGGCATCTTGTCGCCGTTGCTCGTGCCATATTTCTTGCGGAAGTAGCCCGGGTTCCAGGCCGCGGGCGCGACACCCGACGAGTTCAGCCCGTGCAGCGCTTTGCCGTCCCACAGGATCGCGAAGTTGTCGCTGCCCAGGCCGTTGGACACCGGCTCGACGATGGTCAGCGCAGCGGCCGCGGCGATCGCCGCATCGACCGCGTTGCCGCCTTGTTGCAGCATGCGCAGCCCTGCTTGCGAGGCCAGAGCCTGCGAGGTGGCGACGACGTTGCGCGCCATCAGCGGGCTGCGGATCGTCGGGTAGGGGTTGTTCCAGTCGAATGTCATGGTGGTGTCTCGCAGTTGAGTCGTTATTGTCAGCGCTGGCGCGGGTCCAGCGCATCGCGCAGCCCGTCACCGAGCAGGTTGAAAGACAGCACCAGCGCGAAGATCGCCAGCCCTGGCCAGACGGCCATCCAAGGGGCGTTGTCGATGAAGTTCTTCGCGGTGTTGAGTATGCTGCCCCAACTCGGCGCCGGTGGTTGCTGGCCCAGGCCGAGGAAGGACAGGCTGGCCTTGGCGATCACGGCGGAAGCGATCGCCAGCGTGGCCTGCACCACCAGCGGTGCGGTGATGTTGGGCAGCACATGGCGCAGCGCGATGCGCAGCGGCGGGTTGCCCACCGCGCGCGCGGCCTCGACGAAGTCCTCGACCTTGATGTTGAGCACCTGCGCCCTGGTCAGCCGGACGAAGATCGGGGTGGCCGAGACGCCGATCGCGATCATCGCGTTGGTCAGGCTGGGCGCCAGGAACGCGGCCGGCCTCGACCGAGAAGCTCACGCCGTCGACCGCCGGGAACTCGCCGTCGTCGGTGCGGAAATGGGTGCGTAGGTCGCGAACCTCGAGCAGCGCGGTCATCGTGGGGGCCGGCCGGTGGGTCCAAGCAGATCGGCATGAAAGCGCGCGATGCGGGTCTCGATCTGGTCACGGTCGGTCAGGCCCACCGGGTCGTGGCGGCCGGCCAGGCAGGCCATGAAAGGCTGGCTGCGCTGCAGGCTGACCTGGTAGAGCCGCTGCAGTTCGGTGATCGGCTCGGCATGGTCGTCGACCCGCAGGTCGAGTTGCAGATAGCCCTCGTCGGCCTGGATGCGCAGCGCCGCCGCCTGCTTGCCGCGCTTGTCGCCGCCGGCCGCTTCGCCCGCGGCCATCGCCGCCAACAAGCGCTCGGCCAGTGGCAGGCCGGCGGCCGACAGATAGGCTTCAGTCGTGGCCGCCAGCACCCGCGGGCCGGCCAGCATGTTGCCGGCGACGCTGAAATCGTCGAACAGCTGGTGGCCGCACCAATCTATGCAGGCCGCGCCGGTGTGGGCCGCAGCCGCGCCGGTGGCCGGCAGCAGGTGCAGCTGCCGGTGCTCGCGCCCCGCATCGCCCGCTGTCAGCGCGGCCACGACCTCGGCCGCCGAGTGACCTGCGCCCAGCAGCGCCAGGCCGGCAGGTCCGTACAACGGGTTCATCAAGGCCTGGGTGGCCAGCGCGCCCACGCCGCACTGGCTGTGCAGGCAGAGCGCGCCGACGGCGAAGAATCGGCTGGCGATTGCCAGGCCGAAGCGCCCTTGGGCGTCGCGCGCCAGGATGGACCAGGTCATCGCGGGCTGTGAAGCTGCTGGTGCATCGGCAGCCTGTTGCTGGGCGGGCGGCTGGGGCGGGCGGGGGTCATGGTCATGGGCATGGGTGGCGGGGCATGTTGCGCAATCCGAAAGAGCAATAGTCATGCCGACGATCGCTCGTCGCCGGTGCTGGTCCAGGTATTGGCGAGCGGGAGGTCAGCCCGACCAAGCCGACCGCGTCGAAGCCACTTTCGGTGTCGATGCGCCCGGAGTAACCGAGTTTTTCGTGTTTGCCGCATCCTACAATCTTCCAATGAGCGAGCGGCTTTTCAAGTGGTTGGGTTGGTTTATCTTTCTGGCAGCCCAGGCCGCTCCGGTTCTGGCGCAGGATTTGGTGCGCCAGCGCTCTTATCTTGAAGACGAACGCGGCGCGCTGAGTTTCGAGCAGGTCCGGTCGGCTGAGTTTCAGCCCATGGGCTTGTTGTTGAACAAAGGTGTCACTGATTCGGTCATCTGGATCAAGCTCACGCTAGACCTCGCGAAGGCCCTGGATGCGGCCGAACT
>CAMCTC010000161.1 GCA_945878355.1 Bordetella parapertussis | reverse complement strand
GCTGGCGAAGGACCAGACGGGCTGGTTGCGCTGGCTGCCGGGCTTGCATGTTCTGCGCCACTACGAACTGGCTTGGCTGCCGCACGACATGATGGCCGGTCTGGCATTGACGGCGGTGCTGATTCCCGTGGGCATCGCCTACGCCGTCGCATCCGGCTTGCCCGGCATTTGCGGCCTGTACGCCACGATGGCCGGGCTGCTGGCGTATGCCCTGTTCGGCCCGAGCCGCATCCTGGTGCTGGGGCCGGACTCCTCTTTGGCCGCGCTGATCCTGGCCGTCGTGCTGCCGCTGTCGGCGGGCGACCCGCAGCGTGCCATCGCGTTGGCCGGCATGATGGCCCTGGTGTCGGGTGCGCTGTGCGTCGGGGCCGGTATCGCACGGCTGGGATTCGTCACCGAGCTGCTGTCCAAGCCGATCCGCTACGGCTACATGAACGGCATTGCACTGACGGTGATCGCCAGCCAGTTGCCGGCCTTGTTCGGCTTCGGCGTCGAGGCCCATGGGCTGCTGGACGAGTCCCGGAAATTCGGATTGGCCTTGCTGGCCGGCAAGACAAACTTGCCAGCGCTGGCCATCGGCGCCGGCACGCTGCTGACGATTCTTCTGCTCAGGCGCCATTCGCGCCTGCCAGGGGTCCTGATCGCCGTCACGGGTTCAAGCTGTGTCGTCGCCGTGCAAGACCTTGCCCTGCGCGCGGGCGTCCCCGTGCTCGGCGCGCTGCCGCAAGGCCTGCCCGGCCTCTCGATACCTGCGATGGGCGCCGATGACGTCATGCCCGTGTTGCTCGGCGGACTGGCGGTGGCGCTGATCTCGTTTGCCGACACCAGCGTGTTGTCGCGAAGCTATGCCGCGCGGACAGCATCCTTCGTCGATCCCAACCAGGAGATGGTGGGCCTGGGTGCGGCCAATCTCGCCGCCGGCTTGTTCCAGGGCTGTCCGATCAGCGCCAGCGCGTCGCGCACGCCGGTGGCTGAGTCCGCCGGTGCCAGGACACAACTCACCGGTGTGGTGGGTGCGTTGGCCGTCGGCGCCATGCTGCTGAGCGCGCCTGGCCTGCTGCGCAACCTGCCGGTCGCGGCCCTGGCGGCGGTGGTGATCGCCTCGGCCATCGGCCTGATCGAAGTCACCGACCTGCGCCGCATCTGGCGCATCCAGCGCTGGGAATTCTGGTTGTCTATGGGCTGCTTGCTCGGCGTGGCGCTGCTGGGGGCGATCCCAGGCATCGGGCTTGCCATCGTGGCGGCCGTCATCGAGTTCCTGTGGGACGGCTGGCGGCCGCATTCGGCGGTGCTGGGCCGGGTTGACGGCGTCAAGGGCTATCACGACATCGCGCGCCACCCCGAGGCCCGCGTCGTGCCGGGCCTGGTGCTGTTCCGATGGGACGCGCCGCTGTTCTTTGCCAACGCCGAACTGTTCCGGCGCCGCGTACTGGACGCCGTGGCCGGCTCACCGACGCCCGTGCGCTGGCTGGTCGTCGGTGCCGAGCCGATCACCAGCGTGGATGTCACTTCCGCAGATGCGCTGGATGAACTCGACAAGACCCTGCACGAGGCGGGCATCGAGTTGTGCTTTGCCGAAATGAAGGGGCCGGTCAAGGACAAGCTCAAGCGCTTTGGACTCTTCGCCAGGCTCGGTGAACAGCGCTTCTTTGCGACCCTGGGCGAGGCGGTGAGTGACTATCTCGAATCGCAGTCTGTGGCGTGGGTGGACTGGGAGGACCGCGTCGATGGCAACGCCAAGGACAGTGCGCAGATAGACCGAACGGCACGGTGCATCGACCCGCCGGCGCAAGCCCGATGATGCCCTGCAAGCTCGGCGTCCGCCTGCAGCGTGCCGGTCTGCACACCTGCCGCTGTTGGTCCACTGAGCTACAGCCGTGTGCCAAGCTGGCAACCAAATCACGCATCTTGCTGCGCCATCGCCTGTCGTGCCGCCTGAGCCAAGAAGCCACTGCGCGTGGAGCCATGGCTGCGGGCGAAGGCGTCGATCTCATCCACCAGATTGGCCGGCAGGCTGATGTTCAGCCGCACCGGGCGGGTGTCGATACGGCTTAGATCGACATCAACCAGCATCCACGCCCCGCCCTCGAACTGCGGGTCCGAGGCCAGCACTTCCAGCGGCGTGGGCTGCGGCACCGCTTGCGCCCCTTCGCCATGGAAGTGCGCCTGCACCGCCTCTTGAATCGCGGCAGGCAGATCGGCCCAATCATCGGCCGCAGCAAAGCAGCCCGCGAAGTCGGGAAAGGTCACACCATGCGCTCGCTTGGCGTCGCCGGTGTGGACATAGACGGGGTAAAACATGGGCAACTCCTGCAGGCCCTCACAGGCCGGCTTGCTTGAGGATGCTGCGCGCGGTGGGCAGCGGCAGGTCTTTCTTGGGGTGCGGCACCGTCACCTTGCCGGGCTTGGTGGGGTGCTTGAACTGGTGGTGCGAGCCAACCGTGTGAACCAGCACCCAGCCATCGGCCTTGATCTTCTTGATGATCGCCGTGCTGTTCATGATGATAATTTTACACATGTCTACACAACAATAAACCCGGAATTTAGGCTTCACTGACGAACGTGCCAAGAGCCCTGCGCCAACCGACGAAGCGCTGCAGGCGGTATCGCAAGAGATCCCGCTCCCAGGATGAAGTTGCTCATCCATCGATACTGATCATTGAAGCGCAAGGCCAGCCTGATACCGCCTCGGGCGCGAGTCCGTGGCCCAAGCGCTGCAACGGGCTGACGCCGCCTAACCGTGACCGCTCAGGCGACCCGCCGACCTGCCGATCCTGTTGACGATCAGCTCAGCCACGCTGCGCCAGGCCGTGACGCCGCCGACGATGCTGGGCCGGATGTCGGCGATCTTCCTGACCGTCAACATGGGCGCCCGTCCCTTGGGTGCGGCGCTGGGTGGCGTGGTCGGCGAGGTCTGGGGCGCCTCGGCCTGCCTGTGGCTGGCACTGGCAGGATTTTGCGTCCAGGCCTGGTTGATCTTCGACTCGCCGGTGCGGCTGTTGCTGCAATTGCCGCGGATCGAGCCGGGCACCGATGCAGCGCGAAACCCTGCTTGAGCGCAGCCTGGAGGGTCCGCAAGCCGTGATCCAATTGGCGCCATGACAATTCATTCCAACGATGCCGCCCCTGCAGATGGCGTCCGACTGTCCAAAGTGATGGCCGAGCGCGGCCTGTCCTCCCGCCGTGAGGCCGACGAATGGATAGAGGCCGGCTGGGTCAACGTCGACGGCCAGCCCGCGGTGCTGGGCCAGCGTGTGCAGCCCGACGCCGTGATCGAGGTCGACCCGCTGGCGCGGCTGCAACAGGCTCAGCGCGTCACCGTGCTGCTGCACAAGCCGATGGGCTATGTGTCGGGCCAGGCCGAGGACGGTTACCAGCCGGCGTCGGTGTTGTTTTCTGCCGCCAACCGCTGGGCCGAGGACAAGGTGCCGATGCGCTTTCACCACGGCCATGTGCGCGGCCTGGCGCCGGCCGGCAGGCTGGACATCGATTCCACCGGCTTGCTGGTGCTCACGCAAGACGGCCGCATCGCCAAGCAGTTGATCGGCGAGGACAGCAACGTCGAGAAGGAATACCTGGTACGGGTGCAACCGCAGCGCGCCGACGAGCACGACCTGCCCTTCCCGGCCGAGAACATGCGTTTGCTGCAGAACGGGCTGGAACTCGACGGCCGACGCCTCAAGCCGGCCCGGGTCAGCTGGGCCAACGAGGACCAACTGCGCTTCGTGCTGCGCGAGGGCCGCAAGCGCCAGATCAGGCGCATGTGTGAGCAGGTCGGTCTCGAGGTGCTGGGGCTGAAGCGGGTCCGCATCGGCAGCGTGGTGCTGGGCAAGCTGCCGGTGGGTCAGTGGCGCTATCTGCGTCCCGACGAGCGCTTTTGATGGGCGGCCTGCCCTTGGCGGCAGCCGGGCCGACCGTGGTCCCTGCGCCCGGTCTGTCGAACGCCTTTGCAGCGTTGGTGCTGACGCTGCTGATGGGGCTGCAGCCGCTGACCACCGACTTGATGCTGCCCGCGCTGCCGGCGCTGGCAGCCGACCTGCATGCGTCGATGGCGCCGGTGCAGCTGACGATGGCCGCGCTGATCCTGGGTTTCGGCCTGGCCCAGCTGGTTTGGGGTCCGGTGGCCGACCGGGTCGGCCGACGTCCGGTGTTGCTGCTAGGCCTGGCGCTGTACGCGCTGGCCAGTGTCGGCGCGGCGCTGTCCGATCAGGTGATGGCGGTGGTGGCCTGGCGTGCTGTGCAGGGCGCGGCGATGTCGGCAGCGGTGGTCTGCGCCCGCGCGATGGTGCGCGACCTGTACGAGCCACGCGAGGGTGCGATGGTGATGGCGCGGGCGCTGACCGGCCTCGGCTTGGTCGCGATCGTCAGCCCGGCTCTGGGCGGCTTGCTGGTCGCCGCCTGGGGCTGGCGCGCCGCGATGGTCGTCATGGGTCTGGCCGGCGCGGCGCTGACGGTCTTCATCGCGGTCGCGCTGCCAGAGACCGCCCAACACCGTCGACCTGAGGCCACGCAGCTGCGGCCGCTGCTGCGCCAGATCGCGGCCACGCTCAGCCATCCCGGCTTCAGGGCCTGGACAGCGTTGGTGGCTTGCAGCTATGGCGGCTTGTTCATCTTTCTCGCCGGATCGGGCTTTGTGCTGATCCAGGTGCTTGGCCTGGCGCCAAGCTGGGCCGGCTTGGTGATGAGCAGCTGCTCGCTGTCGTACATGGTCGGCACGCTGCTGTGCCGGCGCTGGATTCCGCGTTTCGGACTGGTCGGCGCGGTGAAGCGCGGCGCTTGGTTCACGCTGGCCGCTTGCGTGGCATTGATCACGCTGGCGATCACCGACAGCCGGTCCTTGCTGGCAGTGATGGCGCCGACCTGGTTGTACGCGCTGGGTCACGGCATCCACATGCCTTGCGGCCAGGTCGGCTCGGTCGCACCGTTCCCGAAAGCGGCTGGGCTGGCATCGGCGCTGGCCGGTTTCGTCACCGCAGCGGGCGCTTTTTGCATCGGCCTGTGGTTGGGTCGGTCGCTGGACGGCACGGTGCGGCCGTTCGCGCTGGGCATGGCCTGCGCCGCGGCGATGACCGCGTTGGTGGCCTGGACCCTGGTGCGACGCGACGGCGAGCGCCTGCACAGCGCATGAACCTGCTGGCGACGATGGGACCTAGACCCGCCGGTTGGCGGGCTGTGGGCATCGCCGGGCCGACCGCCAGCGGCAAGTCCGCGTTGGCGCTCGCCGTCGCGCAACGCTGGCCGGTCGAGCTGATCAGCGTCGATTCGGCCCAGGTCTTTCGTGGCCTGGACATCGGCACGGCCAAACCCAGCGCCGCCGAACGCGCCGCCGTGCCGCACCACCTGATCGACATCCTCGACCCGCTCGAGGCCTATTCGGCAGCGCGCTTCGTCGCCGATGCGACGCGCTTGATAGCGCAGATCAACGAACGCGGCCGTATCGCGCTGCTGGTCGGCGGCACGATGCTGTACTTCAAGGCCTTGATCGACGGCCTGGACGCGATGCCTGCGGCGGACGCTGAGGTCCGCGCCGCGCTGGACGCCCGTGCCGCAACCCAAGGCTGGCCGGCGCTGCACGCCGAACTGGCCAGCGTCGACCCAGTCACCGCGGCGCGTCTGCCGCCGACCGACGCCCAGCGCATCCAGCGCGCGCTCGAGGTCTGGCAGCTCAGTGGACGGCCTTTGAGCAGTTTTCACGGCCAGTCGCGCAGCGCCGGGCTGGCGCTGCCCATGCTGGCACTGGAACCGATGTCGCGGCCTTGGTTGCACGCCCGCATCGGCGAGCGTTTCGATGCGATGCTGGCCGCCGGTCTGGTCGACGAGGTGCGTGGCTTGCGCGCTCGCGGCGACCTGCATCCCGGGCTGCCGGCGATCCGCTGCGTGGGTTACCGCCAGACCTGGGACTTGCTGGCTGCTGGCGGCGACCTGTCGTCGCTGCGAGCGCTGGGCTTGGCAGCGACCCGGCAGCTCGCCAAACGCCAGCTGACCTGGCTGCGCAGCATGGACCGCAGCGTCGTGCCCTGCGACGCGCCCGATGCGCAAGGTCAAGGCTTGGCGGCGCTGGGCGCGATGATCGAAGCCCAGGCGTGACGACGATGCAGCCGCTGCGCTCATTCGCGCCGACGGCCAGTGGCCCGGCGCTGCAGATCACCGATCTGGCCAGGTCTTACGATGACTTCCCGGTGTTCAGCCAAGTCAACCTGGTGCTGGCGCGGGGCGAGTTCGTCGCGCTGCTGGGCGAATCGGGCGTCGGCAAGTCGACGCTGCTGAACTGCATCGCCGGGCTAGACACCCCTGACAGCGGACAGGTCTGGCTGGCCGGCGCCGACATGTTGTCAGCCAGCGAGCCCGATCGCGCCCGGGCGCGGCGCGAAAAGCTCGGTTTCGTGTTCCAGGCCTTCCACCTGCTGCCGCACCTGAGCGTGGCCGAGAACGTGGCCTTGCCGCTGCTGCTGCTCGGCCGGCCCGATGCATCCCGGGTCGAGACCCTGCTGGCCGAGGTCGGCCTGGCTGGGCTGGGGCACCGCAGCCCGGCGCAGCTCTCGGGCGGCCAGTTGCAGCGGGTCGCGCTGGCGCGTGCGCTGGTGCACAAGCCGGCGCTGATCCTGGCCGACGAGCCCACCGGCAACCTCGACCCGACCACCGCCGAGCGCATGCTCGACCTGCTGGTCGCGCAAGTCCACGCCGAAGGGGCGGCCTGCCTGCTGGTGACCCACTCGGTGACCGCGGCGGCCCGCGCCGACCGCGTGCTGCGGCTGACCGCGACCGGTATCGTGCCCGGTTGACAGGCCGGCACTATTTCGGTGCCGGCGTCGCTTGCCGGTCACCCAAGCGCTTGACGCCGGCGCCGGTCATGCCCTCTACTGCCGGTTTTGCCCTTCTTCAGGAGACTCTCGCATGAGCAAGATGGTGACTTTTCAGCGCCCAGATGGGCAAAGCGTTCAGGGCTACCTGGCCGAACCGGCAAACGCCAAGGGAGGGCCAGCGGTGGTGGTGATCCAGGAATGGTGGGGACTGAACGACCAGATCCGCGGCGTCGCCGACCGCTTCGCCCAGGCCGGCTACACCGCGCTGGTGCCCGACCTGTACCGTGGCAAATCGACGATAGAGGCCGAGGAAGCACACCACCTGATGACCGCGCTGGACTTCGGCGATGCGGCATCGCAGGACATCCGCGGCGCGGCCCAATTCCTCAAGCGCAGCGCCGCCAAGGTCGGTGTGACGGGTTTTTGCATGGGCGGCGCGTTGACGCTGCTCGCGCTGACCCAGTCTAGCGAGGTCGACGCCGGCGTGGTCTGGTATGGCTACCCGCCGCTGGACTTCATCGACGCTTCGCGCATCAAAGCGCCGCTGCTCGCGCACTGGGCAACCCAGGACGCAGCGTTTCCGATCGCCACCGTCGATGACCTGGAGAAAAAGCTCGCCGCAGCAAACGTCTCGTTCCAGTCCGAGCGCTACCTGGCGCAACACGGGTTTGCCAACGAGACGGCGGTCGGCCCACGTCGCATCCCGATCACCCAGTACGACGCAGCCTGGTCGCAGATCGCCTGGGACCGCACCTTCAGCTTCTTCGGCCACCACCTGCGCTGAACGCCGCCAGCCGACGATCTAGCCCGCCTCACCCCGGAAACGACACCAGGAAACGATCATGGACACCCAGACCCTGAACCCGCTGACCGAGTCGCAGATCATCGGCGCCGTCGACGCCCAGCGCGACGAAGCGATCGCGCTGCTGTGCGAACTGGTCGCCGAACCCTCGCTGCTCGGCGCCGAGCAGTCGGCCCAGGCGCTGATGCGGCGCGAGTTCGAGCGCAACGGCCTGCGCGTGCACGAGTTCGCGATCGACGAGGACAAGATACGCAGCCACCCCGGCTACTCGCCGTCGATCGTCTCGTACGAAGGCCGGCACAACGTGGTCGGCATCCACCAGCCGG
>CAMCTC010000160.1 GCA_945878355.1 Bordetella parapertussis | reverse complement strand
GCAGCGGGCAGGGTCGCGGCAATTGCCGCCGGTCTGGAGGCGGCCGATGCGACGCCGCCGACGGTCGCCCCGATGGACGCCGGCGCAATGCGAGCGCTGTGGTTGGTGCAGCACCCGGCCGGTTTGAGCCGTGCGCCCAAGCAGTTCGTAGACCTGCAGAACGACGTGGCGGCGTCGGACATCTTGCTTGCGGTGCGCGAGGGTTTCGAGTCGATCGAGCATGTCAAGCGCAACACCGCGATGGGCCTCGGCACCGACCCAGGCAAGACCGGCAACATCAAGCTTGCGACACGCCGCCAGCATTGGCTCCGGTGGCAGAAGCGCGGGCGGGGACCGATCAAGGCCTCGATCAAGGGCTTTCGATCAAGAAATGAAGAAATAGCAAATACGTATTTATCATTTAAACTTCGAAAATCACTCCAAAGACCGAGAACTTCAAGTACGCGCACAAGCACATCGGCTGCGCCCAATCTCCAGCTCACGCCCTGCACGCCGTCAGCGATGGGCTCATCGGGTAGTGAGTGCCTCGACCCCACAGATCACTCGCCCCACTTCGAAAATCCGCCCCTCGACCCCAACACTTGGCGACATCACATGTTCATGAATTTTCTCAAGCGACTGCTTGCCGCGCTGATGCTCTCGGCGATCGCCGCCACTGGCGCGCAGGCCGCCTGCGCCGATCCGGCAGGACCGAACGTCAACTGGTCGGGTTGCAACAAGAACGGCATCCGCGTGCCTGGCGCCAACCTGTCCGGGGCCAACCTGTCCAATGCCCTCTTTGGGCAGACGGCAAAACACACCGCGGACTTCTCGAGAGCGAACCTTCAGGGGGCGAATTTCACCGGTTCGAACGTCCCCGCGTCGGTGAAGTTCGTAGGCGCCGACCTGTCCGGTGCCACCTGGGTCGATGGCCTGGTCTGTGCCATGGGATCGATAGGCAATTGCAACAACAGGGCGAAAGCGCAGGCCATTGCCGTGGCTTGTCCGTCCGGCTCCAGCGCAGTGACAGGCAGCAACACTTGTGCGGCCGTTGCCGGCTATGTCAAGGACGCGGCCGGTGCCTTCAATGTGTGCCCGGCAGGCAGCTTCTGCGTCGCTGGCAGCGTCGCTCCCCAGGCTTGCCTGACCGGTTCAAGCTCAGTGGCCGGCGGCAAAGCCGCCAACGATTGCAGCATCGCGCTGGCCGGCTATTTCAAGGATTCGACCGGCACGCTCAGCGCCTGCACAGCGGGCAGCTTCTGCGCCGGCGGCAACGCTGGTCCGACCTCATGCCCGGCGGGTACCTACTCCGCAGCCGTTGGCGCCACAGGCGACAAGACTTGCATACCGACCACAGCGGGCAATTTCGCGGTCGCCGGCAGCACTGCGCAACAAGCTTGCCCGGCCGGCTCAAATTCAGTCGCTGGCGCCAAAGCGGCGAGCGAGTGCATGGTCAGTTGCAGCACCGGCTCTGTACTGGTGGCAGGCAGTTGCGCAGCATCGGCTGGTTTCTACAAGACCGCGACAGGTAGCTTCACGGCATGCCCGGCGGGCAGCTTCTGCAACGCGGGCAATGCCGGGCCAACCCAATGCCCGGCCGGAACCTATTCAGCCTCCATCGGCGCCACAGGCGACAAGGCTTGCATCCCGGCCACGGTGGGCAATTACGCGGTCGCCGGCAGCGCTTCGCAGCAAGCCTGCCCTGCCGGGACAAGCTCGGCCGCTAGCGCAAAAGCGGCGAGCGATTGCATCAGCAGTTGCAGTGCCGGCTCTGTGCTGGTCGCCGGCAGTTGCGCAGCATCGGCGGGTTTTTACAAGACAGCGACTGGCAGCTTCGCGGCTTGCCAGGCGGGCAGTTTCTGCACCGGGGGTAACGCCGCGCCAACCCAATGCCCGGCCGGAACCTATTCAGCCTCCATCGGCGCCACAGGCGACAAGGCTTGCATCCCGGTCACGGCGGGCAACTACGCGGTCGCCGGCAGCATGGCTCAGCAGGCCTGCCCGACCGGCTCCAGCTCGGCTGTCAGCGCCAAAGCGGCGAGCGACTGCAGCATCGTGCTGGCCGGTTATTTGAAGGATTCCGCAGGCACGATCAACATTTGCCCGGCGGGCAGTTTCTGCTCTGCTGGCGCCGCGCAAGTTTGTCCGAACGGTTCCGGCTCGGCCGCTGGCGCTAAAGCTACGAGCGATTGCAGCATCTTGCTGGCCGGCTATTTCAAGGACAGTGCGGGGATGATCAGTGTTTGCCCGGCAGGCAGTTTCTGCACGGCCGGCAACGTCACGCCACAGTCTTGTCCGAGCGGTTCAAACTCTGCAGCGGGGGCCAAGGCCGCCACCGATTGCAGCCTCGCCGTCGCAGACTACAAGAACGCAACAGGCGTTTCCAGGTTGACGTGCACTGATTATGCTGGAAAAGATTACACTACGGCCAAGAGGCATTTAGACAACAACTGTAAAGACCCAATGAAACGGCCCAATTGCGGTATATGCTTTAGCAATAGCTGCGATAAGGAAACTGAACCGAATACAGTTTTGTATACTAGCAATACAAAGAGAGACTTTGATGAGCTTTGCAGAAATCCCATGAAGTCTAAAGATTGTCCATTTAGGTGGTGCGTAAAACGTTAAGCAAGTCTTTCTCTTGAACGCGGTTCTATTTATTACCGAGGAATCGTGTTGTTAATGGCAGTATTATGCGATAGATTCAGGGTAGTAACAAGTTGAATAATTGTGCATTAAAATATAGCTTTGACATTGTGTATGTTAATTTCAACAGACGTGACAGCGCGCGTATTTATATTGGCCCGACATCGGCAAGACTCGAAAATTTACCTTCATGATTCTTATATTTTCTAACTAACCTAGTTTCCAACAATTACTAAACAACCGACAGCTGAAGCCGGTCCTTGTTTGGTGAACTTAGGTCAGCATTTGGTCTACAAAGTGCACATAAAAATGGATGCGCGAGCTAGCTGCTGGCCGGACGCAAAAATCAACGGGCCCGCTATCGCTGCCAGGGCCTGAGCCGGCGCAAGAGCTGTGCGATGCTGCTGCAGGCCGGGCCGCAAAGCCCGACCCCAGCCCGCTACCGAGACAAATGCTCGACCAGGATCCGCAAGGCCTCGGCTGAAAACAGCCGCATGTTCAGCGGCCGGTCGGCTTGGCCCGTCTCGAGCGTCACCACCTGCTCGCTCACCCCGGCCACGGCCAAGCACGAATGGCCTGCCGCGTCGCCGTAGGGGTTGCCGGTCGGCCCGGTCGCGCCGGTCTCTGACAGACCCCAGCTCGCGCCATAGCGCTGCTGCACCGTGCGCGCCAGCAGCATCGCATAGGGCTCCGAAGCCGATCGCATGCCTCGAACGGCCTCGTTGGGGATGGCCATCAACACCTCGCGCGCCTTGCGGGTGTAGACCACCGCCCCGCCCAGGAAGTAGGCCGACGCACCGGGCACCGCCAGCAGCGCGGCCGAGATCAGCCCGCCGGTGGACGATTCAGCGATGGCGATGGTCTCCTTGCGCTGCTTGAGGAGCTTGGCGGCCTGTTCGGCCAGGGGCATGAGGGTGTGCATGCGCCGATGATAGAGGCCCGCAACCGTGGCAGCTTCAGCGTGCTGTCATGCCCTTTGGCCGGACGCAGACAGTGCCTCGGCCAGCGCGGCGTTGAAGTCATCGGCCGCCTCGAACTGCACCCAGTGACCGGCCTGCGGCAAGAGCACCAGCGACTCAAAGCGCGGTGCGCGCGCCAGCGCTTGGCCGATCATCGGCAGCCGATGGCGGAACAGCACATCGCGCGCGCCCCAGATGCCATGCAGCGGGCAGCGCAGTCGCGGCAGCAGCGGCAGCAGCGCATCGGTCAGCATCATGCGGCGCTTGCGCAGTCGGTCGCGTTCGACATTGGCCGCATGCAGCGCCACCGCCAGCGCGGTCGCCGAAGCCTCGTGGCCTAGCATCAGCTGCAGCAGGTTGTGGCGGTGCACCGCGTCGCGCGCTGATCCGGCGGGCATCGCGTCCCAACGCCTCAGGTCCAGCGGAGGCAGCAACTCGGCGCTCAGGCACGGACTGCCCACCAGCACCAGCCGCGCCACCCGGTCGGGAAATGCATCGGCCCAAAGGCCGGCGACCAGCGCGCCGAAAGAGAAGCCGACCAGTTGCACCGGCGTGTCGCCCACCAGCGACTGCAAGCCAAGCTCCAGCCAAGCCGGCAGCACATCGGCATCGTGGCCGTCGGGCGGCACGGCAGAGTCGCCGAACCCCGGCAGATCGGGCACCCACACCGCGTGACCGGCCTGCGCCAGCACGTCGATGTTGCGTGCCCAATGCGTCCAGCTGCCCGAACCGCCGTGCAGCAGCAGCACCGGCGGCCCGCCGGACGGTCCCCAGCGGTGCCAGACCAGCACGCCGTCGCCGCAACCTGTCTCCTGTCGCTCGGCGCGTCGGTGCAGCGCCGCCAAGTCATCGATGGTGTTCATCGGTGCAGTCTAAAAGCAAGGCCTTTTTGCGCCCGCTACGATGGCGACACTCCACAGATCAGGCTTCGCCATGCAAGTGCTTCGTGTTCATGATTTCGACGTCGGACCCGTTCTGGACGACCTGTCCGTGCCCATGCCTGGCCCTGGCGAAGCGCGGGTTCGGGTCCAGGCCTGCGGCGTGTCGTTCTTCGACCTGCTGATCTCACGCGGCGGCTACCAGTGGCGACCGGCGCTGCCCTTCGTCGTGGGCAGCGAGTTTGCCGGCGTGGTCGACGCGCTGGGCGACGGTGCCGACGGCAGCATCGCGGTCGGTGACCGAGTCTGCGGCGGCGCCTCGATCGGTGCTTGGGCGCAGCAGATTTGCGTACCGACCGCGTCGCTGCACGCGGTCTCGCCGCAGGCCTCCATCGAGGAGGCGGCGGTGCTGAACACGCCTTATGCCACCGCGCTCTACGCCTTGCGCGAGCGCGGCAGCCTGCAGCCCGGCGAGACCGTGCTGGTGCTGGGCGCGACCGGCAGCGTCGGGCATGCGGCGGTGCAGCTGGCCCGGGGCATGGGCGCGCGGGTGATCGCCGCGGCCACCGGCGATGCGAAATGCGCCGCGAGCCGCGAGGCTGGCGCGCACGAGGTGGTCGACGCCGCTGAAGACGGCTGGAAAGACGCGGTCAAAGCCCTGGCCGGGACGCGCGGCGTGGATCTGGTGGTCGACCCGGTGGGCGGCGCGCTGATGGACCAGGCTTTCCGCACGCTGGGTTGGGGCGGTCGCCACATGGTGGTGGGTTTTGCCAGCGGCCAGATCGGCAGCCTGCGCGGCAACCTCACGATCGTCAAAGGTGCATCGCTGATCGGTGTGGATTTGCGCCAGTTCCGCGAGCGCCAACCCGAGGCCGCCAGGCGCTTGCTGCAAGACGTGGCGGCGCTGCACCGTGACGGCCGCATCAGCCCGCGCATCGCCGCGCGCTTGCCGATGGCCCAGCATGCCGAGGCGTTCGCGCTGGCGCGCGACCGCGGCACGGTCGGACGGGTGCTGCTGCTGCCATGAGGCATTCACCACTTCGCACCAGCGCCAATCGCGCCAATCGCGCCGCCGGGCCTCGAGCAGCAGCCGCCTTCGGTGCGCTGATTGAGAAATTCGTCGCCGCATGACCGCCCAACCCTACGAAAGCATTCCGCTGGTCAAAGGGCTGCCGCTGGTCGGCAATCTGCCGAAATTCCTGCGCGACCCGCTGGCCAACGCCCAGTCGCTGGAGGTCCACGGCAACGTGGTGCGATCGCGAACCTTTTTCGAGACCGTCACACTGCTTGGCCCAGACGCCAACCAGTTCGTGCTGCACGACCGCGAGGGCAACTTCTCCAGCCGCGGCGGCTGGTATTACTGGATCGACGCGGTCTTTCCGGGCGCGATCATGGCGCTAGACGATCCCCAGCACAAACACCACCGCCGCATCATGCAGAGCGCTTTCAAGCGAGCGGCGATGGAGCGCTACGTGGCCGAAATGGGGCCGGTGATCGCCAGCGTGGTGGGCGCCTGGACTGCTGGCCCGATGACGATGTTCCCGCAGATCAAGGCGCTGACGCTCAACATCGCGGCGCGGGTCTTCATGGGCATGACGCTGGGGCCTGAGGCCGACCGGATGAACCAGGCCTTCATCGACACGGTGCAGGCCTCGCTGGCGCTGATCCGAAAGCCGCTGCCACCGTTCGCGATGTGGCGCGGGGTGCGGGCCAGGCGCTACCTGGTGCAGCTGATGCAATCCAAGCTGGCCGACAAGCGTGCCGCTGAAGGCCCGGACCTGTTCAGCCAACTCTGCCATGCACGCGGCGAAGACGGCGAGCGCTTCAGCGACGACGAGGTGGTCAACCACATGATCTTCCTGATGATGGCCGCGCACGACACCACGACCTCGACGCTGACCACGATGCTGTACTGCCTGGCCCGCAACCCCGGCTGGCAGGACAAGCTGCGAGAGGATGCGCAGGCGCTGCCCGACGCACAGCTGCGCCATGCCGATCTGGCCGGCTGCGAGCGCACCGAATGGGTGATGAAGGAGTCGCTGCGGATGTACCCGCCACTGACCTCGATCCCGCGCAAGGCGGCTCGCGACTGCGAGTTCGGCGGCTTCCAGATCCCCAGGGGCACGCCGGTCGGCATCTCGCCGATTCACACCCACCACATGCCATCGCTGTGGACCCGCCCCGACGATTTCGACCCCGAGCGCTTTTCGCCCGCGCGCGCTGAGCACCGGCAGCATGCCTATGCCTACCTGCCTTTTGGCGGCGGTGCGCACCTGTGCATCGGCCAGCATTTCGCCGACATGGAGGTCAAGAGCGTGATGCACCAGTTGCTGAGGCGCTTCAAGTTCAGCGTGCCCGAAGGCTACCGAATGCCTTACCAGCTGGTGCCGATCGCCAAGCCGCGCGACGGTCTGCCGATCACGCTGCAGGCGCTGTGAAGCGGCGGCGGGGCGCGGTGACCAGTGTCCGCAAGACGGGGTGGGCGCCCTGCCCTTAAAGTCAGCCCTGCACTTGCCCGGCAGGTGCACCCCCTAGACCTCCCGGAGCGACCCATGGCAGGCAGCGAGACCCAAACATTCCCTTCAGCCGACCTGGGTTTCGACCCGGCAGCGCTGCGCGCAAAGTACGAGACTGAGCGTCTGCGCCGAGTTCGCCAGGACGGCAACGCGCAATACGTCGAGATCAAGGGCGAGTTCGCGCGCTACCTCGACGACCCCCATGTCGAACCGGGCTTCAAGCGCGACCCGGTCGTTCGCGAAGTCGACGCGCTGGTGGTCGGCGGTGGTTTCGGCGGCCTGCTGGCAGCCTCCAGGCTGCGTGCGGCGGGCTACGAAGACCTGTGCATCATCGAGAAAGCCGGCGACTTTGGCGGCACCTGGTACTGGAACCGCTACCCCGGCGCGGCCTGCGACACCGAGAGCTACATCTACCTGCCTTTGCTGGAGGAGACCGGCTACATGCCCTCGTCGAAGTACGCGCGCGGGCCTGAGATCCTCGAGCATTCCCGGCGCATAGGCCGGCATTTCGACCTCTACCGATCGGCGCTGTTCCAGACCACGATCACCGCCATGCAATGGGTGGCCGAGACGGCACGCTGGCAGGTCACGACCGACCGCGGCGATGTGCTGAGCGCGCGCTTCGTGGTGCTGGCGGGCGGGCCGCTGAACCTTCCCAAGCTGCCCGGCATCCCGGGCGTGGACAGCTTCAAAGGCCACAGCTTCCACACCAGCCGCTGGGACTATGCCTACACAGGCGGCGACGCCAGCGGCGGCCTGTCCGGCCTGAAGGACAAGCGGGTCGGCATCATCGGCACCGGCGCCACTGCGGTGCAATGCGTGCCGCACCTCGGCGCTTCGGCCAAGGCCTTGTTCGTCTTCCAACGCACGCCGTCGTCGGTCGACGTCCGCAACGATCGTCCGACCGATCCTGAGTGGGTCAAGACGCTCAAGCCCGGCTGGCAGCGCGAGCGCATGGACAACTTCACCACGGTGATCTCCGGTGGCCGCTTCGATGTCGACCTGGTCAACGACGGCTGGACCGACTTGATCACCAACATCTTGCTCGCCGCACGCCGGCAACC
>CAMCTC010000159.1 GCA_945878355.1 Bordetella parapertussis | reverse complement strand
GCGCTGGCCCGATTGATCCTGCTCGACCAGTTCACCCGCAACAGTTTTCGCGGCAGCGCCCGCAGCTTTGCCGGCGATGGCCAGGCCTTGCACATCGCCCGCGCGCTGGTGGCCTCGGGCCGCGACCGCGACCTGACCGGCGTGCAACGCCAGTTCGTCTACCTGCCGTTCGAACACGCCGAGGACTTGTCGCACCAGCGCACCTCGGTACAGTTGTTCGAGCAACTGGCACGCGACGAACCGGCGCTGGCCGGGCTGGTCGACTGGGCCCAGCGCCACCTGGAGATCGTCGCGCGCTTCGGCCGCTTCCCGCACCGCAACGCGATCTTGGGACGGGCCAGCACGGCCGAGGAGTTGGACTTTCTGCAGACGCCGGGTTCGGGGTTCTGAGCCGGCAAGGCGCGACACATGCCCAGCGCTCCCGCACCACGCGTGATCATCATTGCCGGCCCGAACGGCGCGGGAAAGACCACGTTTGCGCGCGAATTCCTGCCCAACGAGGCCGACTGTCCCGTCTTTGTGAATGCCGACCTGATTGCCGCCGGACTGGCGCCGTTTGGGCCCGAAACAGCCGCCTTGCAGGCCGCAAGGGTGATGCTGCAGCAACTGGCTCTGCACAGTGCGGCACACGTGAGTTTTTCGTTCGAGACCACGCTGTCAGGCCGCGGCTACCTGCGACAGATCGATCGATGGCAGGCGGCAGGCTACAAGGTGAAGCTGGTGTTTCTCCAGCTGGCCAGCCCCGAAGAGGCCATCGCGCGCGTCGCGCAGCGTGTCCGACAGGGCGGACATGACATCCCAGAAGACGTGATCCGGCGCAGGTTCTTCGCTGGTCGGACGAACTTCGAACGCTGGTATCGGCCGCGTGTGGACTCCTGGGCGCTGTACGACAATTCCGGCGCCATCACGAAACTGCTCAAGTGGAGCGAAAAGCCATGAACGACCGCCCGATCGAGGAAGCCAAGGACGCTGACTTGCGTTCGTCCATCGTCGCGATGCGTCGTGCGGCGCAGCGCGCGCGCGAGATTGCGCTGCGAACTGGCACCTCGCTGGTGGTCAGCCGCAACGGCGTGATCGAGTACCTGGACCCCAGCGCCGACAGCCTCACAGACGAGGTCCAGCCGCCCGCAAAAGACTTGGGCGAGACAGCCTGACGGCCGCGCCCGGCCGCCGAGGCCCGGGGTGCCTGCTTCAGCCCGCCGCCGGCTCTTTTTCCTGCAGCAGTCGCCACATCACCTTGCCCGACCCGCTCTTGGGCAGGGACTGCGCAAACTCGACGATGCGCGGCACCTTGTAGGCCGCCATGTGCTCGCGCGCCCAGGCGATGATGTCCTCGGCTTCAGTCTGGCCGCGGGCTGCCTCGCGCAGCACGACCACCGCCTTGACGGTCTCACCGCGGTAGGCATCGCGGCTGGCGATCACGCAGGCTTCCTGGACCAGCGGGCACTTGAACAACAGCAGCTCCACCTCGCTGGGCCAGACCTTGAAACCGCTGGCGTTGATCATCCGCTTCAGCCGGTCGGTGATGAAGAAAAAACCCTCCTCGTCCATCCGGCCCAGGTCGCCGGTGCGGAAAAACGGTTTGCCGTCGATCTCGATGAACGAGGCCTGCGTCGCCTCGGGATGGCCCCAATAGCCCTTGAAGACCTGCGGCCCGTGGCTGACGATCTCGCCGGTCTCGCCGATGCCCAGTTCGCGCCCGGTGTCGGGGTCGATGATGCGCGAATCGGTGTCGAAGATCGGGATGCCCAGGCACTGCAGTTTGGCCCGCTCGGGCAGGTTGGCATGGGTCGGCGCAGCGGTTTCGGTCAGGCCATAGCCTTCGGCGAAGACCAGATCGAACTCGGCCTGCAGCCGCTCGGCCACCGCCTGCGGCATCGCAGCACCACCGCCCGAGACGTATTTCAGGCTGCGCAAGTCGAAACTGGCGCTGTTCGGGCTGCCCAGCAGGTCGATCACCATGGTCGGGATGCAGCACCAATGCGTGACTTGGTGGCGCGCGATCAGCCTGGCGGCGAGTTCGCGGTCCCAGCGCGGCAGCATCGCCTGGGTCAAGCCGCAAGCCACTGCACCCAGGCAGCCGTAGATGAAGCCCGAGATGTGGAACATCGGCAACACGCCCAGCGCCACGGTCTCTGGCCCGGCAAAACTCCAGGTCGATCCGCCGATGGTGTTGTGCATCAGCGTTCGGTGGCTGTGCATGCAGCCCTTGGGCAGGCCGGTGGTGCCGCTGGTGTAAGGCAGCAGCGCCAGGTCGTCGGGCTGGGCCAGGTGCTCGCCCGGCCGGTGGCCGGCGGCCAGCGCGTCGGTCCAGCGCGTGACACCGTCAGGCAACACAGGATCGGCCAGCAACCACTGCAGGATCGCCGGGCTGGGCAGTTCGGCCGGGTCGATCTCGCCGGGCATCGCATCGGTGAATCGGGTCGCGACGACATGGCGCAGGCGCTGCGCCGCCGGCAGCCGGGCATCGGCCTCGGCGACGACACTGGCCAGGTCGGCCGTGGTCAGCACGAAGCGGGCGCCCGGGTCGGTGATGTAGTGGCCGAACTCGTCGGCCTTGTTCATCGGGTTGACGGGCACGACCACCGCGTCGGCACGCAGCACCGCGTGCACCGCGACGATGAACTGCGGGCAGTTCTGCATGAACACCACGACCCGGTCGCCCTTGCCCAAGCCATGGGCTTGCAGCCAGCCGGCCAGCGCCTCGGCCTGAGACAGCAGTTCGCCGTAGCCCAGCGCGCGGCCGAAAAACAAGCAAGCGGGCTTGCGCGGGTAGCGTCGCGCCGAGACCTCGAGGTTGAACCACAGGCTGGTCTCGGGCAGCACCAGGTGGCGCGGCAGGCGTTTGGGCCAGATCGCGTCGTGGGGACGGGCGGCAGCTAGTTTCATCACGGGCATTGGTTGATCGGCTCAGCCAGAGGTGTACCTCAACCGCAGCAGCGCCGACATCCCGGCGAACCCGCGAAATGTCACGCGGGCGACCGCTGACGCAGCCGGCGTGTCAAGCGCCGATCGCGGCCTCGCGCAGGATCGCCTGGGCCCGCAGCAGCACCGGCCGGTCGACCATCTTGCCGTCGACCGCCACCGCTGCGCCGCCGACTGCTGCAGCCAGCACCCGCTCGGCCCAGGCAAGTTCCTCGGCCGCCGGGGCGAGGTGGCGGTTGACGCTGGCGACCTGGCGCGGGTGGATGCACAGCTTGCCGCCAAAGCCCAAGCGGCGCGCACGCAACACGTCGCGGCGCAAGCCGTCCTCGTCCTCGATCGCGGTGCTGACGCCGTCGATAGGCGCGCCGATGCCAGCCAGCCTGGAGGCCATCACCAGTTGCAAGCGGAAGGGCAGCAACTCGTCCTCGGTCGCGTCGCGCAGCCCCAGGTCGGCCTGCAAGTCGATCGACCCGAAAGCCAGGCGCAACACGCCGGGCGCAGCGGCCAGACCGGCCAAACCAGCCAGGCCGGCAGCGCTCTCGACCAGCGGCAGCAGCGCGCGCGCACCCGCGCCCATCACCGCCGCCAGTGTGTCGGCGCGCTCGGCCTTGGGGCACATCACTGCGGCCACGCCAGGCGCGCCGCACAGCGCCAGGTCGTCGACAAACCAGGGCGTGTCGACACTGTTGATGCGAACAATCACCGCCATGTCAGGCCGCAGCCAGGCCCGCAGCGCGGCGCGGGCGCTGTCCTTGTCGGCCGGCGCCACGGCGTCCTCGAGGTCGAGGATCACCGCGCTCGCACCTGCGGCCAGCGCTTTGTCGAAGCGGTCGGGTCGCGACCCCGGCACGAACAGCAGCGAACGCTGGCTGCTGCCCAGCGAAGTGGCAGCGCCAGCGCGTGGATCGGCGATGGGGTTGACAAGAGGGTCGGTCATGGCGGTCTGCGCTCAGGTGATTCGTCGGGCGGCTTCAGGCCAAGCCGTCGCGGGTGGGTGGGAGATCAGAAGACGCCGTCAAGCCTCATCTGCTCGATCTGACCAGCGTCGAAACCCAGCCCGGCCAGAACCGCTAGGCTGTGCTCGCCGAGCGCGGGCACAGCGTCCATTCGGGCCTCGACACAGCCCGGCGGCAGCAGCGCGGGCACCCGGCCGGCGGGTGTGTCGACCTCGGTCCAGCGTCCGCGCGCCTGCAGTTGCGGATGGGCCCAGACATCGGCCAAGCTGTTGACGCTGGCGTTGGCGATGCCGGCAGCGTCGAGCCGCGCGACCACTTGCTCGGCCGTCATGGCCTCGAAAGCCAAGGTGATCAGGCCGCGCAAAGCCTCGCGCGCAGCGGTGCGCCGCGCATTGGTGTTGAAGCGATCGTCGTCGGCCAAGCCGGGCTGCAGCATCACCTGCTGGCAAAAGACCCGCCACTCGCGGTCGTTCTGCAAGCCCATCATCACGACCTTGCCGTCGCCAGTGGCAAACGGGCCATAAGGGTAGATCGTCGCGTGCGCCGCGCCAGCGCGGGACGGCGGGCTCGCACCCTGGTAAGCGTAGTACAGCGGGTAGCTCATCCACTCGACCATGCTCTCGAGCATCGAGACATCGATGTGCTTGCCGCGGCCGGTGCGTCCGCGCTGGATCAGCGCGGTCAGGATGTTGCTGTAAGCGTACATGCCGGCGGCGATGTCGGCAATCGAGCAGCCGGCCTTGGCCGGCTCGTCCTCGCTGCCGGTGATCGAGACGAAACCCGACTCGCTCTGGATCAGCAGGTCGTAAGCCTTCTTGTCGCGGTAAGGACCGGGCTTGGCGTCATCGTTGCCATAGCCCGAGATGTCGCAGACGATCAGCTTCGGATGCTTGGCCGACAAGACCTCGTAGGACAGCCCCATGCGCGCCGCCGCGCCCGGTGCCAGGTTTTGCACCAGCACATCGGCTTGCTCCAGCAAGCGCGACAGCACCTCGTCGGCCTGTTCGTGCTTCAAGTCCAGCGTCAAGCTCTCCTTGCTGCGGTTCGTCCAGACGAAATGCGAAGCCAGCCCGTTGACGCGCTCGTCGTAGCCGCGCGCGAAGTCGCCCACGCCGGGACGCTCGACCTTGATCACCCGAGCGCCCTGGTCGGCGAGCTGGCGGGTGCAGAACGGTGCAGCGATCGCGTGTTCAAGCGCGACGACGGTGATGCCTTCAAGTGGCAGCATCTGATTTCTCCAAGGTGGCACTCACCACCGACTACGCAGTTCATCCACCCAATCAAGCGGACGCCGCGGAACCGGCTAAGCCGGGCCGCTGGCGTCGCCCCCTTGAGGGGGAGTGGCGCCAGCCACTACGGGGGTGGGCCTAGAAGCTCCGCGGCAAACCAAGCACATGCTCGGCGACATAGCTCAGGATCATGTTGGTCGAGATCGGCGCCACCTGGTACAGCCGTGTCTCGCGGAACTTGCGCTCGACGTCGTATTCGCAGGCAAAGCCGAAACCGCCGTGGAACTGGATGCAGGCGTTGGCCGCCTCCCAGCTCGCCTTGGCCGCCAGGTACTTGGCCATGTTGGCCTGGGCGCCGCAGGGCTGGTGCGCGTCGTACAGCGTGCAGGCTTGCCAGCGCATCAGGTCGGCCGCCTCGACCTCGATATGAGCCTCGGCGATCGGGAACTGCACGCCCTGGTTCTGGCCGATCGGCCGGCCGAAGACGACCCGGTCCTTGACATAGGCGCTGACGCGGTCGATGAACCAGCGGCCATCGCCTATGCACTCAGCGGCGATCAGCGTGCGCTCGGCGTTCAGCCCGTCGAGGATGTACTTGAAGCCCTGGCCCTCCTGGCCGATCAGGTTCTCCTCGGGGATCTCTAGGTTCTCGAAGAACAGCTCGTTGGTCTCGTGGTTGACCATGTTGGCGATCGGGCTCACCGTCAAGCCATGGCCGATCGCGTCGCGCAGGTCGACGATGAACACCGACATGCCTTCGCTCTTCTTCTTCACATCGGCCAGCGGCGTGGTGCGCGCCAGCAGGATCATCAGGTCGGAATGCTGAATGCGCGAGATCCAGACCTTCTGGCCGTTGACGACATAGCGGCCGTCTTTCTTGACCGCCAGGGTCTTGATCTTGGTGGTGTCGGTGCCGGTGCTCGGCTCGGTCACGCCCATAGACTGCAGGCGCAACTCGCCGGCGGCGATCTTGGGCAGGTAGCGCTGTTTCTGCGCGTCGCTGCCGTGACGCAGCAGTGTGCCCATGTTGTACATCTGGCCGTGGCAGGCGCCGGAGTTGCCGCCCGCGCGGTTGATCTCCTCCATGATCACCGAGGCCTCGGCCAAGCCCAGGCCGGAGCCGCCGTACTGCTGCGGGATCAGCGCGGCCATCCAGCCGGCCTTGGTCAGCGCATCGACAAAAGCCTCGGGGTAAGCGCGCCGGCTGTCGACCTCGCGGTGGTAGGCGTCGGGGAACTCGGCGCAGAGCGCGCGCACGGCGTCGCGGATGTCTTGGTAGCGGTGGTCGGGGTGGGCGGGGTGATCGGTCATGGTCGTGTCAACAGAAGGTCAGGAGAATTCGGCGCTGGCTTGCATCGTCAGCCAGCCTTCGTGGTCGCGGGTCCAGAGCTGCATGCCATGCCCACCCGCATCGGGTCGGCCGCAGACAGTGAAGCGGTGGATGTCGAACACCGGCCGCAAGGCCTTGAAAGTGAAGCGCTTGACCCGCGCCCCGGGCTTGTCGCGCCGCTGCAGGTCGAGCAGCAAGGTCGCGATCAACGGGCCGTGCACGATCAGGCCGGGGTAGCCCTCGACCTCGGTCACATAAGACCGGTCGTAGTGGATGCGGTGGCTGTTGAAGGTCAGCGCCGAGTAGCGAAACAGCATCACCGGGTCGGGCGTGATCTCGCGCCAGAACGCGGCGTCGGCCGGCGCAGCCTGGGGCTGCGGCACCGGCGCATCCGGCGCAGGCGCGTCGCGGTAAACGATGTCGTGCTCTTCGCTGACCGCCAGCCCTTTGGCGTTGCGGATCTCGTGTCGCACCGTGACAAAGACCAGCGAACCGCTGCGCCCGGTCTTGATGTTGACGTCGGCGATGGTCGAGTCGCGGGTGATCTCATCGCCCACCCGCAGTGGGTGGTGAAACTCGAGCCTGCCACCGGCCCACATGCGGCGCGGCAGCGGCACCGGCGGCAGGAAACCGCCGCGCTTGGGATGGCCGTCTTCGCCAATCTCGCTGTGGCGCGCCAGTGGCGTGAAGTACAGCCAGTGCCACAGCGGCGGCAGCTCGCTGCCGCGCGGCGGCAAGGGCTCGTCGCGGTCCAGCGTCGCCGACAGCGCGGCCACCGGCACGGCGGTGACCTCGTCATGGTGCTGCTCGCTGCGGCCTATCCAATCGCGTAAATGCTGCAAATCCATCTCGACCCCTGACATCTCGACCCCTGACCTCTAGACCCTTGAATCAAACCAACAAACTGACCCGTCTCAGCCCAAGCCAGCATTTTCTTTGCCGCAAGCTCAAGGCTGAGGGCCCGTCAAGCAGCCAGCCCGGCGTCGGCCTGCACCAGGGCTGGATCGACGCCCAGCTTGGCCGCGGCGCCCAGGATCTCGTGCCAGGTCGTCGCATCCACCGGCACGCCCTCGGCGGTGCGGCGCGCGCGCGACGCACGCTCGGGCTCGCCAGGCGAGCTGACCGGTGCAAAACCTTCGCGCGGCGGCGAGGCCTTGACCCAGTCCAGAAACGCCAGCGCTTCTTGCTCGAAACCCGCCCGGTCGGCCAGCGCTGCCGGGTCGACCAGCACGCTGAACATGCCGTTGAGCACCCGACGCTTGCTCGCTTCGGCATCGCGCTGGGTCATGCCGGCGGCCAGCGCGCCGCCTAGCAGCTCGCACATCAGCGCCAGCCCAAAACCCTTGTGGGCGCCGAAGGTCAGCAGCGCGCCGAAAGGCGGCACGACCGTGTACTTCGGGTCACGCGTGGCGTGGCCCTGGTCGTCGATCAGGCAGTCCGGGCCAACGAGCTCGCCCTTGTTCATCGCCACCCGGGTCTTGCCTTGGGCGATCACGCTGGTGGCGAAGTCCAGGATCACCGGGTCGCGGCCGGTCAGCGGCACGCCAGCGCAGAACGGGTTGGTGCCAAAGCGCGCATCGGAGCCGCCGTGCGGGGCGACGATGCCGCGCGAGATCACGTTGACGAAATGCATAGACACCATGCCGGCGGCGGCGGCTTGCTCGGCCCAGGCGCCGATGCGGCCGAGGTGGTGCGCGTTGCCCAGCGCGACGATGCAGCTGCCCGACGCGCGTGCACGCTCAATGCCCAGCGCCATCGACTCGGCACCGATGACCTGGCCGAAACCGCTGTTGCCGTCCAGCCGCAACATCGAGCCGCTGTCGAGCAGCGTCGTGACATGGGCGTTGGGCGTCAGGCCGCCT
>CAMCTC010000158.1 GCA_945878355.1 Bordetella parapertussis | reverse complement strand
CGGCCTCGGGGCGCTCAGTAGATCTTTGGTACGAATTTCTGACTCGACATGTTCGGGCGCTTGTAGCCGATGTCGGCTTGTCGCGGTGGCACTTCGATCTCGACCGGCGTCATGTTTTCATAGGGAACCTGTTTCAGCAGATGCGCTATGCAGTTGAGTCTGGCCTTTTTCTTGTCGTCTGCTTCGACCACGTTCCAGGGTGCTTTCGGTTTGTCGGTCGCTGCAAACATGACATCCTTCGCTCTGGAGTACTCGATCCAATGCTTGCGTGATTCCAGGTCCATCGGGCTGAGTTTCCAGCGTTTACTAGGGTTGCTGATGCGCTCCTGGAATCGCTTTTCCTGCTCTTCATCGTTGACCGAAAACCAATATTTGACGAGAACGATTCCGGAACGAACCAGCATTTCCTCGAACAACGGACACGAGCGCAGGAATTCCTTGTGCTCGGCATCGCTGCAAAACCCCATCACGTGCTCGACGCCAGCGCGGTTGTACCAACTGCGATCGAAAAGTACAATTTCGCCAGCACTTGGCAAGTGAGGAACGTAGCGCTGGAAGTACCATTGCCCGCGCTCCTTCTCGGTGGGCGTACCGAGCGCAACAATCCGGCACACGCGCGGATTGAGGCTTTCCGTGATGCGCTTGATGACGCCGCCCTTTCCGGCGGCATCGCGGCCCTCAAAAATGACCGCCACGCGCAGGCCCCGCATGCGCACCCATTCCTGAAGCTTGATGAGTTCCATCTGCAGATGGGCAAGCTCCTCAATGTATTTGTAACTTTTGCCCGGTTTTCGCGGTTTTGAGCGACCCGCAGTCAACCAAGATTTTTCAAGCGCTTCGGATTCCTTTGCGTCGGCCAAGACTTCACCGCCTACTGCTTCCGTGGTTTTACTCTTCTTTGCCATGTCATCTCCTTTGGGAATTTTGAACAGGCGAAAAATTGACGATCAAGAACACCATCCCTGAGCCTGTCATCGCCTGAGCGGGCTCAAAGTTGAAGCGCGGCGGCAAATTGGGTCACTGGCTGGCCGACGGCGCTGGGGACAGCACCGCGGCTTGACGCGGAGGCGGGTGCATCGCGGCGAACTCGCGCCATCCGTGCACCGTCTGGGGTGCTTGGCACTGGAAGGCCGTGCTGGCGCCGTCCTTGCAGGGCGCGAAGAAGGCCTCGGACTCGGGGTTGCGGAACTCGCGCAGGCGCTGTGCCAGCCAACGCGCGCGGTCGACCTGTCCTTGTTCCGCCAGACGCTCGGCCCAGGCCACCATCAGCCGGGTGTCCAGCAGCGAGTGCGGCGCCCGGGCGAAGCCCAGCGCGGTGCTGGTCGGTGAAACGGGGTTGGTCGCCGCGGCGTAGTCGGCATGGTGGGCAAACAGCGGGCTGCGCTGGCCTTGCTCGATGCGCTCGGCCAGCGAGGCGCTGCCCTCGGCTGGCGCGTAGATCGCGACCACTTGCTGAAAGTCCAGCACCGACGCTGCGCCCGCCAGCGTCATCAGCGCGCCCGCGGCGAGCCCCCAGCGTCTGGCTGGCGGCAAGGCCTGCGTCGCGGTCGCCGCGGTATCGGGTGCACCCAGCACAAAGCCCCAGGCCAGCGCAGCTGGCATCAGGAAGTAGGCATACCAAAGCGGGTACTCGACCAGGCTGTGCAGCGCCACCGTGATCACCAGCATCAGGCCGGCGCGGGCCACCAGTCCGGCGTCGCCGTTGGCGCTGCGTGCGCGCAGCAGCCCTTGCCACAGCGCCAGCAGCAGCAGCGCGGTCACGGTCGCCGCCGCGGGCAGGCCCAGTTCGACGGCCAACTGCAGCAGCAGGTTGTGGCAGTGGTCGAAAAAAGCGATCGGCCGGTTGGCGAAAGCGCTCAGGCTCCAGGCCAGGTTGAACTCGCCAAAGCCGACGCCGGTCCAGGGCTGTGCCGCGATCAGGTCGATGGTGTTGTGCCAGATGTTCATCCGCGAGTTGGGGCTCTCGACGGCCGCAGTGCCCTCGGCCAGCTGTCTGGCGCTCGCGCCCAGCGCCTGCTCACTGATGCGGCCGTACCAGACCATCGCGCCATAAGCCAGCGCGTAGAGCAAGGGCGTGGCGGCCAGCAGCCAGCGCGCTGATCGTGACAAGCGCCGGTCTAGCAGCGCCCAGCCCAGCAGCAAGCCCAGGCCCACCGCGCCGGTGCGCGACGCGGTCAGCTCGACCGCCCACACCATCAAGGCTGACACCGCCCAGAGCGCTGCGCGCGGCAGCCAGCGCAGTTCGTGCAGCGCCACTGCCGCGACCAGCGCCCACAGCAGCAGGCTGCCCAAGTGGTTGGGCTGACGCAGGTTGCCCACCGCCCGGCCTGCCAGGCCGGAATGGGCGATCCAGTTGCCATCGGCCCACTGTGGGGCAAACACCTGCAGGAAGGCCACCGCGCTGCCGGCCAGTCCAGCGACCAGCAGACCCAGCGCCAGCGCACCAAACGCCACCGGCCCGCCAGGCCCGCGCGCGGCGCTTGCGCCGCTTGCGACCAGCAGCGCCGCGCCAGCCAGCAAGCCCACTGCTTGCAGCGCCAGCGACATCGGCAACGCGCCCAAGGCCCAGCTGGCCACGGCCTCGCCGCCGACGATCGCCAGGGCGCCGAGCAGCGCTGCGATCGACGCCCACAGGCCGCGCCCCGCGCCGCGCAGCGGCAGGGTCATCGCCACACCGCCCCACAAGGCCACCGCCACGCATTGGTTGAGCAGTGTGGCCGAAGGCGGCTGGCCGTAAGCCAACATCGTGGGAACGAAGCACGCCAGCAGCGCGGCTGGCAAAGCCAGACCGGCTTCGCGGATTGGATGGTTGGGCATCGTTGTGGCGGCGGCCGGCAAGGGCGCGGCAGGCAGGGTGCGGAGGGAGTAAACCACAAACCAGACAGGTCGGCTGTCGCGCGCAGTCGCTGCGCGATGGCGGCGCAGCCCGCTGTTCAGGCCTCGAAGCCGCAAGCCCGGGCGTCCGAGGGCCTGCTCAAAGCTGTTTCAGCCAGTCCAGCAGCAGTGCCGTCACCTGTGCTGGTGCCTCCTGCTGGGTCCAATGGCCGATGCCTGGCAGCACATGCGCGCCGCGCAGCCCGGGCAGGTGCGGCGCCATCGCATCGACCGGCTTGACGCCCGGGAGCATCCTCAGCGCGAGGTCGCGATCGCCGCCGATGAACAGCGCAGGCTGCTCGATACGACGCGACTTAAAGCCTTGCTGCCAAGCGAAATCGCCGGGGTGATTGCGGTAGCGGTTAAGCGGCCCGAAAAACCCCGAGGACTTGAACTCGGCGACGAAGCAGTCCTCGTCGTGCGCGGTCAGCCAAGCCGGAAAGGGTTGCGGGTCGGGCAAGCGGTCCAGCAGGCTGGCCCCATGCGGCTTGTCCTTGGGCCAGCTGCCGTCGGGCGCGTCGCCGCTCAGCGCGTAATAGAACTTGCGCAAGCTGGCACGGACGTCCGCTTCGAGCTCGGCCTCGGCGACGCCGACATCCTGAAAATACACCTGGTAGAAAAACCGGCCCTTGTCGGTGAAAGCCGCTTTGACCTGCTCCAGGAACGGCCGCTCAGGCACCCCCGTCCACGGCACCGACAGCCCCGCAACAGCGCGAACCCGGTCGGGCCGGGTCAGCGCGGTGTTCCAGACGATGGGCGCGCCCCAGTCATGGCCGATCAGCACCGCGCTGCCATCCGGCGAAAGCTGCTCGATCACGCCAGCCACGTCGGCGGTGATCTGCGCCAGGCTGTAGTCGGCGACCTCGGGCGGCTTGTCTGACCCACCGTAGCCGCGTACATCGATCGCGCAGGCGGTGAACCCGGCCGCTGCGATCGGCGCGATCTGGTGTCGCCAGCTGTACCAGCCCTCAGGAAATCCATGGACCATCAGCACCAGCGGGCCGGACCCTTGGACCGCGGCGCGAAGCTTGATGCCGTTGGTGGCGACGGTGACGAAGTTGGGGCGCATTGGTTCTCCAGGCAAGCGACAGTGCCGCCATTGTCTTGCGGCACGGTGTCTTGGGCGCTGCCGATCTGGCGCGGCGGGGCGCATGCGGCCTTGGATTGACTAGGATGCGGTCGGACGGCGCGCGGCCCAAGGACTCGCTGGCAAGAATTCAACCCCGAGGAGACACCCATGACCTATCAATGCTTCGATGTGACGATCACCGACAAGATCGCCCACATCGTGCTCAACCGTCCCGACAAGCGCAACAGCATGATCCGCGCGTTCTGGGACGAGTTGCCCCGGATCATCGAGGACATCGACCAGAACGCCCGGGCACGGGTGATCGTGATCTCGTCAACTGGGCCGCATTTCTCGTCCGGCATCGACACCGGGATGTTCTCCGACGACAGCATCTCGCCCGGCGCAGAGGCGCAGCGCGAGGCCAGGCTGCAGCACGGTGCGCGCTTCTACGAGGCGGTGCAGCGCATGCAGCGCACGTTCAACCTGCTGGAGGGCTGCCGGATTCCAGTGCTCGCAGCGATCCAGGGCGGCTGCATCGGCGGCGGGGTGGACCTGGCCACCGCCTGCGACATGCGCTACGCCACTGAAGACGCATTTGTCACCGTGTTCGAGGTCAACATTGGCATGACCGCCGATGTCGGTACCTTCCCGCGGCTGGTCAAGCTGATCCCCGAGGGCATTGTTCGCGAGCTCGCCTACACCGGTCGGCGCATGCCGGCCCGCGAAGCACAGGCCTGCGGCCTGTTCAACCGGGTGTTCGCCGACCAGGCCAGCATGCTCAACGAAGTGATGGCGATCGCCCGCGAGATCGCCAGCAAGGCGCCACTGGCCGTTTACGGCTGCAAGCGGATGATCAATTACGCACGTGACCACAGCACCGCTGACGGGCTGGACTACATCAGCATCTGGAACGCGAGCATGCTGCAGCGCGAAGAGATCCTGGAGGCGATCAAGGCCAATGGCGAGAAGCGGCCGGGCGTGTTCGTCGACCTGCCCGCGACCCGCAAGCCCTGACGCGCATGAAGCATCGAGTCCTCGGCGGGCTGTCTTCGCTGCGTTCATTGGCCCCAGGCAGTGCGCTGGCCGTGGTGGTTGCGTTGGCGGCAAGCTTTGTGTCGCAGCTGCATGGCGGTCCACAGATGCTCTACGCCTTGTTCTTCGGCGTGGCCTTCCACTACCTCAGCCAGGAGCAGCGCACCAAGCCCGGCATCGAGTTCTGTTCGCGTCATGTGCTGCGCCTGGGCGTGGGCCTGCTGGGCGCGCGGATCACCGCGATGCAGATCGCCGACCTGGGCTGGGTCACTGCCATCACCGTGGTGGCGGCGGTCATCAGCACCCTGGTCTGCGGGCTGTTGCTGGCGCGCCGGCTCGGTCTGACCCGCGCCCAGGGCGTGTTGTCGGGCGGCGCGGTGGCGATCTGCGGTGCGTCGGCCGCTTTGGCGATCGCTGCGGTGCTGCCGCGCGACAAGCATCACGACCGCTTCACGCTGATGGTGGTGATCACGGTCACCGTGTTGTCGACGGTCGCGATGGTGGCCTATCCGCTGATCAGTCGGGCGCTGGGATTGAGCCCGCAGCTCGCGGGCCTGTTCATCGGCGGCACCATCCACGACGTGGCGCAGGTTGTGGGCGCGGGCTACACGCTGGGCACCGAGGCGGGCGACAGCGCGACCATCGTGAAGCTGTTCCGGGTGTCGATGCTGGCGCTGGTGGTGCTGGTGGTGTCGCTGGCCTTCAAGACCGCGCGCGAGCAGGCGGCAGCGGCAGACCCGGCCTCGCCGTCGTCCGGCAAGCAGGCCTTGGTGCCCTGGTTTCTGTGGCTGTTTGCAGCGATGGTGCTGGCCAACTCCGCCGGGACGATCTCACCGGCGCTGCAACAAGGCCTGGGCTGGACATCGCGGGCCTGCCTGGTGGTGGCGATCGCCGCGCTCGGCATGAAGACGAGTTTCATGCAGCTGGCCCAGGCCGGCTGGCGGCCTATCGTGCTGATCACGATCGAGACGCTTTGGATGGCCGCGCTGGTGCTGGCGGTGATTTGCTGGCAGCGCTGAGCGGCGGACCGCTTCAGCGGGACGGCCAGCTGCGGTGATGACGCCGCAGCTTGACGCCGGCGCGAAAGACAGCTCGTCACAAGCTACCTCGCCTATTCAGTGATCAACATGGTAAATTAGTGATCAGAGTCAGTAAACCGCTCCAATTCCGCTGCGATCGGGCGCGATAGCCAGCCCACGGGCCGGCCAAGTTTGCGCACTAGCGCCAAAAGGACCGAACCGTGGATAGACAGCGTCCATCTTCAGCCCGAATCGTCCCCGCCTGGGTCTCGGCGGGCTGATGGTCACGCGCGCGGAACTGGGTCTGTGAACAGCCTGAACCGGATCTATCGCCTGGTGTGGAGCGTGCGCAGCGCCAGCTGGGTGGCTGTCGCCGAGATCGCGCGCGGCTGCAGCAAGCGATCCGGACGGCGTGGCGCCGTGCTCGACGCTGCGGTGCTGCTCGCGGCAAGCGTTGGCACGATGCTGGCGTTGCCGGCACTGGCAGAGTTGCCGACCGGCGCCACGGTTCGCGCTGGCACGCTGAGCAGCGTCATATCGGGCGCTGCCATGGTCGTCACCCAGAGCACGCCCAAGGCGATCATCGACTGGACGAGTTTCTCGATCGGTCGTGGCAACACCGTCCAGTTCATCCAGCCCGACTCGAACGCGATCGCGCTGAACCGTGTCACTGGCACAGCGCTATCGGCCATTGACGGCGGGCTGCGGGCCAATGGTCAGGTCTGGCTGCTCAACCCGAACGGCATGCTGATCGGCGCAGGCGGGCAGATCAACAGCGCTGGTTTTCTCGGCAGCACGCGGGCTTTGTCGGATGTCGATTTCATCGCCGGCCGCTACCAGTTCAGCGACGCCGCAAAGCCTGGCGGCGCGGTCGTCAACCAGGGCACGATCAGCGCGGTCAACGGCGGCTATGTGGCGCTGGCCGGTGAGCAGGTCCGAAACGAGGGCCTGGTCCAGGCTGACTTCGGCACCGTGGTGCTGGCGGGGGCGAAGACTTTCGTGATGGACGTGGTCGGCGACAAGCTGCTGTCATTTGCCGTGACCGGCGCGGTGGACAAGTCGCCAGCTGCCGGCATGGCGCTGGTCGACAACCTCGGGTCGATCCGGGCCGACGGTGGGCGGGTGTTGATCACCGCGCGATCGGCGGCGCAGGTGATCGACAGCGTGGTCAACACCGCCGGACTCGTGCAGGCCGACAGCGTCAGCCTGGCGAACGGCAGCCTGGTACTCGGCAGTGTGACGCTGGACGGAGGCGGCAGCGGGCGGGTGAGTGTCGATGGTCAGATCAGCGCGAATGCCGCGAGCGGAAAGGCAGGTGCGATCCGCATTTCAGGCGAGGCGATCAGCCTGAGCGACAGCGCCAGGTTGGCGGCAACAGGCCCAGGCGGCGGTGGTGAGATTTTCATCGGCGGGCCGCTTGCTGGCGCAGCGCCGAGCGCCAAGCGCGTGGGCGTCGCCGCTGGTGCAACGATCGATGCGAGTGCCATCGACTCTGGCGCGAGCGCCGACAGCGCTGCGGGCGGCGGCAAGGTCTCGCTGCTGGCCTCGGAGTCGATCGCGATGAGCGGCAGCATCAAAGCCGATGCCGCGCCGCAGAGCCAAGGCCGTGGCGGTGAGGTCAAGTTGATCGCTGATCTCGCCAACCCGAACAGCCGCACCGTCTTGAGCGGCACGATCTCGGCGAAGGCCGGAAGGGCTGGCGGCAACGGCGGGTTCGTCGAGACCTCGGGCAGTGTGGTCCAGATCGAGGACCTCGCCCGCGTCAACACCGCGGCGCCAAGCGGGCAGGCGGGCAACTGGCTGATCGACCCCCCCGACCTCACTATTCAAAGCGGTGAAGGCGCGCAGTCGACCAGTTTCATCGGTGCGGCGACGCTGGCCAACAATCTGGCGAACAGCAACATCACGCTGGCGACGTCGGCCACCACGAACCAGCAAACCCAGTCTGAGGCCGGTTCGCCGCCCGGCAATATCAACGTCAACGCCGCAGTTTCCTGGACCAGCGCGAACAAACTGACGCTCTCGGCATATGCCAACATCAACATCAACGCCGACATCAGCGCCAGCAATGGCAGCTTGGCGCTGAATTATGGACAAGGCGCAATGGCTGGCAGCAACACCAGCGATTACTTCCTGAAGTATGGTGTGAAGGTCAATTTACCGGCGGGTTCAAGTTTCTCGACCAAGCGTGGTAGCGATGGAGCGGTCCTCGGCTACACCGTGATTAATGGTCTTGATGCGCCAGGCGGTGCCAGCGCGACGGCGCTGCGCGATAGCGCAAACCCGACCAAGTATTTTGCAATTGGCGCAGACATCGATGCGTCGGCAACCGCGGGCGGGAATTCCGGCGCTGGATTCGAGCCGATCGCATCATTCTCAGGTGTCTTCGAAGGGTTGGGTCACAAGGTCAGCAACCTCAGCATCAACCGTCCTAGCGTCAACAATGTGGGCATGTTCTCGACCTTGCCTGTGGGGTCGGTCATTCAGAACCTGGGCTTGGTCGGTGGTAGCACGGTCGGCTATGGCTCTGTCGGAGGGTTGGTCGGCCGGAACGACGGCATCATCAACAACAGTTACAACACCGGCAATGTGAGCGCGGGCTTCCGGCAAGTAGGTGGACTGGTTGGCGTCAACTACGGCGTCATCAACAGCAGCTACGCCACGGGCAATGTCACAGCAGTCACAGCAGGAACTGGCGGTGTGGCGGGAGGACTGGTTGGTATTCTGCTGAGCGGTGCTGTCAATTACAGCTATTCAACAGGCACTGTGAGCAGCGGCGATCTCGTCGGTGGCCTTGCGGGCAGCAACAACCAAGCTTTAATAAGTAACAGCTACTCGACCGGCGCTGTCAGCGGGCAA
>CAMCTC010000157.1 GCA_945878355.1 Bordetella parapertussis | reverse complement strand
CCCTGTGACTTGTGCACCGTCATCGCAAACGCTGTCTGGTGCACAGGCAGGCGCACTGGCGCCACCGCGCGCAGGCCGCCTGCGGCGTCGGCGAAGTACACCATCAGCTCGCCTTGTTCGTCGGGCAGGCTGATGCCGATGTCGCCGTTGAACAGCTTGAGCACATGGTCGTTGCGCAGCACCATCACCGGCCTGCCCAGGTACCACGGGTCGCGCGGGTCTGTGCGCTGTGCCTGCGGTACAGCGGTGAGCGCCTCTCGTGCATGGCGCGCCACCCGCTCGTTGAGGCTGACGACGCCGCGCGGCCCTTCGTGCACCGCGCACAGCACCCGGAATTTGCCAAAGGCCTCGGTGATGGCTGATGCGTCTTGCGGGTCGCGGCGCACGGCCTCGAGGTAGGGGCCATAGCCTTGCAGCATGCGGTCCACGGTGGCCTGGCCCGGCGTTGCGGCACCGTCGTCCAGCCAGCGCACCGAGCCGTCGCCGTCGCCGCCAACGCCACCACCATCGCCACCGCCACCGCCACCGCCACCGCCACGAGTCAACGAGGCGATCGCCCGTGTCGGTCGCGCGCCGTTGATGTCGGCTGCGAGCCTGGCGATGCTTGAATCGGCGGCGAAGCGGAAGTTGCGGCGCAACCACGTCGCGGTGTTGCGCAAAGCGCTGCTGCGTATTGCCTCCGGTGAGACGATCTGCGCCGCATGGACGCCGCACAACGATGCGATGTCTTTGCGGCAGTCGTCGCTCAGCGTCGGGTCGGCGCTGAGATCGGAGAACACCGCCCCGGCTTCGACGGCCGAGAGCTGGTCTTTGTCGCCCAGCAGGATGATCCGGGCGGTCTCCGGCACGGCCTCCAGCAACTGCGTTGCCAGCGCCAGGTCCAGCATTGAGGCCTCGTCGACGACCAAGGCGTCGATCGCGAGCCGGTTGCCGGCGTGGTGGTTGAATCCGTCCGGCCTGACGCCGAGCAGGCGATGGATCGTGAAAGAGTCTGCGGGCAGCCTATCGCGTATCGCCTGCGGCAGGTGCGCTGAACGCGAGCGGATCGCTTCGGTCATCCGCGCTGCGGCCTTGCCGGTGGGTGCTGCCAGCGCGATGCGGCAATCCGGGTTCTGTGCAATCAGGCAGGCCAGCAGGTTGACCACCGTGGTCGTCTTGCCAGTGCCTGGCCCGCCGCTGATGACGGTCAGCCGCTGGCGCAAGGCCAGCGCGGTGGCCACTCTTTGCCAATCGGGCGGACCTTGCGTCGCGCCGATCTCAGGCGGCGTTTCGTCGGCCAGCGAATCTGCCAGCCAATCAACCTGTCCCGAGCTTGGTCTCGGTGTTTGCGGTAGCGCTTGCGGCGGTGCTTGCGGCGGCGCTGGCGCCAGCTGAGTCTGGAACAGCGCGCTGAGCTGTTCGCGGGTGGCCATATCGACTGCCACCGGCTTGGACAAGGATGCTCGCATCAGCCGCTGAGCAAGCCGCCGCTCGTAGTCGAAATAGCGGTGCAGGTAGAGCCGGTCTTGGTCGTCCAGGATCATCGGCATCGCGCCCAAGGCCTGCGGCGTGCCGACCAGCCCCGAGGCGATCAAGTCGGCGCGCAGCGTCGCGATGCGCGGTGCCGGGGTCAATACCGTCGCCAGATCCGCCAACGACAGGCAGACATGGCCGTCGCTGGTGGCTAGGCTGAGCTCGAACGCCGCCTGCTTGACGGTGGCCAGATTCAAGCCAGACAGGCTGCCCGCATCGATTTCCTGCAGACGTTTGGCCCATTGCTCGACATGGCTGGCAAAGCCCAGCGCCAGTTGGCGGGCTGGGGAGTCGTTGTCGCTTGCGTTCATGCGGCGCCCATCATGCGCTGTCCATCAAGGCCGACAGCGCTTCAACCGTCTGCCGTGTCGGTCGGTGGGCATAGACGCCACAAGGTTGTCCCTGGTCATCAAGCCAGTCAGGCCGCACGCCGCGCACGAACAGGTAGAGCACGCCGCCGACATGCTGCTCGTAGTCGTAGTCGGGCAGGCGCTGCTGCAGGTAGCGGTGCACTGCCACCGTGTAGAGCAGGTATTGCAGGTGGTAGCCATTGCTCGCCATCGCTTGCGCCATCGGTCGCTGGCCGTAATCGGCGGGGCTCAAGCCCAGGTGGTTGGACTTCCAGTCGAGAACGTGGAAGCGTCCGCCTTGCTCGAAGACCAGGTCGATGAAGCCGCGCAGATAGCCCTCCAGGTTGCCGAAGACCAGCGGGGGCACCGGATAGCCCTGCCGCTGCATCAGCGTGGCGAGCCGACTCGCGCTCAGCCTCTTGGCCGGCAGGTTGAACTCGAGTTCGACCAAGCGGCGCCGGCGCGGCAAACCAGCCAGCGTCGCTGCGCCGGGCAGCGCGGTGTTGAGCACATCGCGCAGCATGTTGGTGATCATCTTCGGCGCCAGCGTGGTGTCGCCGCCCGGCAGGTTTTGCGGTCGGTTGCGCAAGGCGGTGGCGATCACCTCGGGCCAACTGCCGGGGTCTTCGAAATCGATGCGCTCGAACACCTCGTGCAGGCATTCGCCGGGTACTGGCCCGCGCGGGAAGTTCAGGATGTCGTCCTCGTCTGGCAGGCTCGCGGGGTTCAGCGGCGTGGCGGTGTCAGGCGGCGGCAAGCGCAGATCGTGGTCGACCGCAGCGCCTTCGTGCCGGGCACCGTGCGCCAGGCTGCTGTAACTGCCCAGCCACCAGCCCGTCGGTATCTGTGTCGGAGGTGCCAGCGCTGCCAGCGTCTCAGGCGCGGGCCGGGGCGGCTGGAACGGCACCGACGGGTCCTGCGGCAAGGTCGCCAGGCCGATCTGTGGCGCGTTGCGTTGGGCGAACTCGTCCCAGGCCGGGGCGATGTCCTCCGGCTTGAGCTTGTTCTGCATCCAACTGGCGGGCGACTGGCCCTGGCCCGCCACCAGCCAGTTGAGCAGGCTGTGGCAGCTCTCGTGGGTCGACGGGTTTTTTCCGTTGCTCCGGTAATTGCCCACCACCAGATAGCAGCGGTGCACGGCGCGGGTCAGCGCGACGTAGACCAGCCGCAGGTTCTCGGCGGCGCGGCTGAGCTTGACCTGCGCCTTGATCGCCTCCAACTCAGACTTGAGTTCGTCGCCGCTGCGCCAGTCGATCACCGGCTGTTGGTCGGCATCGTGGTATTCGCTGCCCTCCAAGCTTTGCGATGACCCGCCCAGGTGGCCGTCCCACAGGAAGGGGCAGAACACCACCGGGTACTCCAGGCCCTTGGACTTGTGCACCGTGATGATCTGGACCAGGTGCCGGTCGGATGCCAGGCGCAACTGGGCCGCGTCGTCGCGCCGGTCCTCGCTGCGCTGGGTCTGCAGCCATTGCAGCAAGGCCTGCGGGCTGGACTGGGTTTGCGCCGCCTCGTGCAGGCATTCGCCCAGGTGCAGCAGGTTGGTCAAGCGTCGTTCGCCGTCGGCGCGACGCAGCAGGCGTTCGCTCAAGCCTTCGCTGGGGTCACGTCCGCCGAGGTCGGTCATCAGCGCGCGCAACATCACGCCGACGCCGCGCTGCAGCCACTGCTCGCGGTAGCCCGCGAAGCGCGTCACCCAGCCCAGCAGACTGGCCTCGTCGGTTGACACCGATTCGATCGCGCGGGCGTCCAAGCCGATCAAATCGGTGGCCAAGGCTGCGCGCAGCAAGCGCTCGCGCGTGGGCTCCAGGATCGCCGCCAGCACGCGGGCCAGATCTTCGGCGTCCGGGCTGGCGTAGACGCTGGCTTGCGACAACTCGACGCTGCCCACGCCCAGCGCAGACAGCGCACGCCGCATCTCGCCGCCCTGCGCATGGCTGCGCACCAGCACCGCGATGTCGCCAGCCGACAGCGGTTGCTCACCGATGCTGATGCGCTGGGACTGGCCGATCAGCCGCGCGATCTCGGCCGCACAGGCACTGGCCGCAGCGTGGCGGGCCTGCTGCTTGGTCAGCGGCTCGTCCTGCGCATCGCGCGGCAGTCGCCAGAGTTGCAGTGCAGCCCTGGCGGCCCCGGTCTGGTCGAGCAGCAGCTTGCGCGGTTTGTCGCCATAGCCCACAGGCAGGAAGTCCAGTCCGGGCAGCATGAACGAGCGCTCGTTGGCGCCGAACAAGGCGTTCAAGGCGTCCAGCAGCGGCTGGCTCGAGCGCTGGTTCTGGCCCAAGGTGTACTGGGCGGTGGCCTGGTTGCGCGCTTGCAGGTAGGTCGGCAGGTCGGCGTTGCGAAAGCTGTAGATCGCCTGTTTCGGGTCACCCACCAGAAACAGCGGGCTGCTGGCGTCGCCATAGATCGCGTTGAAGATCGCGAACTGCAAAGGGTCGGTGTCCTGGAACTCGTCGATCAGCGCCGCCGGAAACCGAGCCCTCAGCGCTGCCGGCAGGCCAGGGCTTTGGGTCAAGCGCTCGTGCAGATTGAACAGCATGTCGTCAAACGCGACCACCCGGCGCGCCCGCTTGGCCTGGCGCAGTTCGACCGGGCCCTCAGCCAGCAGGTCGCGCAGCAGGCGCAGACGGTCCAGCGCCAGCGACTGCGCAGCCGCCTCGCGCAGCGCGAGCAAGGCTGAGGCCTGTTCGAAGAACGGATGCGGCCGGGGCGGCGGCTTGCCCTTGTTGGGCTTTAACTTGTCCGTCGTCAGCAACTCGAGCTTGTCTGCCTTGCCCGACGGCGCCAGCGCATCGGTTTGGCCCAGCAGCGCGTCCCAGCCCGCCGCAGCGCTTGCGACCGAGGCCGGCTTGTAGCGGTTGCCGTTCAGGCCAGGCAGTGCGTCGAGGACGCTGCCCAGGATCGCGTCGCGGTCGGCCAGCCATTGCGCCCGCGCGGCGGCGTGGGCCGTGGCAATGGCGGGCATGTCAAGCAGGGTTGGCGAGTCGATGGCGGTCGGCCAGATCGGCCGCGACAAGGGCTTGGCGAGTTGGCGTCTGAGCAACTCGGCATAGCGTCTGGGCGTGTCGCCCCTGTCGAGCAGGTGGCTGGCCAGTGTCGGCGCCAATGTCCGGCCGGCGATACGTCGCCGCCAGAAATCGTGCACCACCTCGAGCCTCATCTCGGCGTCGTCGGTGAGCAGTTCCAGCGCCATCGGCATGCCGGCCGTGAACGGTGTGTCGCCCAGCGCGCGCTGGCAAAAGCCGTGGATCGTGAAGATCGAGGCCTCGTCGAAGGTCTGCAGCGCCAGGTCCAAGCGCAGCGCCCGGTCTTCGTCAGTCGACGCCCCAGCCAGGCCTGATGCCGGACGCGAGCGAAGCGTCTGCAGCAAGGTGTCAACGAATGGGTCGGGCGCGGTCGGGCCGGTGGCGCGCAGCCTGGCCAGGGTCTCGACGATACGGCTGCGGATGCGGTCGCGCAGTTCGGCGGTGGCGGCGTTGGTGAAGGTCACGACCAGGATCTGCTGCACTTCGAGCCCGCGCTCGAGCAGCAGCCTGAGGTACAGGCCGCAGATGTTCCAGGTCTTGCCGGTGCCGGCCGAGGCCTCGATCAGGCTGATGCCGTCGAGTGGGCAGTTGAAGACGTCGAGCGGGGCGGCGGTCATGGGCGGGTCGTCGTCTCTCGAGCCAATGTGGCTTTGGGCTTGATCCCCACGGGAGGCGGCCGGCTGCGGCCAGCCTTGGGGCGCTCACAGGGCGTCATCGATGTGCGTCAACAAGGGGCGGAACACGCGCTCGGCCAGATCGAAGAATTCGCGGTCCAGCGGTTCGTCGCAGCCCCGCAGCGCCAGTCGGTAGGCCGCGTCCGCACCCTCGGCATAGGGTAGCTTCTTGGTGACCTGCCACTTGCCCCTGGCTGCGGCGGCAGACCCGCCAGCCTCGAGGTGGTCCTCCCAGCAAGCCCAGGCCGACTTCGGGAAAAAGTGCAGCGGTCGGCTCAGCCCCTGCCGGTACATGTCGAGCAAGTCGCTCAGCACTGCGGCCGGCTGCGGGTGGGGCTTGAATCGCAGCTCGCCGTCGATCGTCAGCCAGCGTGTGCAGGCCGCAGCGGCTGGTGCAGGGCCGGCGCACAGCGCCAGGTGGTGCAACCAGGCCTCGAGCACGTCACCGACGCGCCGCTGGTCGTAGCGCGAGCGCACCAGCCCCGATGCGCGCAAGTCGGCCAGGCTGGCACTCAGCCGCCAGGGCTCGAGGCCGTCGCCATCGTGGGTCGGCAGGTCGATCGCGATGGCGATCTGGTGCGGCGGCAGACAGGGCTCAGCGCAAGCTTGGCGAACCCGGTCGGCATAAGCTGTGAGCTGTGCGAGTTCACGGTCGAGCTCGCGCTGACCCAGTGTGCCGTCGGGCATCTCCTGGCCGGCCTGTGCAAGCCGGCGCAGCGCATCGGCATCGAGCCCTTGCAGCAACTGCGGCAGCAAGCGGCGGGCCAGCGCGCTGCGCGCGGGCAGGTCGGTCAGAAAGGGTTCGTCGTCGAGCAGGGCCTCGGCATCGCGCTGCAAGTCCATGCCCAGACGGTGGCGCAGCAGGTAGCGGCAAGGGTTGCGGAAGAACTCGGCCAGTTGCACCAGCGACACCTCACGCCAGTCCGGGCCTGGCGCTGAGAGCGGCAGGTCAAAGAACAGCGGCTGGCCCTCGGGTGCGCCATCGTCATCGCTGTCGTCGGCGTTGTCATCCCTGCTGTCGTCCGCGCTGTCTTCCTGCAGTCCGGCGATCTCGGGCGCGGCGGTCGGTGCTGTCGCTGCGGTCGGGCCGGCCGCCAGGGCTTGCAGGCTGCGCCGCAGCGCGTCGCCGAGTTCGCGGTTGAAGCTGCGCAGCCGCTCGTCACCGCCGATCACGAAACCCTCGATCGCGAAGGGCTGCAGCGGATGCTCAACGACCAGGCGCTGCCTGGCGCGGGCCAGCGACTGCGGCGAGCCCGGGTCGTCGGCGATGGCCGGCAGCACGGACTCGAGCAGCTCCGAGACCAGCACCGACGGGGGCAGCAGCGAGTTGTCGCGCACGCTGCGGCCGACGTGGCTGAGGTAGAGGCTGCCGCGCGCTGCGAGCAGCAGGTCCAGGAACAGGTTGCGCTCGTCGTCGCGGCGTTGCCGATCGCCGCGGCGCGGGCTCAGCGCCATCAAGTCAAACTCGGGCGGCCGCACCGCGCTGGGGAAAACGCCGTCGTTCAGACCGATCGCGCAGATCACCTCAAACGGCAGGTTGCGCAGGCTGCTGATGGCCGCGAAAGTCACCCGGCCGCTGGGCACGCCGCCGCGCGCCGGGTCGTCGAGCAACTGCGTCAGCGCGGCGCGAACCACCGCCAGCGGCAGCGACTGGGCCACGCCGCCAAGCTGCATCGTGTCGGCCATCGTCCGGATCGTCTGCTGCAGCTCGCGCAAGTCGTCGAGCTCGGCGTCTGCGGCCTGCACGAAAGTCTCCAGGCTGGTCAGCAGCGTGCCGGCCCAGTCCGCTGGCAGCTTGGGCATTGCCAGCTCGGCCTGCAGGCGCTGCAGCGCGTCGACGAAGCGCCAGAAAGCGCCCAGCGCGAGCGCTGATGAGCCCTCGGCGTCGCCGGCAGGCAGCAGGTCGAGCAGGGGCGATTCGACCCGCGTCGGCAGCGCATAGCCCAGGAACAGCCTGTCCAAGCCGTCGCCCAGCGTGTGCCTGGCCTCGGGCGGGACGCCGAAGCTGGCCCGGTGTTGGGCGTCCAGCGCCCAGCGCATGCCCGAGACGCGGATCCAGTCGCGCACCTGTTGCAGCGTGTCGTCGTCCAGGCCGAAGCGGCGCGCCACGCCGGCCTGCTGCAGCAGGCCGAACACCGCGCTGGCCGCAAAACGCGAGCCCGCCAGTGCCAGCAGGGCCAGCAAGGCCTGGGCGCAGGTGTTGACGCTGCTGCGGGCGCGGCCCGTCACGGTGTAGGGGATGGCGCGGTCCTTGGGCGCGGTACCGAACACCGCGTCGATCAAGGGCGCGGCGGCCTCCAGGTCGGGGGTGACGACCAACACCTGCGAGGGCTGCAGGCCTGGCTTGCAAAACAGCCCCAGCAAGTGGTCTTGCAACACCTCGAGCTCGCGGGTCAGCGAGTGGCAGACATGCAGCGACAGGCTGCGGTCATCGGCGGCGAGCGCCACCGTGCCGGGCTGCAGATCGCTCAGGTCCAGGATGGCGTTCTGCACCTTGGCCAGCAAAGTGTCAGCCGAAGCGGGTTCGAAGTGGCTGTCATCCTCGGCCGCCTCACCGCAGTGATCGACCAGCAGGTCGACATGCGACTGGGTTTGCTTGCCCCAGGCCGCCAGCAGGCGGTGGCCCTCCTCATGGCCCTGGGCCTGGCCGCGGGCGGCGAGGTGGCTCAGGCGGCGGCGGTCGATCAGCTCGAACCAGTACTCGCGGCAGGGGTTGAGCACATAGAGGTGCAGTTCGGTCACGCGGCCGATCTGCTTGAGCAACTCGATGTGCAACGGCGGCATGGTCGGCAGCACGAAGACATGGGCGCTGGCCGGCAAGCCGGCGGCCTGCGCGGCCTGAGGCGACAGCGGCTGCAGCGCTTCATTGAACCGGCGGTGCTGGTCGTGCTGGCCAAGCTCAGCGCTGATGCGCTGCCAGGGCAGATTGGTTTATACTCTGTTAATTGTAATATTTTAATCACCTCGTGGGTGCGCTTGTTTGTATGATTTTTTGAGTTTATCTATCGTGTTATGTGTGTAAACTTGAGTAGCACTTAAATTAGCATGCCCCAATAAATCTTTCACAGCATTAATATCAGCCCCATTATTTAAAAGGTGTGTTGCAAAGGTGTGTCGTAAAACATGTGGGCTTTTCTTTTGTATAGTGGTAATTTGAGAAAGATATTTCTTCACCAATTTGTAAGCAGCTTGTTCGCTTAGTGTAGTACCTTTCTCGCTAACCAACAACATAGGATTTGATAAGTTTAGTTCCTTTTTTACTTGCAAATAGGTTTCAAGGTTACGTTTTAAGGCTAAAGAAATTGGAA
>CAMCTC010000156.1 GCA_945878355.1 Bordetella parapertussis | reverse complement strand
AATTCAGAAAAATAAAACTACTTCACACAGCTTTTGTGCCACTACGACGATTTTTACATTTCGACCAAAAAACCGATGCAGATGCTTGAATTCATTGAGGAATTGGCTAAAAAAATCTGCGAAATTGAGCTTTGTGTGTCGAACTTAAGCGACCATGTCATGCGCCTGCTGCAACTGGGCCAACGACGCCTCCACGGATTCCTTGGCCTGTTGCAAGGAATGGGTTCGTGTGGCGACAAGTTCTTCCAGGTGCTGCCGGCGCCGTTCCAGTTCAACGTCGGCCTCCTTGCGCGCCGTGATATCGACCACTGCGCGGATCTGCGTGTTCGTCGCCGGATCCAGCAGCGCGCTGCTGAAGGCCACCCAGTAGCGGCTGCCGTCTTTGCGGCACTGCAAGGCCTCGGTTTGAAAGACGCCGCCTGCAGTCAAGACCTTGTTCGACGCGGCGGTGAAATCGGCGTAGTCGGTATCCGAGGTGAAGAAGATGCGAGAGGGCTGGCCAATCACCTCTTCGACCGCATAGCCGAACATCGACGCGAAGGCCTGGTTGGTCCAGGCCACGTGACGATCGACGACCTTGACGATCCCCACGACAGGGCTGTTGAGCAGCGCGCCCTGCTCCTGCATCAGCGTTTCGATGCGGTTCTCCGCCGCCTTGCGATCGGTGATGTCTCGACCCTCCACCTGAATCTCGATCAGGCGCCGGTCCTCGTCGAATAAGGCGCGGTTGACGAACTGTCCCCATCGCAACTGGCCATCGCGGGCATCTACCCGGTTCTCGACCGTGACCACCGGGTGCTCTGGCGACAAGCGCGACAGCGCTGCTTCTATCTTTGGCAAGTCCGCGGCCAGGACGGCCGGCTGCCAGCGGTGACCTGTCAGCGCCTCGCGCGATTGGCCGAAAAAGCTGCAGAAGGCTGGGTTGGCGTACAGGATGGTTCCGTCGGCCTTGAACCTGCAGATCAGTTCGGTCTGCGCCTCCAGCACCGCAAGGTACCGATGCTCACTGGCCTCGAGGGCCAGTAGAGCCAGCTTGCGCGCGGAGATGTCGGTGTGCAGCACGACCGCTCCCTCGCAAGGTGGCTGCATCGGGCAGACGCTCATCTCGAACCAGCGGCGCTGGCTGGGAGAATCACAGGGATATTCCAGGGCGAAGAAATCCTTGCGCCCGTCCAGCACGTCAGAGATGCCTTGCCATGCGGCAGCCGCCTCGCCCCCTCGGGGCTTGCCGACCGCCGCGGCGCAGATCGCTCGGTAGTCGATGCCCAGCGGCGCGGCGGTCTCTGCACTCGCGCCATTGGCCTTCGCAAAGTCTTCCCAGGCCCGATTGACGGTCACGATGGTGGCGTTGGCATCGAGCACGCACACAGGATTGGGGCTGGAGTCTAGGATCGTCCTTGAGAACGCCTCACGTTCTCGCAGCGCGTCGATCTCGATGCGGCCGGCAATGCCTTCACAGAAACCGGCAAATGCATCGCGCGCCTCAGGACCGGCGTAGCGCGGCCCGGCACCGTGGTGACAGGCCACCAGACCCCAAAGCCTGCTGTCGACCACCAAGGATCCGACCAGCGTCGCCTGGACGCCGATGCGCCGGCAATAGTCGATGTAGACCGGCGAGACGCTTCGAAGGACCGATGGGCTCAGGTCTACCGGGCCGACGGCCGGTAAGGCCAACAGCGCCGAAGCGGTGTGGCCGACGTCGGGTACTTGCCGCACGCGGCACAAACGATAGAGTTCGCGCTCCTGCTGCGGCATGTCGGTGGCCGGGAACTGCAGGCCGAGCAAGGCTTCGAGTTGCTCAGCACGGGCTTCGGCGATGACCTCGGCATGCCAGTCGGCGTCGAAGCGCCACACCATCACGCGGTCGAAGCCCATCGTTCGCCGAACAGTCTGGCAGGCAGCGCCGGCAATCGCTGCGGGGTCGCTCATTTGCCGAAGCTGGCTCAGTGCGTATCGGAATTCTCTTTCGACGAGGGTAGCGTCGGTGCCGACCTCTTCGATGTCCACCACCACCAAGCCGGTCTCGTTGGTCCGCGCGCAAGCCACATGCGTTTGTTTGCCCAGGCGCAGAGGCGGCGACGGCCGTCCTGGGGTGGATTGCACCGACAGCAAGGCATCGGCCGTCTCCTGGCCCAGGATGGCGTGCGCTGAGCTACCCAACAGCGTCGATGCGCTTGCGCCCAGCATCTCGCTGCACGACTCGCTGGCGGCCACGATGGACTGTGTCACCGGGTCGATCACCAAGATCGCGCCATGCGGCTGTACAGCGCCAACGAACCGGATGGGCTCAAGCCCACAAACCTTGATATCGGGCTCGGTCTGAGAGGGGGCGTTCATCACGGTCTGCCGCTGATGGTGTGGGTATTGCAATCCACGTTCGCACGGATGATGTCGACATCCTGCCAACGTCGAAAAAGTATAGCGCGAGGGACATGATCAGAAGCTGCCACGGGGCGACGACTCATGAAGGAGTTGTCGCGCGACATTTTTGTGACCTGGCACTGAGCACATTTCAGCCTTGCCGATCACGCACCAGCAGGGTCTGCAGGCAGTGCAGACGGATCTTCAGGCCGAAGGTCGGGCGGTGGACGCGCTTTCGGCTTGGCAAGACTGGTGGCCGGACGCTGCATCGATCGCAGCGTCGGCCTGCCGGTTCAAACCATGGGTCGGTAAAAAGGTGCGTCGCCCATGATGGTGGCGCGATGCATCACACGGCGCGCCGGCAGGTAGTCGGCGGTGGCGTAGTGCTGGGTCAGACGGTTGTCCCAGAACGCGACGTCGCCCAGCTTCCAGCGCCAGCGCACCGTGAACTCGGGCTTGGCGTGATGGGCGAACAACTGGCGCAGCGTGGCGTCGCTCTCGCTCGCCGACAACTCGACGATGCGGGTTGTGAAGCCCTCGTTGACAAACAGGCCTTGCCGACCGCTGACCGGATGGGTGCGAACGACCGGGTGCAGCAGTGGCGGGTGGTTGGCTCGCGCTTTCTCCCACTGCACCCGCTCTGCCGGTGTGCGGGCAAAGCGGTGCGCAGGGAATGATTTCAGAAAGTCGTGCTCGGCCTGCATGCCAGCGAGCATGCGCTGCCAAGGCGCCGACAGCGCCTCCCAGGCGGCAATGCCGCTGGCCCACAGCGTGTCGCCACCGGCCGCAGGCAGCATCTGGGCTGAGAGGATCGCACCCATGGCAGGCGCAGCCAGAAAGGTCACGTCGGTGTGCCAGTTGTCGTTGTCTGGCGGGTTGTCGTTGCTGGTGTCGAGCACGATGATCTCGGGCACGCCGGGCGCCGTCGGGTAGACCGGGTGGATGTGCAGTTCACCGAAGCGCGCGGCCAGCGCACGCTGCTGCAAAGGGTTGATCGGCTGATTCTCGAAGAACAGCACATGGTGCTTGAGCAGTGCGGCCTGCAAGGCATCGCGAACGCTGTCGTCGACGCCGTCGGCCAGCTGCAAACCGCTGACCAGCGCGCCGATCGCCGGCCCCAGTGGCTGGATGGTCAAGGAGGATGGGCTCGTCATCAGGTGTCCAGGTCAGTGGGTGAATTCGCTATTTTCCACCGCGCGGGTTGTTGCTCGCGTCGAGCCCGGCCTGCCGGGTTCAGATCGCATCGAGCGGGTAGATTGGCCGGCGCACCTTGTGCAGTCCCAGCAACGCGTAGTCCGAGCTGCACACGCCTGTGCCTGCGCACTCGACCACCGCATGCGCCAGCGGCCTCAGCCCAGCGCGCCAGTGGATGCGGCTCTTGAGCATCACAAAGCGCTGGTTGGCCGGTGCGATGCCCACGGCGGTGAAAGCCGCAAGGTCATTGGGCTCAACATGGTTGGAGATCACGACGATCTGGACCCGGCCAGTGTCGAGCACCGCGGTCGGCCCCATGTCGTTGAGTGTGCCGCGCGACATCGGCCCGAGGTTGCGGTATTGGCCGTCGCAAATCAGCTTGACACGACCGCTGACGCTGCGCGGCTGGCCTTTGAGCCCGATCGCTGGCATGTCGAGTTTGCCGCCCAGGCTGATCGTGACCTGCGCGCCGACGCCGGCTTGGATCATCTGCTGCACCGCCGCTGGGTCGAAGATCGCGAATGCGGCCACGCCGTCTAGCCCGGCGTCCAGGATCGCACCGAGCACCGTCATCGTGTCCATGGTGCCGCCCGATGCACAGTTGTCGCTGTGGTCGAGCAGGATCACCGGCCCGCTGCCGGCAGGCTTGGCTGCGGCCAGCGCCTGGGCGCGGGCCATCGACTCGGTCAGCGACTCGATCTGGTAGACAAACTTCTCGCGCGCGGCCCAGGCCATGTCGAGCAACTCATCGCACCAGCGCTTGGCCTGGGCCGGGTCGCCGTCGCACACCACCACTGCGGACAAGCCGGCGTACTCGATGTCGGCGTTGGGGAATCCGACGAACAGGCTGGCGCACAGCGCGCCCTCGGCCTCCATCGCCCGGCAGCGTGCTTGCAACTCGCGGTTGGGTGAGTCGTCCGAGCCCTGGCGCATCACGTGCGGCAGCATCGGCCGCCTGCCAAAGGCCATCGCCGGCGTGGCCTGGCCGGCCAGCATCTTGAGCAGCGCACGGCCGGCGCGCAGGCCGGTCTCATAAACATCGACATGGGGGTAGGTCTGGTAGCCCGCGATCACGTTGCAGTGCTCGGCGATGCCGTCGTACAGGTTGGTGTGCATGTCGAGCGCGACGCCGATCGGTACCTGGGTGATGGCGCGCAGCCGGCGCAGCAGCTCGCCTTCGCCGTCCTCGTAGGTCCGGGTCACCATCGCGCCGTGCAGGTCTAGCAGCACGCCGTCACAACCCTGGGCCACTGCGTCGCAGATGCGCTGGACGATGTGCTCGAAGGCCGAGTCTTCCACCGGACCGCTGGGCGAGGCGTTGGCGGCGATCGGCACCACGTAGTCGGCGCCAGCGGCTTCGGCGAGCTCGATGAAGGCGGCGATCGCCGAGCCGGTGCCACGGTAGGCAGCAATGGCTGCGTCGCCTTCGGGCGGTGCGGCCGCTGAGGTGGCAAAGCGTGCCAGTCCGGTGGGCACCGGCGAGAAGGTGTTGGTCTCGTGTTTCATCTGGGCTATGACGAGCTTCATCGCAAGGATCTCCTGGGTTGAATCCGCCATGATGCCGTAGCGCCGCGATCTCAGGGCATTCCCGGGGCTGCGCAAGCCCTGCGATGAGCAAGACTTGGGGCAAGGCCGGCGCGGTGCAGGCCAAAGGAGTGAATCAATGACTGAACAAGTATTTCTGCCGGCGCACGAACTGGCACGGCAAATCAGACGCAAGCAGATCTCGGCCCTGGAGTTGCTCGATCTCTACCTGAGCAGGATCGCGCGCCTGGGGGGCGGTCTGGGCGGCGCTGTCAACGCGCTGCCGGTGCTCGATGTCGAGCGCGCCCGCGCCCGCGCCCGCGCGGCCGACGCAGCGCTGGCCAAGGGCGACTGCTGGGGTCCGCTGCACGGCGTGCCGATGACGGTCAAGGAGTCGTTCAACGTCGCAGGGCTGCCGACGACCTTCGGCCACGAGGCTTTTCGCGACAACATCGCGGCTACCGACGCGGTGACGGTACAGCGCCTGCTCGGCGCCGGCGCGGTGATCTTCGGCAAGAGCAATGTGCCGGCCTCGCTGGCCGACTGGCAGAGCTTCAACAAGGTCTACGGCACCACCAGCAACCCCTGGGACCTGACCCGAACGCCGGGTGGCTCGTCGGGCGGTGCGGCCGCAGCGATGGCTGCGGGGTTCAGCGCGCTGGAGTTGGGCAGCGACATCGGTGCGTCGATCCGCAACCCGGCGCATTACTGCGGCGTCTGGGGCCACAAGCCGACTTGGGGCGTGGTGCCGATGGCCGGCCACGAGCTCCAGCCCGAGGCCTGCGCCGACAGCTTCGACATCGCCGCGGTCGGCCCGATCGCGCGCAGTGCATTCGACCTGACGCTGGCGATGGACATCCTGGCATCGCCGCTCGAGACCGTGACGACCATGGGCCGGGTGCCGCTGGCCTGGCGCGACCGCGGCACGCCGCCGCGGCGCTGCCGGGTGGCGGTGCTCTACGACGACGCGCAGGCCGAGGTCGATACCAGCGTGCAGCGCGCACTTCGCGATCTGGTGGACTTCATGCGTGCCGAGGGCGTGGTGGTGACTGAAGGGGTCAGGCCGGTTGACAGCCGCGAATGCCACCAGGTCTACATCCACATGCTGCGCGCGGCCACTGGGGCGCGCTATGACGACGCAGCCTATGGGCAGGCGCTGCTGCGCGCGCAGGATTACTCGGCGCACGACGAGGGCTACGCGGCGCGTTTGTACCGCGGCATCGCGTCGTCGCACCGGACCTGGATACAGGTTGAGGAGGCGCGGGCCAGGATGCGCAAGCAATGGGCCGCTTTCTTTGAGACCCATGACCTGCTGATTTGCCCGGTGGCCACGACGCCGGCGTTCAAGCACAACCAGCAAGGCGAGCGCTGGGAGCGGATGATCCCAGTCAATGGCCACACCCAGCCCAGCACCGATGCGCTGTTTTGGGCCGGTTATCCCGGCATCGTCGGGTTGCCGGCCACCGCCGTGCCCTTGGGTCTGAGCCCCGAAGGGCTGCCGGTCGGTGCGCAGATCATCGCGCCAGCTTTCGGCGATCCGGAAGGCCTGCGCTTCGCGCGTTGGCTGGAGCGCGAGTACCGGGCTTTCGTGCCCCCGACGATGGCGTGAAAGCCGGCTCTAGCGCAGTTCGTCGACCAGCCGGCCGATGATCTGGCGGGCGATAGCACTGTCGTCGGCCGCACCCTGGCTGTTTTGCATGCTGACCTGCGTCTTGGCACCAGCGGCCTTGACCAGCACACGGTAGCGCTGCGGCCGGCCCGCATCTTTGTCGCTGCTGAAGAACTTCATGAAGAAATTGGGCTCTTCCTTGCCCGCCAGCTTGGGGTCGATGTAGCGGACGAAATACATGCCGGCGCTGCGGTCACGGTCCTCGACCGTGAAGCCGCTGCGGTCCAGCGCCAGTCCGACCTGGCGCCAAGCGCGGTCGAAGGCTTGATCGATTTCCATCGTCGAACCCGTCGCTGCGGTGCTACGGGCCTTGGGCGGCGGCGCCGATGCATTGGCCACGGTGGCGCGAGCTATGTCGTCCTTGGCACCCAGCCTGACCATCAGCCGGGTCAGGAACTCGGCTTCTAGCTCCGGATCGGTCGGTCTGGCCTGCCAGACGGTGCTGACACGCTGAATGCTGTCATAGACCTCGACCACGCCACGGTGGCTGATGTAGACCTCGCTGCCAGTGGCGGTGCGCTCGACCCTGGTGCGGTAGCGGTCGCGCTCGCTGCTGCTGAAGGCGTTGTCGAAGATCCTGCCGATCGTGCCGCGGATGAAGTCCATCGGGATCTTGGCGCGGTTCTCGGCCCAGCCGGTCTCCATCACGCCGATCTCGGCGTTGTCCTCGGCGAGCACGAAGCCACGCTCTTTCCAGAAGGTTCGCAGCAGCGGGAACAGAGTCTCTGGCGGCATGCTGGTGACCAGCCAGCGACTGTTGCCTTGACGCTCGATGCGCATGTCGCTCGACAGGGCCGGCATGGCCACTGGAGCAGCCGTGGCCTGGACATTGCCGGCTTGGCGCATGGTGGATGCGCTGACCACACCTGACTGGGGCTGGTAGCGGCCGTCGCGAGCGAGCTGGCTCAGATCCGGCGGCACCTCCAGCGTATCGACCTTGACCGCCTTGGTCTTGTAGTCCAGCTTGTCACCCGACATCAGGCCGTCCAGCGACGAGCAAGCGGCCAGCGTCAACGCCAGTGTCAGCGTGGCTGCGCGCAGCGTGGTGATGGCAAAAGCGGAATTCACGTTGAAGTTCTCCAGAAATCGTTCGGTCGAGCCGTCAGGCCTGTCCAGGCCTTGGTGCCGGCGCTGGGGCAGCGGGGCGGGTTTGAAATCCAGGGTCGGCTTCAAAGCAGCCCGGCATCGCGCAGCGCAGCATCGACCAGTGCTTGCCCGCCAGCCGTCAGTGGCGTGATCGGCAGCCTAACCGTGGGACGGCATTGGCCCAGGCGCGACATCGCCCATTTGGTGGGGGCCGGGCTGGGCTCGCAGAACAGCTGTTTGTGCAGCGACAGCAGGCGGAAATGGATGTCGCGGGCGAGTTTGGCATTGCCTGCGATCGCCGCGACGCACAGTTCGTGCATCAAGCGCGGTGCGACATTGGCGGTGACGCTGATGTTGCCGTGGCCACCGAGCAGCATCAAGGCCACGGCGGTGCCGTCGTCGCCTGAGTAGATCTTGAAGCCTTCAGGCGCCTGCTTGATCAGCTGGGCTGCGCGCTCGATGTTGCCGCTGGCCTCCTTGATGCCGACCACGCCGGGCACCTGGGCCAGACGCAGCGCGGTCTCGGGCAGCATGTCAGCGACCGTGCGACCCGGCACGTTGTACAGCACCACCGGCAGGTCCACCGCCTCGGCGATGGCCTTGAAGTGCTGGTAGATGCCTTCCTGCGAAGGCTTGTTGTAGTAAGGCACGACTTGCAATGTGCAGTCGGCGCCGACTTCCTTGCTGAAGCGGGTCAGCTCGATCGCCTCTCGGGTCGAGTTGGCGCCTGCGCCGGCCATGATCGGTATCCGGCCAGCAGCATGCGCCACCGCAACGCGGATGATCTCGCAGTGCTCGTCGACCGACACCGTGGGCGACTCGCCCGTGGTGCCGACCACGACGATGCAGTCCGTGCCTTCGGCGATGTGCCAATCGATCAGGTGACGCAGTTGCTCGTAGTCGACGCTGCCGTCCTCGAACATCGGCGTGACCAGTGCGACGATGCTGCCAACAATGGGTTTCATGTCAGGTTCCTTGCGAAGCGGCGATTTTAGCCGGCGCCCTGCGGGCGACCGCGGCCGTCGCTTGGCACGGCCTCTCAAGCAAATGTGGCTTTGCCACTTTGCTTGATCCCCACGGGGGACGGCCGGCGTCGGCCGGCCTTGGGGCGCTCTCAAGCAAATGTGGCTTTGCCACTTTGCTTGATCCCCACGGGGGGCGGCCGGCGTCGGCCGGCCTTGGGGCGCTCTCAAGCAAATGTGGCTTTGCCACTTTGCTTGATCCCCACGGGGGGCGGCCGGCGTC
>CAMCTC010000155.1 GCA_945878355.1 Bordetella parapertussis | reverse complement strand
ATGAAGTGATGGCAAGACAGGTCAGACCGTGGTTGGCACATCCCGCGCCAGACGAGGCACCCAGAGTGCGTGTAAGCGATCGAGGCGCCAACCAGCAGATCCCATCAGGGACAGCGGCCAAAAGCCGCAATCAAAGTCCGGATGTACGGATGCAATCTTTACCTTCGAGCAGTCACGAATTGATAGCTTGGCAAACGGGGGCGTCCATGTACGTCTGGGCGCGGCCTCTTGCTGAGAGGCTGAGCGGCGGGCACCATGACACCCATGGAAATTGGGAGGGACCTACTGCGCTGGCTGGAGCTGACCGGGCGTTTTCGCCGGCAAACCCTTGGTAAGTCTCGTCATGTAAACCACCGCGCACCGCGGCGCGTTGCGTGGGTGCAGGCTACGCGCCGGCCCCACCAGGAGTCACTTGATGAAAACACGCCCCCGTTATCTCCTTACAGCACTGGCCGGCACGCTGCTGGCAGGCGCCTTGGTCTGCAGCGCTGCCCAGGCCCAGGAAGCCAGCGTGCAACTGCGCGTAGTCACGTCGCACATCAGCTTGCCGAGACACGTGGTGCTGCCTTTGCCGCCGCTGATCGCGCTGCGTGTGGTGGTCAACCAGCCCGAGCCCGTGTGGCAATCGCCACCATCCCCGCCGCGTCGCGACTGGGGTTACCGCGAGCCCACGCGCTGGGACGTGGACGGCGACGGCATTCCCAACCGCTACGACCGTGTCTACAACCCGCGCTGGGACCGTGACGGTGATGGCGTGCCCAACCGCTACGACCCCACGCCCCAGGGCGGCCGCGGCTGGCAAGGCCACCCGGACTGGCGCGAACAGCCGCGACAAGAGCCTCGCGGCGAGTGGCGCGACAACCGGCAAGCTGACCGTCGCAATGATTGGCGCGAAGAGAGGCGCGACGATCGGCGCGACGACTACCGCCGTGGCCGCCACGACTGATTTGCCGCTATCCGCACCACGCGGCTAGTCGCTGCTCTCGCCGGTCTTGGCCAGTCGGCAAGTCGATGCCCGTAGCGCGCGGTGGCTGGGTTGGTCTGCCTTCCAGGCCGCAGGTGCTGCGAGGGCAGCGCCGTTCAGGGCGGCCGCGCCTTCTGCAACCGGCGAGTTTCGCCGATCTTCATCACGTCGAACTGCGCCGGCAACAACCCGCGGGCCTGGCGCTGCTGGGCCAGGATGCGGGGCGGTTCGTCCAGCGGCTCATCGGTCAGGCCCTCGAAGGTGCCCCAGTGCATGCCGATCGCGCGTTCGGCCCGCAGGTCGGCGCGCACCTGCACCGCCTCGGGCACGTCCAGGTGCATCACCTTCATGAACCAGCGCGGCGCATAGGCACCGATGGGGATGAAGGCCATGTCGAACGGGCCCAGCCGCGCGCCGATGTCGCGGAAATCGGCCGAGTAGCCGGTGTCGCCGGTGTGGATCAGGCGCAGGCCCTCGCCCTCGACCACCCAGCCGCCCCACAGCGTCTGGTTGCCGTCGGTCAGGCCGCGCCGGCTCCAGTGCTGCACCGGCACGAAGTGGATGGCCAGCGCGCCCGCGCGGGTGCTCTGCCACCAGGCGTATTCGTCCACCCGCGTGATGCCCAGCGTGGCGAACCAGGCCTTCTGCCCCAGCGGCACCAGGAAACGCGGGCTGCCGCCGGGCTGGGCAGCCAGCCGTTGCACGGTACCCGCGTCGAGGTGGTCGTAATGGTTGTGCGAGACCATCACCAGGTCAATGTGCGGCAAGTCGGCCAGCGCGATCGGCAGCGGCACCGCGCGTTTCGGCCCGGCGAAACCCACCGGCGAGACCCGTTCCGAGAACACCGGGTCGAACAGCATCGCCTGGCCCGCCAGCCGCACCAGCATGGTGGCGTGGCCGATCCAAGTCACCGACGGGTTGTTCTCGGGCGCGCGCAGGCTGGCGGGGTCGGTCACCACCGCCGGCAAGTTCCAGCCGCCATCGGGTGCGGGCTTGGGCAGGCCGTCGCGCAGGCGCTCCCACTGCCAGGCCAGGACATTGGCGTTGGGCGGGTGCGGGTAGTTGTTGACGAAAGGGGGGGAGAGCGATGCCGGCAGTGCGGGCGCAGCCGTCGGTTGGGCGTGGGCCGCGCCCAGCAAGCTGGCAAGGATCAAGGCAAGGCGGGCGCGCATGTGGGGGCAGGTCGCTGCCGGCGCAGCGTGGTGGTGATCGGCGGTGGTCGGCATCGGGCCGTGAGTGGCGCACTCTAGTGCAGACTTCAACGCCATGCAGCCCCTGGGGCCGTGCTGTGGGCGGTTGTCGGGTTCTCGCAGTGTCAGGATTCGACCTGCTGGCGCGACCCATCGCCATGAGCGCCAGCCGGCTGATGGCGTGTTCGCCAGCCACCCGACGCGCCCGGCGGCAGGCATCCACAGCGTGCTGGTCAACGGTGTGCCGACCTGGCAGGCCGGCCGCCACCTAGGCGCGCGCAGCGGCCAGGTCATCACACGCGGTCCGGCAGGCGCGGGGCGCACGCTGCAGCCAGCATGAAGACTTGAGGTTCGGTGACCCAAGGCCCAGAGGCTGGACCACGGCGTCATCACGGGCTGAGGGCTTCCGAAGCCTTCAGGGCGGCAGACCGAACAGGCTGAAGTACAGCACGTTGTGGAGCAGGTGCAGCGCGATCGGCGACTTGACGCTGTCGTAGCGGTCTCTGAAATAGCCGTAGACCAGCGACGGGATCACGACCAGACCGACCCAGGCTTTGGGATTTTGAGCCCAGTGCAGTGCGACGAAAGCGGCACTGGTCAGCAGGTTCGCCGCGCTGATCGGGCCAAACTGACGGTCAAAGCGTTGCCGCAGTTCGGTCTGCACCAGACCACGGAAGCAAAGCTCCTCGAGCACGGGCGTGATCAGCGCCAACCAGACCCAGGGCCAGAACACGTAGCGCGGCGTGGGCACCTCATCAAGCAGCGCCACCGCGCCGATGAACATCACACTGGCCGCACAGGCCAGTGTGAATTCAATGGCGTGTCGGCGCTTCATTGCCGAGAACGGCCAGGCGTTTTCTTCTCAGCAAGTACAGCCCCGCGCCAGCCACCAGCAGCGGGAACAGCGGGTCGAAAGGCGCACCCCGACCCAGCGTGCAACCGCCACCACTCAGCACGGCATCAGTGACCTGCGCGGCCAAGGAGTTGCTGAAGAAAGCGAAATCCAGGTTCTCTTCGCGGTAGAAGTTCTCTCCAATGCGGATGTCCGGCGCATTCGCGTCTGCAGACAGCGCGCCACCAGTTCCATAGACAGCGGTCAGATCGCCGTTGCTGACATGCACTTCGGCGTCATAGTCGCCGGACTTGGTCAGGATGCCCTCCAGTGAAGCGCTGTAAACACCATCGCCAGTCCTCAAATCCATGCCCAATCCGTCATCGTTCAGCACAATGCCTGCCTTGACCAGCGTGCCGCTTGCGTCATAGATATCGACCGTGACGCTGGCTTTCTTGACACTGACAGGTTGTTGAACAGTTGCGGTGATCATCGGCGGCCGCGGGTCGGCTTTTGTGCCGCCAATGATCTCCACCTGAACCGACAGCTTGCTGTCGGTCTCGGCCGTTCAGACGACCTGACGACCGGGGTTGCTGGAGTCGGCTGCGTCCGAGAGTTTGCGGGACCAGTGGGAGCGGACAAGTGACAAGGGATAACCCCAAGACGGCGCCCGAGAACGACGGTTTTGGGGCGGCGCTGCCAAAGCTCAGCAGTTCTCAGCCACCTTCAAAGACCGATTCACACGCGTCGAGGGCCGTCGAGGGCCGTGTTCGGGGCGCCATGGGGAAGGAAAAGGGCGTTTGAAAAACCTATCCTCAATCTGACTCAACGCGGCGCGGCCAAACCAAGAACGCTTCAAACCCTGACCAGCACCATCAACTCACTCTTTCAGAAGCAAATTTCAGAGGATGAACTTGCGTCGCTGATGAAGGGCCTGGCGTCAAGGGGCTACATTTCCGTCAACGACACGAAGGTCACCTATGCGCTGCCGGCGAGTGCGGTCTAACAGGGATGGACCGCGCGCAGCCGCGATCTGATCCGGTGCTGGACCAGCCCGGGGCAAGCGGCCCGGCGCTGCCTGGGGCCACTGGAAACAGGTTCGGCAGGGTCAGCGACCAGAACGGCGCCGATGTCGGCAGGCTACTCGCATGGGACTCCGGCAAGGTCTCGCCGAGAGCGCATCACCTGAGTCCATCGACGATTGGGCCGATGTCGGGACGCAAGCGGCCGGCGCGCCAGTGAACGGCGCGCGCGCCAGGGCGACGGTCGGGCAGCTGTGTTTGTTCAGTGTGTCGGCACGGTCCGATCGGCGCCGGGGCTGGTGTGGCGGGTCGTCATGGGCGCAGGGCCAGGCGCTGTGTTTGGGGGCGCCGCCCTGCCGTCGCCATCGATTTCCTGCGCTGGCCTGCGCCTGCTGCACATCACGCGCATTGACTGGCCGCAGGCACACCGCCCAGGCGGCCGTAAGGGCGCCGTCGGAACGGCGGCGCATGGCGCGGCGCGCAGGTGCAGCAACTGCAGCAACTGCAGCAGCCAGGTCGACTGCGCACTGTCCCGGTCAACCTGGATGGCCACCCTGCCCTGCAGGGTGGTGGTCGGGCCGGCAGCCTGGTCGGCAACCCGAACTGCGCTGCTGTCAGGCCGCCTTGCGGCGGCGACTCAGACCGACACCGGCCAGGGCCAGGCCAGCCAGGGCCAGGGTGGCAGGCTCGGGGACGTCAGCAGCAGCAGCGGCCTCAACAGTGATGTGCGCGTAGTTGGCTTCGGTAAACGAGGCATACGGAGTGGCACCAAAAGCTCCCGGATACCAATGTGCCGTCTTGTCAAAATTGATGCCACCAACAATATCTATCGTGTCACCGGCATTCAATGCGAGCGAACTTAGCGACATCATCACTTCCCACACATGGTGACCCGTGGCAAACGAATCCATCGCCTGCAGGCTACCGGGAATTGCGCCCTGGATGACGGTGTTCACCCGGTAAGCCGACACAAGCCCGTTCATCGTCCCGGAATTGATGCCGGCGCTGCCGCCCCAAGCGGCTTCGATGGTCGATTGCTGAAGCTCTAGCCAAGTCCCTTGGGGATAATTTCCGGTCCCTTTTTGGATACCAAAGCCCAGGAGATTGCCACCCGAAGCTGCCCCCATCGCCGCGGTCCAGCCGGTGATGTCGAAGGCCGCGTAGGCATAGTTCGTGTCGGCTCTCAGATAAGCCGTCCCCACACTGGCGCCCGTGCCTTGAGTGCCGATCGTGTAAGTGGCTGCGCCGGCCCATTCGCCCGCAGAGATCACGCCATCGATCGTGACCGGCGCGGCGGTGGCGATGCCCGCGGCCATCAGCAGGGCGGCAGCGCCCAGCGCGCGACGCTTGAAGTTCATGAAGGAGGTCGAGGTCATCTTGGTTTCCTGAGTTCGTGGATCACGGGCGCGGCGCACCAGCAAAGAGGCAGCGTTGACTGCGGTGGACACCCGGGAAATCTCATCCACTCCAACGGCGACGGCTTTCCAAGTAAATCAAAGCATGAAACATGCCAATTTTGATAAAAATTTAATAAGTCGAGCAATAACAACGCCTTGCAAGTCATTCGAGCTCGCTGGATGCACAGGAGCGGCGGTTCGATCAACAAAAGTGTAAAAAAACTCGACAGTTCGAAACGCACTCCTGGCTCATTTTTGTTGCTTCTGTACCTGCGCCAACCGATGAGACGCTGCAGGCGGTATTGCGCAAGATCATCACCCGCACGATGGGTCTGCTCACCCGTCAAGGGGTGCTGGTCGAAGAGGAGGGTTCGACCTACATGGCCGACAACGACGGCGATTCGGACGAGGCCCGCGTGCTGAGGCCACTGCAGGCCGCAGCGTGCACCTATCGGATCGCCTTCGGACCACGCGCCGGCCAGAAGGTGCTGACGCTGCAAGGGGCTGAGCGTGGACATGGGCCCGTCCTTGCGGACGGGCCAGTGCCTCGCGAAGGGCTCGCGCCTGCAAGCGCGAGCGCGGCCTGCAGGGCATGCCGAGAGAGTCGGACTTCACCCAGGCGCTGTGCGCCGACAACAACGGGTTCAGCCAGACGGCTTGTATCGCCGTCTGGCGTTCGGCAGGCACAAGGCCCCTTCCGGGCCCTTGTGTCCGGCCTCACCCTGCACGCTGCGGTGCGCTGCGCGGCCAACGACCGGCGGGCGCTGGAACAACTGTGCCGCTACATCACCCGTCCGGCACTGGCCAACGAACGGTTGCAAACCAACGCCGCAGGCCAAGTGGTGCTCAAGCTCAAGACCCCCTGGCGAGACGGTACCACGCACTTGGTGATGAGCCCGCTGGAGTTCATGCAGCGGCTGGCAGCGTTGGTGCCACGCCCGCGACTGCACTTGATCCGCTTCCATGGTGTGCTGGCTCCCAACGCCAAGCTGCGCGCGCAGGTGGTGCAGCAAGAGGCTGAGGCGCCCGCGCAGGCCGCGCCACCCGCCGAGTGCGAGCCGAACTGCGCGCACCACCGACCGGTTCGCCTGAGCTGGGCGGCTCAAGCGCGTGTTCGAGATCGACATGGAGCACTGCCCGAACTGCGGCGGCGAGCGCAAGATCATCGCGGCCATCCTGTGGGGTGAGCCCGGACACAAACGGTCCTGAGGACCGTTTACGCCTGGCGAACGCCAGGGCCTCCGTGCCCTGGCAGCCGGTGATCGAGAAGATCCTCACGCACTTGGGGTTGCAGGCCCGGTCGCCGCCCCGCGCGCCTACCCGCGGCCAAGCGCTGCAAGCCGAGCCCGGACACAAACACTCCGGTGGACTGTTTGTGCCTGGCGAGGGGTCGGGCCACTGGCCCGACGCGCCCAGCAAGGGGCCTGACGCTGCCCAACCGTGACCATTCAGACGACCTGGCGACCGGGGTTGCTGGAGTCGGCTGCGTCCGAGAGTTTGCGGGACCAATGGAAGCGGCCAAGTGACAAGGGATAACCCCAAGACGGCGCCCGAGAACGACGGTTTGGGGCGGCGCTGCCAAAGCGCAGCAGTTCTCAGCCACCTTCAAAGACCGATTCACACGCGTCGATGGCCGTCGAGGGCCGTGTTCGGGGCGCCATGGGGAAGGAAAAGGGCGTTTGAAAAACCTATCCTCGGCCAGCGGTGCGCTGCAGGTGGACAGCCACCCGCTGTGCCTGGGCTTCACCCAGGGGCAGGTTCACCGCCACGGCAGCGGCCTGCACATAGGCCAGGGTTTGCGCTTCGTTCATCGGCGCACCTCGCGCTGGAAGATCTCCAGGCTGCGCTTCTTGGCGGCAACGAAACTGGCCTCGGACAGCGTGGCGGTGGTGCGCGGGCGCGGGTCGTCGTAAGGCAGGATCTCGGCCACCTTGGTGGGGCGCTTGGTGAGCAGCAGTACCTGGTCGGCCAGGTACACGGCCTCTTCCAGGTCGTGCGAGACCAGCACCATGGTGGTGCCGGTCTGCATGAAGACCTCTTGCAGCTTCTCGCGGATGAACAGCGTCATTTCGAAGTCCAGCGCGGAGAAGGGCTCGTCGAGAAAGAGCACCTCGGGGTTGGGCGCCAGTGCCCGCATGATCGACGCCGTTTGCTGCTGCCCGCCCGAGAGTTCGTAGGGGTAGCGGTTGAGGTCGAACTTCACGTCGAACGAGGCCACCAGCTCGGCCATGCGCCGGTCCACCTCGGCCTTGCTCTTGCCTTCGAGCTTGAGCGGGTAGGCGATGTTGTCGATGGTGCGCATCCACGGGAACATGGCTTCGCGGTAGTTCTGGAACACGTAGCCGATCTTGGTGTCCTTCAAGCTCTTGCCGTCGAACAGGATCTCGCCGCTGTCGATGGGCACCAGGCCCGCGATCATGTTGATCAGCGTGCTCTTGCCGCAGCCGTTGGGGCCGAACACCGAAACGATCTTGTGCTTGGGGATGTCGAGGTCGAAGTTCTCGTACAGCGGCCAGCCTGCAAAGTATTTGGTGAGGCCACGGATGGTGATGTGGGTGCCGGCCGGACCGGGCTGGAAGGGAGGCACTGGCACGTCGGCGAAGACCGGGGCGTTCAAGACAGTGCTCATCTTCCACTCCAGTGCACGATACGGCGTTCAACCAACAGAAACAACACGTTGAGCGCGTAACCCAGCGCGCCGGCCGCCAGGATGGACGCGTACACGTCCTTCACGTTCATCACCTGCTGCGAATTGATGATCCGGTTGCCCAGGCCGCTGTCGGCGCCGATGAACATCTCGGCCACGATCACGATGACGAGTGCCATCGACACGGCCGAGCGCAGGCCGACGAAGCTGGGTTGCAGGCTTTCCCAGATCAGCACGTCCTTGAACACCTGCCAGCGCGTGGCGCCCATGACCTTGGCGGCCATCACGCGTTGCTTGCGCGCATTGATGACCCCATAAGCGCTGTTGAAGATCACGATCAGCAGCGCGCCAAACGCGGCGATGGCCACCTTGTTGATGTCGGACACGCCGAACACCATCAGGAACAGCGGGATCAGCGCCGACGACGGCGTGGAGCGGAAAAAGTCGATCAGGAACTCCACGCTGCGGTAGGCCTTTTCGTTGCTGCCCAGCAGCACGCCAAGCGGCATGCCGACCACGGCCGCGATCATGAAGGCCTGCACCGTGCGCCAGACCGTCACCGCGAAGTCGGTCAACAGCGGACCACCCGCCAGACCGCTGAGCAAGGCGCCGATGGCGTCCACCGGCGTGGGCAGCAAGATCGGTTTGATGAAGCCGGTGCGCACCACCAGGTCCCAGATGATGAAGAGCACGACCGGGCCCACGAAGGGCAGGGCGCGTCCCCAGTCGGTCTTGCGTTGAACCACCGGCGCCGCGTTGGCGGCCGGTGGACTCCACGGTTTGGCCGCTTCGGCGACCACGGGCTGCACGGCTGACATGGCCTTCAACCCTTGTAGATCATGGTCTCGACCATGAGGCGCGAGCTGAAGATGCCTTTCTCCGAGAACAGGTCGAAGAACTTCTGGAAGTGACCGATGTCCGCGGGCGTGAACTCGTTGTACATGGTGTAGGCGGCCAGCGGCACCTCGCCGGCGAGCGCGCCTTCGATGGGTGTGTAGCCCGTGAGGTACTTGCGCGCTTCCACCGGCTTGGTGCGCACATAGGCCACGCCCTTGGCGTAAGCCGCGATGAATTTTTTGGCCGCCTCGGGATTCTTCTTGATGAAGTCGGACGACAGCGAAGCCGAGCCGCCGAACCAGGGCGCCATGTTGTTGCCCAGCACGTATTGGGTGTTGGCGCCGACCGAAAACTGAGCCACATTTGAAGGTTGTGCCGAACGAAAACTGAGCCAGGTGAACAACCTACCCTGCTGTTTTTTTGAGCAGCAGGGGACAAGGAGTGATCACCATGGACATGATTGGCAATATCCGGCGTT
>CAMCTC010000154.1 GCA_945878355.1 Bordetella parapertussis | reverse complement strand
AGCTCGCCAGCCTGCGCATCCCTCCGGGCAACCAGCTGGAGGCACTGAAAGCCGACCGCAAGGGCCAGCACAGCATTCGCATCAACGACCAGTGGCGAATCTGCTTTGCCTGGAAGACCGACGGGGCGCACCGGGTCGAGATCGTGGACTACCACTAGGAATGCGGAACATGACCAAGTTGCTTGAGGAGATTCATCCGGGCGAGATCCTGCTGGAGGATTTCATGAAGCCCATGGGCATCAGCGCTCGCAAGCTCTCGGCGGACATCGATGTCTCGCCGAGCAGGATCAGCGAACTGGTCAATGGCCAGCGCCCCATCACGGCGGACACCGCGATTCGGCTCGGGTTGTTCTTTGGCATGGAGCCCCGGTTCTGGCTGAACCTGCAGTCTGAGTACGACATCCGAGTCGCGGACCGGGAACTCCGAGCCAAGCTCTCGCCCAGGATCCGCATCTTTCACCCGGTGACGGGGTAAGGCTCCGCGTTCAAGGCTTTTCCTAGCCGTTTGGCGAGAGACGGAGCGCTGCCAATGGGTCGGGCGCGGGTCCTCAGGGCACTTGCCCCAAGCTGACGGTAAAAAAACGGTCTGAAAAGTGCGGCGCGACAAGCACTTACGGTATTTGATGAATTATCTGTTCGGACGCGCTCCGAGGATGACGTCAGGTCGCGATGAAGCGTTCACGAGCGTCCCAGGAGTCGATAGACCTCGATAGATCTCGAAAGGACACTTTCGGCCAAATCGGCCGCAAACCCGCACCAATGCTGGTGCCTGACAGGCCACGGTGCTGAATCAGGCCCACGGATCGATGACCACAAGACCGGAGAAGTTGAAATGCGCCACATTGCGCGTCGCAAGCGCGTAGCCGAATTCCAGCGCAATGGCCGCGATCATCAGGTCCACCGACGGCCGGTTGCCGCCGGCGAGTTGAGCAGCGCGAATGGCGGCCCCTTCGTTGAACGGCAGCACATGGCCCGCGTAGGCGATGCGTAGCGCGTTGAACCAAGAGCGCAGGACCAGCCCCTGCGACGAATTCTTTGCCTCCTCCATCAGGGTGCCGCGTTCGATCTCCATGATCGTCAAAGTCGTTAGATAGAAGGCACTCGCCGGTTGAGTCTGCGACCAGGCGCGGACCTTGGGATCCTGGTTGTGCGGCTTCTTCCGCAACTCCGAGATGACGTTGGTGTCTAGGATGATCATGCGAACTCAAAGTTCGACGTCACGGAATTCGATATCCACTCGCGGAATCTCGGAGACGTCGTCGGTAAGCTCGGGGAGTTGCTGCATCAGCGCGAATAGCGAAGGCGACTTGCCTTGCAAGCGGTAGTACTCGTCAATGTTGAGCATCACGAAGGCGGGGTGGCCACGGTCGGTGATCAGAACCGGACCTGTGAGCGCAGCGGCTTTGGCTGCAGCGACATCGCGGGTGAAGTCTCGGCTGGAGAAAATTCTGGTGCTCATGATGATCTCTGCGATGCATGGACTTGCAATGCTTGTATGTTATAACATTTCGGCAGGTGTCGTAAACGGTCAATCGACACAATTGCTCAGTCGGAGGACGACCATCGCCTCACTTGTCGGACTGAACGCCGCACAGCCGACGTTCGTCTGCATCCGCCTTGGGTCGCGTCGGCCCTCTGGCGGAATTCGGTGGCTGTACAACCCAGTGCCGACCCTGGGATACGACAATGCACATGCAGTGAAGCCGCCAAAGAAGTTCAAGTTCGCTGGGCGGCGCTTGCCCTGCGACCATCGGCACCGGACCTCGAGTGACAGAGGCGTGCCCTACGCATTCGAGTCGGCGTATCGGCTGTTGGTGGACTTCTTCGCAGAGGTGGATCGCGCTATCAAGGAAGCACAGCAATGAAGACCATCGTCGTCGGCGTGATGCCTCAAGAGCAAATCCGGGCGAGGGCGATCGCTATCGCCAAAGGCGAGTACAAGCCCAAGCCGGGCGAGCCCAAGATCTGGTTCAACTCCATGAAGTCGGTGGCCGAAGTGCTGAGCGATCAGAACCGCGCGCTGCTGAAGGTGATCCGGGAGACCAACCTCGATTCCATGGCTGTGCTGGCCAGGGCCACCGGACGACAACCTGGCAATCTGTCGCGCACCTTGAAGACGATGTCACGCTACGGGCTGGCGGACCTTCAACGTGAGAAGACCCATGTCAGGCCGGTTGTGACCGCGACCGAGTTTCGAATCTTGGCAGTGGCTTGAGATCGTTCACCGAGGATTGCGCGAGTCGATAGGTCTCGAAGCTCACTCTCGGCCGAATCGCCCGCTAACCCGCGTCAATGAAGCGTGAGACTGGCTCAACACGATCGGGTCTTCATCGGCGAGGCGACGACAAGGCGTCGGCTCACCGACGCGATCGATTCAGCCTGGATCCGGCTATAGAACCATCCCGCTTTCGTCGTCGATCAGGTGCATGTCTTGCAGTTTGGCATGCAACTGAATCGACTGCCCTGGCGACAAACTGACATCGGGGCTCGCTTTGCCACAGACGGTGATGCCCTGCAGCTGGAAATAGACCAGCGTCTCCATGCCCATGGGTTCGCTGACCTCAATGGGCACAGAAAATGTCTGTCCGCTTAGCTGTCCCGCCGCAGCCGCGTCGGTCAGATGCTCAGGCCGCAGTCCGAGCAGCAGCTTTGGTCTGCCGGCAAACTGGCGGTAGTGCGCCGCGCGGTCGGGCGGTACCAGCAGGTTCACGCCGGCACCGAGGGCTAGGTGCAGACCGTCAGCGGCCTCGTGCAACGCGACCGGCACCATGTTCATCGCAGGCGACCCGATGAAACCGGCCACGAACTTGGTCCGCGGATGGTGGTAGAGCTCTTGTGGTGTTCCCACTTGCTCGATGACACCATGGTTCATCACGACCACGCGGTCGGCCAAGGTCATCGCCTCGACCTGGTCGTGCGTCACATACACCGTGGTAGTCCGGACCTTCTGGTGTACCTTCTTGATCTCGGTGCGCATCTGCACCCGCAGCTTGGCGTCAAGGTTCGACAGCGGCTCGTCGAACAGAAACACCGCCGGATCTCGAACGATGGCGCGACCCATCGCGACCCGTTGTCGTTGTCCGCCAGAAAGCTGCCTGGGCTTGCGGTCTAGCAGTGGCACGATGTCCAGGATGTGCGCTGCTTCTTGAACTCTACGGTGGATCTCTTTCTTATCGACCTTCTTGAGTTTCAGTCCGAAGGACATGTTGTCGTAGACCGACATGTGCGGGTAGAGCGCGTAGTTCTGGAACACCATCGCGATGTTGCGGTCTTTCGGCGGCACATCGTTGACCACGTCGTCGCCGATCAGGATCTCGCCGTCAGAAATCTCCTCGAGGCCGGCAATCATCCGCAAGGTGGTGGTCTTGCCGCAGCCTGAAGGGCCGACCAACACCAGAAATTCCTTGTCGGCAATCTCCAAGTCGATGCCGCGAACGGCCAGTGTGTCATCGTAGTACTTCACGACCTTCTTGAGCGTCACAACGGCCATGTCATCTGTCTCCAGTTCTGTACTGATCAAAGGTGCTGTCGTCTTGCCAAACGTCTTGCCAAACCAGGTCGAGCTTCATCAGCCCTTGGTCGCCCCAGCAGTCAGACCCGCGATGTAATAGTCCATCAGGAAGGCATAGATCACGAGTGGCGGCGCAGCACCAAGCAGTGCACCGGCCATGATCTGACCCCAGTTGAAAACGTCGCCCTTGATCAAGGTGGTGATGATGCCGACCGGCAGCACGAGTTGATCGGCCGAGGTCGTGAAAGCCAGCGGATACAGAAACTGAGCCCAGGACACGGTGAAGGCGAAGATGGTCGCTGCGATGATGCCAGGGACTGCCACTGGAATGAAGATCTGGAACAGCGTCTGGAACCAGGTCGCACCATCGATCAATGCCGCCTCGTCTAGCTCTTTCGGGATGCTGGCGAAGTAGCCGATCATGATCCAGGTGCAAAAAGGCACGGTGAGCGTCGGGTAGAGAATCACCAGCACCCACCACTGGTTGATCAGTTCGATGCCCATGGTCTCGTTCATCCACGCGAACATCTTGAACAGCGGGATGAACAGCAGCGTGTCGGGCACCAGGTACGTCAAGAAGACGCCGGTCGCCAGCGTCGCGGAGCCCCAGAACTTCATCCGTGCCAGCGCGAATGCTGCCAACACGCTGACGATCATCGTGATCGTGACAACCAGTATCGAGACGATCGCCGAATTCCAGAAGAAACGGATGAACTTCGAGTCGGTCAGCAAACCGTAGAAGTTGGAAAGGGTTGGTGATTGCACGATCCAGGGACTGACGCCCGCCGAAATCTCGGCGCTGGACTTCAGCGACGTGATCAGCATGTAGATCGGCGGGGTCAGGAAGAAGATGGCGAAGACCACCAGGAAGAAGTAAGACCAGAACAGCGCGCGGCGGCGATCGCGCGACACGCTGCCGTAGTGGAACAGCCTAGGGGCTGCTGGTAGGGTGTGGGCTTGCACCATGTCAGGCCTCGTTTCCACGTTTGTTGATGTCGCGAAGAATGAAGATCGCTGCGATGCCCAGGATTGGCACCATGAACAACGAAACGGTGGCGCCTAGCGGGATGTCGCCGCTGACGATGCCTCGCTCGAAAGCCCAAGTGGCGAAGACATGGGTCGAGTCCAGCGGGCCTCCAGAGGTCAGCACCCGCACGATGTCGAAGTTTGCGAAGGTGACGATCAACGAGAACAGGATCGTGATCGAGATGATGTTGCGCATCATCGGCAGCGTGATGTACCAGATCCGCTGCCACCAGTTGGCGCCGTCGATCGATGCCGCCTCGAACAGTTGTTCGGGCACCGACTTGAGTGCTGCCAAGTACATGATCATGAAGAACGGCGCACCCACCCAGATGTTGACCAGGATGACCGAGAACCTGGCCCAGTCGGCGTCACCGGTCCAGGGCACTGCGGCTATGCCGATTTCCTTGAGAATCCAGTTGAACGCGCTGTAGGACGGATCGAACAGCCACAGCCAAGCCAAGGTGCTCATCGCCGGCGGTATGACCCAGGGCACCAGCAGCATGCCGCGCCATTTGCGCTGTCCCTTGGCGGGAATGTTGTGGACGAAGTGGGCGACGACAAAACCGATGATGGACTTGAAGATCACCGCGGTGACCGCAAACAGCACCGATTGCCTGACCACCATCCAGAAGGTGTCGCGCCCGAACAGGAATAAGAAATTGTCAAAGCCAACGAAGTGGTCCATGCCCTTGTTGAGCATGGATAGGTAGACTGCATAACCTGCCGGGTAAGCAACCAAGCCAAAGATGACCAGCATCAACGGCAAGGCCATCAAAAAAGCGATGGTCGACTTGCGCTGGAAAAAGCGCTCAAGCGTTTTTGGGCGGCGCTTGGGCAGCTTGATCGATCCGACTAATTCACTCAAATCCATCTCCTGTGAATGCAGGCAAGGGCGCGCCTACGCTCAAGTCCGACAGGCGGCTTGATGTTGGAAACTGAGGCCGTGGGTGGTGACAAACCACCCGGGCACTGCATGGCTCGCCCGTGTTTGAAACCGACGGCGGATCGGCCGGTGTTGCAGCGGCACTAGGCCTTCACAGGCCCAGAGCCGCCGCGACTTCAGACCCGCATGAAGCCTTCGAGTTCCTTGGCTGCCCAGGCGATGGTCTTCTCGACCGATTCGCCCTGGGCGTGACGCACGGCCATCTTCGTCATCACGCCCTGGTTGTAGATCTGGTTGGCGATCTTCGGCGGCGCAGGCGCAGCCCCGATCGACAGGGTCTGGTGGTTGTGCGGGTTCGGGTAATGGTAGAGCGTGCCCTTGGGCGGCCCAGCCTCGGCCCAGGTCGGCAGCGTCGTCAGGTTGGCGAACGCAGGCAGGTCATAACCGGCGCTGGCGTCAACCATCTTCGCAACAGCCTGGCGGGTGGACAGGTGGCGCAGCAGGTTCTTGGCAGCCGGCTTGTTCTTGCCGAAGTTCCAGATGCCCCAGTAGAACGGCAGGAAGGGCGCGAACCTGCCCTTGGGACCTGCCGGGAAGCCGTGGGTCCACAGCTGCTCGGCGATCTGTGGCGCGTCGCGCTTGGCCACCGCCCAGGCGCTGGGCGGGTTCATGATCATCGCGCCTTTGCCCGAGACCAGCCACTTGTTGTTCGACGCATCGTCCCATGCCGGCACATCCGGCGGCAGGAAGGCAATCAGCCGCTTCAGGTACTCAAGCACCTGCTTGGTCTGGTCGGAGTTGACAACGATGTTGCCCTTGGCATCCACCAAGTTGGCGCCGAAAGCGTGGAAGAAGCTGCCGCAGGTGTCGACCGAGTCTGAGGTCGTGCCGAAACCGATCCCGAAGGGCACACCACCCTTGTGGCAGGCCTCGGCGGCCTTCAGGAAGGTGTCCGTGGTCCAGGCGTCGGCCTTCGGTGCCGAGCCGGCCGGGTACATCGCCTTGATGTCTATGCCGGCATGTTGCTTGAGCAGGTCTATCCTCGAGCAAGGCCCTTTGATCTGGGCGCCGACGGTCGCGGGGATCGCCATCCACTTGCCATCGACCTTGCCCAGGTATTCGACCGTGCCATTGACCGCGCCGTGCTCCTTGATCAGGTCGGCCATGATGTCGTCGACCGGTTCGAGCAGCTTGGCATGGTCGGCCGGCAGCCAGGTCGACAGCGCCAGGATGTCATGTCCCGACTTGGCTTGCGCTTCGGCGGCGGTCGTCAGCAACAGCTTGTTGCCTTGCGAGGTGATGTAGTCGATCTTGACATCGACTTTTTCCCTGGCCGCCCACTCATTGATCAGATCTGTGGTGGCCTTGTTGGCACCTGGCACCCAATGGTCCCATAGGCCAACCGACAGCGAGCCGGCCGCTCGAGAGGTGTGCACAAAGGGCGCTGCGATGACTGCAGCTGAAACCTTTGCTGTGTTGATGACGAACTTGCGACGTGACTGAGACATGCAACCTCTCCTCGAGTGGTGGTGCGAACCAGCGTCAATTCGGGCGGGCCTGTTGACCTGATTCACGGGAATCGTGTTGAGGCCTCTGGCATTCGGGCGCCAAAGCTGCAACAACTTGCGACGGTCTCAAGATAAGTGCTGAGATACGGCTTGTCAACAACGGTTTCCCTTAAGGTCAACGGACACTGCATGCATGCGAGATCCACTGTCTGGCGTTCTTCGGTATGCTGGCAAGCCAGACCGATCGGTGACTGGTCGATCCTTTTGTTTACTTCTTTGGAGCAGTTGATGGCCACTTTGCGGATTTTGACGCCTGTCGGAGCTTCTCCGGCCACCGGCGGCACCTACGAACATGAGCGCGAGGCGCTGGAGGGGCTGGGTGCGGAGATCGTCGAATGCCCGGCCACCGAAGCCGGATTCATCGCTGCGGCCAAAGGCGTGGACGCGGTCTATGCCAAGAACATGAAGTTCACCCGCCCGATGATCGAGGCGCTGGACCGCTGCAAGGTGATCGCGCTGGGATCGGTCGGCGTCGACTATGTCGATGTGACCGCGGCGACGGCCAAGGGCATCCCGGTCACGAACTGCCCCGACACCTTCATCGAAGAAGTCGCTGATCACGCGATGATGCTGTTGCTCGCTGCCCATCGCCGGGCTTTTGAGCAGGACCGCATGGTCCGCGAAGGCCGTTGGAGCGAGGGCCGCGCGCAACTCTACGAGTTTCCGCGATTGATGGGTCTGACGCTGGGCTTCATTGCCTTTGGCCGGGTGCCGCGCGCGGTGGCCAAGCGGGCCCAAGCGTTTGGCTTGCACTTGCTCGCGTTCGATCCGTTTCTCGACGAGTTGTCGATCGCTGCGGCCGGCGCCGAGCCGGCCAGCCTGCAAGAGGTGCTGAGTCGCTCCGATTTCGTCTCGATGCATTTGCCCGCGACGCCGCAAGCACTGGGTTTCTTGAAAGAGTCGCATTTCCGGCAAATGAAGAAGACGGCGATCTTCATCAACACCGGGCGTGGACCCACCGTCAATGAGGCGGCACTGATACGCGCGCTCGACGAGAAGTGGATCGCAGGCGCAGGCCTCGACGTGTTCGAGGTCGAACCTGTTGCGGCAGACAATCCGCTGATCAAGATGCCCAACGTCATCCTGTCGCCGCACAACGCATCAGCCTCGGCCCGCTTCGATCCGGCCCGCAAGCGCCGTGTTGGCCAGGAGTTGGCGCTGGTGCTGACCGGCCGTTGGCCGATGTCCTGCGTCAATCCGACCGTGCTGCCGGATTCCGGACTGCGTCGCTGGCAGCCTGTCGCGATGGATCACGGGCCCAACAGCTGAGATCTGAGCCGATGCCTGGCATCGGCTGCAGGCGCTGAAGCCCGGCGTGACGCGGTCGGCACCACATACGGCTGGTGGGCCGATCGGCGTTTGTGCCTGATTGGCGGGGCTCGTTTGCCGGTCCCGGCTGCTGCGCCAGGCCGATCCCCCGTCAAGTCGAAGACATCCTCAAGGTCTTGCAATGAATCGATGGTGGTTGCTCGCCGGTCTCTGGCTCCTCTACACCGCTTTCGGGCTGACGGCGACTTGCATCGCCCCGCTGGTGATTCCGATCGAAAGAGAACTCGGCATCACGCACGCAGCGATGGGCAGCATCATGGGCGTGTGGCAACTGGTCTACATTTTCGCGGCCTTGCCAGGTGGCGTGATGTTGGACCGATTGGGCGGGCAGCGAGCGCTGCTCGTCGGCGGACTGCTGATTGCCTCTTCCGCGCTCGGTCGCGCGTTCGCCAATGACTACTGGTCCCTGTTGCTCGCAGTCGGGCTGTTCGGTGTCGGCGGGCCGGTCATTTCCTCGGGCGCTCCCAAGGTCGTGGCGCAGTTGTTTACCGGCAGCGAACGTGGCCTGGCCATGGGCATTTACATGACTGGACCGGCCATTGGTGGCGTGGTCTCGCTGACGCTGACGCATTCGGTGTTGCTGCCATTCTTTGATGGCAACTGGCGGGCGGTGATGCTTTTGTGGGCCGGCTTCACGTTCGCCGCGGCGGTGATTTGGTTTGCCGTCGCGACGCTGACGGGCTTGCATGCGCACGAAGTGGCGCGGGCCGCACCACGCTTGCCGCAACGACAGGTCATGCGCGAACTCATCTCGATACGCGCAGTACAGATCGTCCTGCTGATGGGTGTCGGGGTCTTTCTGTTCAATCACGGTCTCAACAATTGGCTGCCGGAACTGCTGCGCAGTCAAGGCCTGCCCATCGCGCAAGCGGGTTACTGGGCCGCGCTGCCAACCGTCATCGGCATTGGCGGGTCGCTGCTGATTCCAAGGCTGGCGACGCCCAGTCGACGTTTCCAGATTCTGCTGGGCTTGTCATTGGCCGCGTTGATGTCCAGCGTGTTGCTTCAGTTCGTGTCTGGCCCGCTGCTGACACTGGGCCTCATCATGCAAGGCATTGTCAGATCGGGGTTGACGACGGTGCTGATCTTGACCTTGGTCGAACTGCCCAGCATTGGCGAA
>CAMCTC010000153.1 GCA_945878355.1 Bordetella parapertussis | reverse complement strand
AAGCAATATTTACAGCGTTAAAAAAGGGATGCTGTCGGCTTACATGAGGCAAGAACTCATGAAGCCATCTGTCCAAATGTCTATCGTATAAATCAGCTACAAAAGTCCGAACTGAGCGCTAGCTGAGTTCGGTTTGCGTAAGTCCTATTTCTTAGCCGATGGGTAGAAATTGGCAGTGGAGGTGCTGTTTGGGGGCCAAATTCGTCGCAAAAATCCTTTCCCTTCGCCTTGTTCTAAGCTTGGCTTAGGCATGTTTCTAATCAAGTCAGACTTTTAACACTTTAGCTCATTTAAAATATTCCCATCATTAAAATGGATTTTAACGAAAAAATTTTATTATTAAAATAACTATATTGAGTTAAGTGATTAAACTTCTTCATTCGCCGCTTTAGGGCTGCCCAACACCTGTGCCAAGCAGTCCAGCAGCAGCCCGATCTCCGCTTGGGGTCCGGCGACTGAGGCCGTGAAAAGCGCGACCTTGAGATCCAGGCCCAGCCGCTCGGCATGTGCCGCTGCGACGATGCGCACCAGCCCCAGCCCTTGCAGGTAATCGGCCTGGCGCCTTGCGGTGAGCGCCAGCACCTTGCCCGCAGCGACGAGGCCGATGGTCAAGTCCATCATCGACGAGTCGATCACCTGGCGCGGCATCGCCATGCCCTTATCGCGCAGCGCACGCTCGAAACCGGCACGCAGCGGGTGCGCCGGCGGCGTCAGGATCCAGGCAAAGCCCGCCAGCTCGTCCCAGTCCATGGCCTCGCGCAGCGCGGCGGGATGGCCGGGCCCGGCCACGAAGACCAGCGGATCGTCGTAGAGCGGATGCGCGACCACGCCGTCGAGCAGCGCCCGCCGCAAGCGCGCGCCCAGCACCGCGTGCAGCCGCCCGGCTTGCAACTGAACCAGCAAGTCCTCGGTGACACCCTCGCTGACGCGCAGCGCCAGTTCGGGGTCGGCCTGTTGCAGGATTGCCAGCGCAGGCGCCAGGATAGACAGCGCGGCGCTCGGCATCGCGCCGATCAGCAGCGAGCGAGACTGGCCACGGCTGATCTGCTCGAGCTCGGCGCCAGCCCGGTCGAGCTCAGCCAGCACGTCTCGCGCCGAGCGGACCATCGCCGCACCCAGCGGCGTGGGCAACAAGCCCTGCGGCAGGCGTTCGAACAGCCTAGCGCCTATCGACGCCTCGATCTCGGCCAGCGTCTTGGACACCGAAGGCTGGGTGATGTGCATCAGCCGCGCAACCCGGCTGAGCTGGCGTGCGTCGTCTATGGCCACCAGCAAGCGCAGGTGGCGCAGCTTGAGGTCGCGTGAGAAAAATTGCTTGGCAGTCATTCGTGGACCTTGGCTGTGCTTCTGGTTATGGAAAATAAGACTCCATCTCTCCTTGAGCATAGCCAAACAGCTATGGACTCGTCCAACAATCTCAGTGGCCGACGTCGGGCCACAGCGTGACAATCTCCGGCGGCCTGCGAGGCCACGCCACCACCCAGGAGATGCCATGAATTCGCCCATGTCCCCGGCCCAGGCCCGCGCGATGCCACAGGAGTACAAGCACTTTCGCGTTGTGCCCTGCACGCCAACAATCGGCGGCACCATCGAGGGGCTGCACCTGTCCAAGCTGAACGACGAGATCGCCGCCGATCTGCGCACCGCGCTGTGGCGCAACGGCGTGCTGTTCGCGCCACAGCAGCACCTGGACCACGACCAGCACAAGGCGCTGGCGCGCTGCTTCGCCGAGGAACTGGAGCTCCACACCTTTGGCAAGACGCTGGCGGCCGAGGGCCACCCCGAGGTGCTGCTGATCCAGAAAAAGCCCACCACGAGCGTCAAGAACGGCACCGATGTCTGGCATCACGACGTGACCGGCCGCGTTCACCCCAACGTGGCCGCGGTGCTGCAGGCCGACGAAGTGCCTTTCGGTGCCGACACCATGTGGTCCAGCGCCACGGCGGCTTACGAGCGCCTGCCTTTCGCGCTCAAGCTGCTGTTCCTGAATCTCGACATCGACCACGACCTGCTGTACATGACGCTGCGGCACGACTACAACATCAACCCGGCGTTCGTCGAGAAGGTCATGAAAGCGGCCGAGAACACCACGCATCCAGCGGTGGTCAACCACCCGGTCACCGGCAAGCTGTGCCTGTTCGTCGGCAACGGCTACGTCAAGCGCGTGCACGACTACAGCACAGACCTGAGCGATCTGGTGATGCGCATCGCCAACGAGTTGCCGCGCACGCCCGAGCTGCAGGTTCGCCACCAGTGGAAGAAGGGCGACATCGCGATCTGGGACAACTTCGGCACCGCCCATTACGGCGTGTCGGGCGACCTGGGCAATCAGTTCCGACGGCTGCACCGCGTCGCCGCCTGGTCGAAGAATGTCCGCCCCACGCTGGACCGCGCGGCCGCGATGCGCGATCTGCTGGCCGCCCAGGCTACCCCGACAGCAGCCTGAAGCCATGGTCGAGAAAACCTTGATGAAGATCGACGGCGCATGCCTGTGCGGGCACATCCGCTATGAAGCGCTGATCGACCCGGCGCGGGTGGGCATTTGCCACTGCACCGACTGCCAGATCCACTCGGCCTCGGCATTCCGGGTCGGTGTGCCAGTCCCTGCTGGCAATTTCCGGCTGCTCGCCGGTCAGCTCAAGGTCTTCGTGAAGAAGGGCGAGAACGGCAACCCGCGCGCGCTGTCCTTCTGCCCCGAATGCGGCACCTCGATCCACGGCGGCAACGTCGAGAACGCGAACACCTACTCGTTGCGCGTGGGCACTGCGCGCCAGCGCGCCGAACTGCCGCCGCGCCAGCAACTCTGGTGCCGCTCAGCCATGCCCTGGCTGGGCGACTTTGTCGACACGCCGCGTTATGCGCTGCAGACCCGAGAGTCGCGGATGCCCGACAAGGCCGACAAGCCGGGGTGATCGAAGGCCGGGCCGGCTTGCCTCAGGCGGCGGCGCGGCCCTGAAGGACCTCGGGCGACAGCGTCTGCAGGATCTGGCGTGCGATGTAGGGCACGGCAGTCGCCTCGCCGAAACAGCCCGCGGTGATCGGCCCCAGCGCGCGGATGTTGGCATGCGCACGGCCCTGCTGGTCCACGACGCGGCAGCCAAGGTCCACATCGACACCCAGGCCGCTGGCGTGGTCGCGCGCCAGCCCGTCGCCCAGCATCGCGCGCCACAGCGGGTTGCCCGAACGGCTGGGCCGAGGCTGCGGCCCGGTGCAGTTGACGACCACCGCCGCCTGCAGACGGCGCGGGCCAGCGTCGCGGGTCTGCCAGTCCACAGCCATCGCATCGCCGAGTTGCTGAGCGCTCTCGAGCCGACCGCTGGCAAAGCTGAGCTGACCACTCGCCACGCCCTGCTCGACGATGCGCTGGGTCTGCGGCGGGTTGCGGAATCGAAAGGCGTCGTACCGGCTCTTGAGGTGGCGCAGCGCGCGGCGCTTTTCGTCATCGGGCCATTGCGGCCAGAAATGCGTGATCGAATCGCGCAGCTCGTCAAACGGCACATACCAGCCCGTCGGGTCCGAACGCAGCCCCTGCAGGTCTTGACGCAAAGCGCGCAGTGCCTCGCGCACCGAGGCCGGGTGCCCGTGGCGGCGCACGAAATCCGGGTTCGGGTCCAGCAGCCGCTGCCACACCCCCATCGGCAGGCGGTGCGGTGTCTGCGCTGCCGGGCGCAGGCCACGGCGCGACAGCGCGGTCACCGGACCCTGGTGGCCTTGGGCCCGCAGCACCGCGAAAGCATCGGCCGCCGTCAGCCCGGCACCGACCAGCAGCACAGGTGCGTCGCGAGCGATCGCCGCCATGCGCGCCAGGTTCAAGGGCTCGCCGATCCAGCCGGCATGCGACTGCAGCGGCGCCAACTGCGGCGGCACCGCCACCGCGTTCCAGCCCGCTGCCAGAACCAGTTCATCGGCTTGCAGCGCCGGGCCTTGTTCGAGTTCCACGCGCAGCGCACCGGCGCTCGGCAGCACGCGAGCGACGCGGTCGCGCACATGCTCGATCACCGAGCCGCTGGCGTTGGACTGCGCGTGCCTGGCCAGTTCGGCCGCCATGTAGCGACCGAAATCTGCGCGGCGCGGGTAAATCGTGCCGTCCGGATTCGTGCTCTGCGGGTCGCCGACCAGGGTGCCGTTTTGCTGCAGCCACTGCAGAAAATGCAGCGGCGCGTCCAGGTACATCGCGTGGATGCCCGGCGTGCCGTTCAGGCGCAGGTCGGGATGCTCGGCGCTGTGGGCCAGGCCCGCGCCGAGTTGGGCGCGCGGCTCCACCAGCTGGATACGCAGCGGCTGCGGCGAGTGGCGCGCCAGGTGCAGTGCGGTCGCGGCCCCGGTGTAGCCGCCGCCGGCGATGACCCAGCGCTTCATGCCGCGACAGGCGTTCGCGGCAGCCCCGACTGGCCGGTCTTGCCGACCCTCATTCAGGCTTGATGTGGTTGTCGGTGACGATCTTGCGCCAGGCCGGCAGGTCGGTGCGGATGCGCTGCGCAAACTCATCGGCCGTCACTGGCGGCGGATTCGCCGCGTTCATCGCGATCAGCCGCTGCTTGCCTTCGTCGCTGTGCAGCAGCTTGTTGACCTCGCTGTTGATCGCGCGAACGATGGGCTCCGGGGTCCCGGAACGGGCGAACAAGCCCAGCCAGCCGTTGAGGTTGAACGGGATGCCCAGGTCGTTGAGCGGCGGCACGTCGGGCGATCGCGGCGCGCGGTAGGTCGAACCATGCGCGAGCGCGCGAACCTTGCCGGCCTGGATCAGCCCCAGCGAAGAAGTGGTGTCTATCCAGCCCACCTGCAGCACGCCGCTGTTGAGGTCGCGCAGCACCTCAGCCGACGACTTGTAAGGCACATGCGTCATGTTCAGGCCGCGCTGCGACAGCAGCGAGGCCATGATCAGGTGGCCGGTAGAGCCTATGCCGGTGGTGCCATAGGTATAGCGATTGGGTTGAGCGCGGATCAGATCGAACAGCTCGTGGGCGGTCTTGACCGGCAGGTCCGCAGACACCGCGAGAAACAAGCCACCGACGCCGATCTGCACGATGGGCACCAGGTCGCGCAGCAGGTCGTAGGGCTGGTCAGGGTTCAGGGCTGCGGGGACGATCGTGAACGACGCCGCGCTGAACAACAGCGAGTAGCCGTCTGCCGGCGCTTTGACAACCGCCATCGCGCCGATGTTGCCGCTGGCACCGGGCTTGTTCTCGACGACGAAAGCCTGGCCGAAGACCCGCGCCAGATGCTCGGCGATGTAGCGGGCAAACAAATCGGTCTGCGCACCGGGCCCTGACGGCACGACGAACTTGACCAGCCGATTCGGCCAGCCGCCAGGCAGCGCGCTTTGCGCATGGCCGACCAGCGGACAGGCGATCGCGGCGCTCGCCAAATACCTGAGGGCCGCGCGGCGCTTGATCGAGAAAGACATGTCGGGCTCCTGAGGGGCTGCGAGGTGATCGTCGATGGCGGCGAAGCCGCGCTTCACACCGGTTCCAGCGGCGCGACCAGCGGCGTGCCGGGGATGCGGATGCCGTCGGGCCGACCGCTGGCGGTGGCACCCTGAAAGTCGCGGGTCATGTTCGCTGGCAAAGCCGGGCCGTCGTCGCTGGACATCCACAGGCGCAGCAAATGCCTGCGCCGCTCGACCTCGGGCCAATCCTCGTAGGACGTGCGCGAATGGAAGACACTGTGGTTGCACAGAAACTGCATGTCGCCGGGCCGGAAATCCATGTCCAGGCGGATCGCCGGGTCGCCCGCGAGCGTGTCGACGAGGGCCAAGGCTTCGGCCTGTGCGGCCGTCAGTCGCGGCACCTCGTCGAAAGCCTGGGCCTTGTGGATGAAGCTCTGGATCAGCACCGCGATCATGCGGCCGTCGCAGGGCTGAAAGATCGGCGAACTGAAATAGCGCTGCTGCCCAGGCCTGACTTCGCCGACGCGTGAGAAGGCATAGGACTCGGTCAGCACCTGCGCCAGGTCGGGCCGGCGCCGCACCAGCTCGTTCCACACCGTTGTCGAGCTGGCAATTCGCGACAGCCCGCCCGTCTTGGACGGGCGGATGCAGAGCAGGCCGACGATGTCGCCTCCGTCGGTGTGGAAGCGCAGGTCGGCAGTGGTCTGGTAACCGCGCGTCGACGGGTCGGCATAGTCGAGCCCGAGATTGGCCACATGGCCGAGCACATGGCCTTTGGCGTTTTGCGACAGCGCTTCGCCAAAGTACGCGCCTATGCCCCTGAATGCCATCGCCGACTGGGCCATGCTGCGTTCGCTGCTGGGCCAGCCACGCAGCAGCACAAAGCCTCGGCCACGCAGCAACTCGGCGCGAATCGCTTGCAGCTTTGGCGCCAGCAGTGGCAGCGCAAAGTCATGCTCGGTCATCGACACCAGATCGACCTGGCGCGCCAATGCATCGTTCACAGTGGCATCGAGCTCGACCAGCTCTTCAGGCCTGAGCTGCACGGTCCAGTCCTGACCCGACGCCAATGATGGGCCGTACCAGTGGCAGGCATCCTGGAACAAGGGCAAGGCTTGTGGGCTCTCAAGCAAATGTGGCTTTGCCACTTTGCTTGATCCCCACGGGGGACGGCCGGCTTCGGCCGGCCTTGGGGCGCTCAAAGGGGATTCGACTGTTGTCATCGATCGCTCCAGCAGGGATTCAATGGGCCAATTCGGCGTGGCGCATCGACAGGTCGAAGATCGGCGGCTTCGGGTTGCGTTGCCAGAGATCCAGATCGGCTTGCCGGACCGCCCAGGACGCCGGCAAGGTGTCGATCAGGCCGGTGTCGAGCCACAGCCTCAGCAGGTAGCGGCGGCGCTCGAGTTCGGGCCAGTCTTCGTAGGCGCTGCGCGAATGCAGCACGGTGTAGTTGCAGATGAACTGCATGTCGCCGCGCTGGAAGTCCATGTCCAGGCGCAGCGCTGGGTCGTTGCACAAGCTGTCCATCAGGTCGAAAGCCTCGATCTGGGCCGGCGTCAACCTCGGCACCTCGGGAAAGCGCTGCGCCGATTCGACATAGGTGCGGTTGTAGCGGCAGAACAACCGCTCGCCCACCCGCTCGAAGATCGCGCCCTGGTAGTAAGGCGGTTTGCCCGGGGGCGCTTCACCGCGGCGGTCCAGGCTCATCGGCTGACACATCAGCTCGAGCAGGTCGGGGCGTCTGGCGAGCACCTCGTTGTGGACGGCCGTGCTGCTGACGATGCGCGACAAGCCACCGCTGCGCGCCGGCCGCAGGCACAGCAGACCGACGATGTCGGTCGTGTCGTTGTGAAAAGGCAGCCGCAGCCTGGTCTGGTAGCCGCGAACATTCGGGTCATTGCGAAAGTCGACGCCCAGATCGGTCACATGGCCGAGCATGTCACCTTGCGCGTTCTGGGCCCGCCCTTGGCCGAGGTGGGTGCCGATGCCCCAGTAGACCAGCGCCGCGTCGCGCAAGGACAGCTCGTCGATGGCCAGGCCTCTGAGCAGCGCGAAGCCGCGCCCTTGCATCACCTCTGCGGCCAGATCCTTGAACAGCGCTGCCAGCGTCGGCAGCGGAAAGTCCTGCTGCTGCAGCGTCGGAATCTCGGCGTTGCGGGACTTTGCAAACGCCAGCGCTTCATTCAACTCGCGGTTGTGCGCCGGCGTCAGCTGAACGACCCAGTCGTCGCGCTGCTGCATCTGCGCACCCCGCCAGGCGCTCGGGTGGTGGTGAGCATGGGTGATGGTGTTCATCGTGGCGTCCTGGTGGAGGGTGAAGATTTCAGCGCAGGTCGAAACCCTGGGCCCGAACAAAGCGACCCCAGTCTTCGCGCTGCGCTGCGCTGTACTGGTGCAAGCGTTCCGCCGACCAGGCCCTGGGCGGCGCGGTGCCGGCAGACTGCGCGGCGCGGGCGGCGATGTAGCGCGCGTCGAAGTCGTCGACGGCCGCGTCGTCATCGACAGCGCCGATGCGGTCGGTGTGGAAGGTGGCCGCCAGCGGCAACCTGGGGTTCAGGGCTGTTGACGCAGCCGGGTAGCCTATGCACAGGCCGGCCACCGGGACGACCCGCTCAGGCAAGGCCAGGATCTGCGCCAGACTGTCGGCCTGGTTGCGCAGCAGGCTGATGGGGCAGCTCACCAGGCCTACCGCAGCCGCCGCGTTGATGAAGTTCATCATCACCAGCGACGCATCGACCGTGGCGTTGAAGAAACTGTCGAGGTGGTCGTTCGAGAAGGCTTGGCCCGCGCGCTCGAACAAGCGCTTGAAGCGCCGGCCGTTGCCGCAGAACACCAGCAGCGCCGGCGCGTCGGCGAGCCAGGGCATGCTGGGCGTCAGCGCCGTCAGCGCGGCGCGCTGCGCGAGGTCGCGCACATCGACGATGTCGGCTTGCTGCAGGTAGCTCTTGGTCGGCGCGCACAGCGCGCAGGCCGCCAGCAGACGCGTCAATTCGGGCGGCACGGCGGTGTCGGCCCAGCGCCGCTGCGACGATTGCTCGACCATGCGCAGCAGGCTGTCCAAACCGGGCAGATCGGCCGGCACGTCAACAGCGCTGCCGAATCGCTCGGCGAGCGCGTGCTGCAGCTGGGTCTCAACATTGTTCATTGCGTCTCGACTGAAAAAGGCATGGCGCTGCTTTGTTTCATCGCGGCTCAGCCCGGGATTCGCACTTGCAGGTCGGTGAAGCCGCGAACGAAATTCGATCGGACCCGCTTGGCAGGCCCGACGACCTCGATCACCGGGAAGCGCTTCAGGATCTCTTGCCACAGGATCGCCAGCTGCATCTCCGCCAGCCTGTTGCCGACACAGCGGTGGATGCCGAAGCCGAACGACAGGTGCTGGCGCGGCCGCGCGCGGTCGATGATGAAGCGGTCGGGGTCCTGGATCACGCGCTCGTCGCGGTTGCCCGACAGGTACCACATGACGACCTTGTCGCCCTTGCTGATGCGCTTGCCGCCCAGTTCGGCATCGGCCACCGCGGTGCGGCGCATGTGGGCCAGCGGCGTCTGCCAGCGGATGATCTCGGGCACCAGCGAATCCACCAGCGCCGGGTTGGCACGCAGCTTCGCGTACTGATCGGGGTGGTCGTGCAGCGCCAGCAGCCCACCGGTCATCGAGTTGCGCGTGGTGTCGTTGCCGCCGACGATCAGCAGCCCGAAGTTGCCCAACAGTTGATTGGGCGGCGAGTAACGCGTGGCCGGGTTGTGCGCCAGCATCGAGATCAAGTCGTTGCGCGGCGGCGCGTTGACGCGCTCGTTCCACAGGCGCGTGAAGTATTCCAGCATCTTCAGCACCTCGGCATGGCGTGCCTCCTCGGTGCTGAACATGCCGCCCTCCTCGGGCAAGGTGGTGATCACATCCGACCACCAGGTCAGCAGCTTGCGGTCCTCGAGCGGGAAGTCGAACAGCGTCGCGAGCATCAGCGTCGTGAGCTCGATCGAGACTTTTTCCACCCAGTTGAAATTCTGGTTGCGCGGCAGGCTGTCGAGCACCCTGGCGGTGCGCTCGCGGATCAGCGACTCCATGCCGGCCAGATTGCCCGGCGCGACGATGGGGCTGACCGCCTTGCGCTGCTCGTCGTGCTCGGGCGGGTC
>CAMCTC010000152.1 GCA_945878355.1 Bordetella parapertussis | reverse complement strand
CGATGGTCAAACAATCACTGGCCTGACTGACATAAACCCGGTCCAGAAATCGCTGTTCGCAGCCTTGGAGTTGACCCCGCCGACCCCTTCAGACCTCGCCAAACCTGCTTTGTAGTCTGCACTTTAGAACCGGTTTCTAATTAAATCATGGACTTACGTCCAGCAACTGTCGAACTCGAGTGGTCGCGGCGGGCAAGTCCACGCTGAACGCGGCGCTCGAAAGCATGAGTGACGCGGTCTTCATCGCTAACCGCGAGGGTAGCTTCATCGACTTCAACGAGGCCTTCGCGACCTTCCATCGATTCCCCGACAAGGCCAGCTGCCCGCTCACCCTGGCCGAATACCCGGCACTCCTCGACGTGTCGCTGCCCAGTGGGGAATCCTTGCCCTACGAGAACTGGCCCGTGCCGCGAGCCCTGCGCGGCGAGTCCGCATTCAATGTCGAATTCACGCTGCGAAGGCGCGACACCCGCGAGTCCTGGATCGGCAGCTTCAACTGCGCACCGATTCGCGGCAAAGGTGGCAGCATCCTGGGCGCGGTGGTGACCGCGCGCGACGTCACCGAGGAAAAGCACAGAAAACTGGCGCTGAGCCAGGCCAAGGAAGCAGCGGAGGCGGCGAACCGGGCCAAGAGCGCCTTCCTGGCCACCATGAGCCACGAATTGCGCACACCCTTGAACGGCATCATGGGCATGGTCGAGCTCGCGCAGCGCCGGGCCAGCGATCCGCGCCAGATCGACCAGCTCGCAAAGGCCTTGAAAGCGTCTCAGCACCTGTTGGAGATCATTCGTGACATTCTCGACATCTCGCGCATTGAGGCCGATCGGTTCTCATTGGTGGAGGCCGATTTCCAGCTCGATACCGTCCTGCACAACCTGGACGCCCTGATCCGCCAGCAGATCGCCAAGGCGCAGCTTGAGCTGTCGATCGAATTGGCGCCCGAGCTGCTCGGCATGGTGGTGCGGGGTGACGCCAGGCGGCTGAGCCAGGTGCTGCTCAACCTCACCAGCAACGCGGCCAAGTTCACCACACAGGGCTCGATCACGGTGCGTGCCCTGCTGCTCGAGGACAGCCCGGCACGGGTCGTGCTGCGATTCGAGGTTCAGGACACGGGCATCGGCATCGCGCCCGAGGATCAAGGTCGAATCTTCCAGTCCTTCGAGCAAGTCGACAGCTCCCACACGCGTCCCTACGGTGGAAGCGGATTGGGACTGGCCATCAGCAAGCGGCTGGTGCAGATGATGCAAGGCACGATAGGCGTCGACAGTGCGCTGGGTGCCGGCGCAACCTTCTGGTTCACGGTGCAACTGGGCAAGCCCCGGCAGGACCTGGACGTAGCGCCAGTGCAGCAGCAACCTTCTGCGCGTGAGCTCTTGAAGTCCAGGCATCGCGACGCCTACGTTCTTTTGGTCGAGGACGATGCCATGAACCTGGAGGTGGCACAGGGGCTGCTCGAGGACTGCGGGTTGGTCGTGCATTCGGCGTCCGACGGTGCGCAAGCGGTGGAAAAGGCCCAGCGGGTGAACTACGACCTGATCCTGATGGACATCCAGATGCCGGTGATGGACGGCATGGAGGCGACCCGAAGAATCCGCGGACTGCCCAACAATCCTCAGGTGCCGATCATCGCTTACACGGCGAACGTCTTTCCGGAAGATGAGGCACGCTGTCGCGAGGCCGGTATGAACGCTTTCCTCGGCCGACCGATAGCGTCCGAGACGCTCTACGCCACCATGCTCGATTGGCTCGCGGATCGCCGGGCCAGTGCCGAGGATCCCAAGGCCTTGCCTGCTGACTGAGCAGGTGCCCAGTGCGCGCGCAGTGGGTCGACACAGACCTGCAGACCGGCAGCAGCGCCCGCCCTGCACAACATCACGGCCGGCATCGACTAGCGGGCCGACGAGGCCCTCGATAGCGGCTGCGCTGCGTCCGGGCTTGCCGGCGCGGGCCGGCCGACTATCCGCAACACCGCCAGCGCCGCACCGCCGAGCACCAGCGCGAAGCCGACCCAGTCGATCGCTGAAGGCCGCTCGCCCACCAGCGCCATCGCACCGATCACCCCGACCACCGGCACCGCCAGCGTGGTCAACGATGACACGGTGGCGCTGGCTGAAGCCAGCAGCCGGTACCACAGCACATAGGCTACCGCAGTGGCCACGACCACATGCCAGGCCAACGCGACCAACACCCTGGGAGGCCAGACAGCGGGCAGCCGTTCGCCCGCCAACTGGCCAACGCCGGCAGCAATCAACGCGCCAATGCCCAGCTGCCAGGCTGTGAGCACTATGCGATCGCCCGGTGGCGGCCAGCGCTTGGTCGCGACCGTGCCTAGCGCCCAGGCCAAGGCCGCGCTCAAGGGAAACACCAGGCCCCAGGCCGACGCGCCCGGCGCCGACTCAGCCAGGCCTTGCAACACCGGCGCTGCCAGCACCGCGATGCCCGCGCTGCCCAGCACCAGCGCGATGGCGCCACGCCGGTCGGGGCGCTCGCCCAGCACCAGCCAGGCCAGCGCGGCCGACATCATCGGCATCGTGAAGGTCAGCACCGCAGCACGCGAAGTGGACGTGGTGAGCTGGGCGAAAGCCGTGCACATGTTGAAAACCGCGACGGTCAGCAAGCTGCCGACGGCGACGCCGGGCAGCGCGTCGCGCGGCGGCAGCAGCCGGGTGCCACGCAGCAGCGCCAGCGCCAGCAGCAGCATGGCGCCCAGGCCCAAACCGAGTGCGCGAGCGCTGAACGGTGGCAGCACCGACAGCATGACCTTGACCGCAGGCCAGTTCAAACCCCAGGCCAGGGCCAGCAGCAATGGGATCAGCGCGGGACGCATCGCAGCCCAAACCCTGAAGTGAGCACGGCGAACCGGGTCTTGAAGCCTAGTATGGATGCATCGGCGAGTTGATCGGGCATCGCGCGATGCTTGCATGCCAACCCGCGCCAGACACGCCGCCAAGGCGACATCAGCCTGTCGATGACCCGAGTTGAAGGCGCTCGACTGCCTGCCGACCTGCACCCCGACCTGTGGGTGGCCGGTGTACCTCCTGCTCGACACGCCCTTGCTTCGGGCGGCGAGAGAGCGGCGTGCGCAACGGTGCGGCAAAGCCGTCCAACTGATCTCGCGGTCTTCGTGTATAAACACGTTGATACACCAAAGGATCGGCCATGACTGAAGCCATTCTCGACATCAAGGCCTGGGGCAACAACCTGGGCGTTCGACTGCCGGCGGCGGTGGCACGTGCGGCGCACCTGAAGGCCGATCAGCGGGTGCGCATCACCGTGGAAGACGGCCGCGTCATCATCACGCCGCATGGCGACAAACCGCCCACTCTGGCCGAGCGTCTGGCGCTGTTCGACCCGGCGCTGCACGCTGGGGAGGCCATGGCAGCGGCACCGGTGGGTCGTGAAGCATGGTGAGTGCGGCCCGCAAGCCTGCGGTGGCCAAGCGCAAGGCGGTCGCGGCGAAGTCGTCGAAGCCGGCCACGTCCCAGCCGACAAGGGCTGGGACGATCGTCTGGGCGCCCGAACGCCAAGCCGTGATCTGGATCGACTGCAACCCTCAGGCGGGCGGCGAAATGCGCGACATGCACCCCATGCTGGTGCTTTCGCCCGCCGACTTCAACGCCCGAACCGGCCTGGTCATCGGCCTGCCCATGAGCACCGCCGCGTACAACGCCACCAATCCGTTTGCGCTGGCGGTGGGCGCGGCCGGCGGGCGCCAAACAGGCAAGACGAGCTACGTGCTGTGTCATCAACCGAAGTCCTTCGATTGGCGCGCGCGTGATGCCAAACCGCACCCGCAAGGCAAGCTGACCGACACCGTCTTCGCACAGGCCTGCGCCCGGTTGAACCAGATCATCGCCATCGAGTAAGGCGGCCACCTGCTGGTCATACGGCGGCAGTGAACCCATAGGAACCCATAGGGTCAGGTCTTGCAATCAAACAAACTCCCACTAAAATCTCGCCATGGCAAGACCATTGCGCATCGAATTTCCCGGCGGGCTTTATCACGTCACTACGCGTGGCGACAGGCGCGAAGCCATCTACCTGAGCGATGCTGACCGGCAGTACTGGCTCGATTTATTGGGCAATGTTTGCACCAGGCACAACTGGCTGTGCCACGCCTACTGCCTGATGGACAACCATTTTCATATCGTTGTGGAGACCATAGATGGTCACCTGAGCGCCGGTATGCGCCAGCTCAACGGCGTTTACACCCAGTGGCATAACCGCACCCACAACACAGTCGGTCACCTCTTTCAAGGACGGTTCAAAGCCATCATCGTGCAGCGCGAGGCGTACTTGCTGGAATTGGCTCGCTACGTGGTGCTCAACCCCGTTCGGGCGGGCATCTGCGACTTGCCCGAAGACTGGCCCTGGAGCAGTTACCGAGCCATGCTAGGCCGCGTTACGCCGCCGGCCTGGTTGCAAGTGCAGTGGCTGCTGTCACAGTTTGGCGATGACGCCAGAACAGCGGTGGCTTCGTACATCCATCACGTCAGGGCTGGCGTGAATTTGCCCAGCGTGTGGGACCAACTGCAGGGCCAGCTGTATTTGGGGGATGCCAAATTCGCTGAAGCTTTGGGCAAAAAAAAAATAGACGTCAGGCTTTCGGCGGATGCAGAGATACCGCGTCTACAACGTCGCGCCTCAGCGCCTCCGCTGACCGAGTTTGCATCGATGCCAGCGCGCAATCCAGCCATCGTGCAAGCCTATGCGACCGGCTGCTACAGCATGAAGGAGATTGCTCAGGCCTTTGATGTTCACTCTGCTACCGTCAGTCGGATCGTGAAATGGAAAGCGATCAATGTATGAAAACAAGACCTGACCCCAGGCTTGCAGCCTGCTCACGAGAACTTAAGCGCTCGCAACTTCATTTCAACTTCGAGAATGCTTTTTGCCCGCTGATCTTCGGCCGGCTGTCCTTCGATCGCAGGTAGAACGCAAGGCCGATGCAACTGCCCGCCCCGAGCATCGCGAACACGCAGCGGTAGGCCTCCTCCGGTGCCGGTGCGCCCGGCGCCTCACCGAGGCCGGCGAACGATCCGACCACGTAGCCCGCCAGCGCCGGCAGGACCGCTGAGCCAAGCACCTGCGCCATGTTCACCGTGGTGACGCCGCGGCCTGCGAGCCGCTCTGGGAACAGCGCGCGGCCCTGCGAGACGGTGACGATCGAGTAGGACGACAGCACCGGCAGTGCCACGAGCAGCGCAGTGGCAACGGCGAGCGGTGGGTGCGGCATGGCGGCGAGGGTGGCAAACAGCGCGATGCACGACAGAGCGCCGGCCACGACGATCTTCTTGCGGGTGCCCAATACCCGATCGAGCGGCCCGAACGCCAGCGGTCCGATGATCGAGCCGATGCCCATCGCAAAGAGGATGTTGCCCCGCTCGACCGTGTTGAGTCCGTGCACGTCGTGCAGGTACGGTCCGGCCCAGACGCCAAGCACGGTCACCAAACAGGCATAGGTGAAGGTGTGCATCGCGAACACCGGACCGAGGCCGGGGGTGCGCCAGACCTCGCGCAATCCGCGCAGCACTTCCGCCAGTGACTCCTGGCTGCGGGGCCGCACGACCGCGCCGGGCGGATCGTCGCGAACCAGCCACCAGAAGGCCAGCGAGAACAGGGCCGTCAGGGCGGCAAGCGCTTCGAAGGCGTGGCGCCACCCGATCGTCGCGCTCGCCCACGCAAGCGGCGTTGCCGCCACCAGCGTGCCGATATTGCTCGTGGCGAAGACCCACGACAGGACGATCGTGAAGCGCTGCACGCCGAACCAGCGCGCGCACAGGAACACAGCCGACATGAAGCTCGCCGAGCAGCCGATCCCCACCAGGAAGCGCGCGGCGATGAGTTCGGTGGCGTCGGTCGCCCGGGCGATCAGCAGCGCGCCGAGCACCGCCAGCCCGCTGATAGACGACAGCGTGGCGCGCGCGCCCCAGCGGTCGAACGCCATGCCCACCGGGATCTGCGCGACCAGCAGCGCGAGGAAGAACGCGCCGCCGGCCAAGCCGACCTCGCGCGCGTTGAGGCCAAGCTCTAAGGCGACCTCGGGCCCGATCACGCTGTTGGACACCCGGTAAAACTGGCTGAGGCCGGTGACAGCCGACAGAAGCATCACCAGCACCAGCGTGTCGCGCAGCGGTGGGCGCGGGCTATTCACAGAGGTTCAGCGCGGCGTCGAGGCCGGACTGGTTGAGCGCGCGGGTGGCCTTGGCGCGCACCACCGGCTTGGCTTGTGTCCATGGCATGAACACGACTCGATCCTTCGACATGTTTCGTCCTCCCTGGCCTCTAGCGACACTGGCTTGATATGGCGCTGTCAGAGCAGCAGAAAGCGAGAGTTACCCTAAGGCCTAGCTCGAAGAGTAGTCTGATGTGCCATTCATGTAAAGTGCTAAAAAGGTGATTTTTGATTGTTCACCCGATGAGCATCATCCCAAGCATCCAGTGAGAGATGCCGATCAAGGCAGTCACCCCGCCACTCAAGCTGTACACCGCCACAGGCCGTGTGCCATCCAGCGCAAACGCGCCCACGGTCAGCAACAAGACTGCTGCCCACGCCGGGCGCGCCCAGCGTGACAAACATCAGCGCTGGCGACCGGTTCTTGCGCTGCCGGCACCACTCCACGCCGCCGGTCGGGTGGAGCTCAAGCGCAAGCCGCCCGCCAAACCACCAGGGCTTCAAGGACTCGGACTTCGGTCACAGGAACTGCGCGCGGTCAGCAGGGCCAGCGCCGTTCGTCTGGCGCGAACGGCTCAATTGACGGCGATCAAGTCGCGCCCTCAGTCCAGCCCACGACACTTGACCGATGACTGTCGCTCAACTGCTCGCCTACATCGCGGTGGCCCTGCTGCTGCAGGTGATGGCGGGCGTGGCATTCGCCATTTGGCGGCGACCCTCGACCACCGATGTGCCGGCGTCACCCGGCGTGGAGGAAATGGTCGCGGCCCCCGGATCCCCCTCTGGCGCCTGGTCAGGTTGGCGTGAGTTCCGCGTCGTACGTCGTGAGTTCGAGGACGCAGCGCAGACTCAGTGCTCGTTCTACCTTCAACCCGTCGACGGCGCGCCGCTCACGCCGTACCAGCCGGGTCAGTACCTGACCTTTTCGCTGAAGGTGCCAGGCGGCGTTGCGGCTGCGTCGGTCGCCGAGCGCAGCATCACGCGCTGCTATTCGCTGTCTGATCGACCCGATCCGACGGGCTACCGCATCACCATCAAACGCGTGCCGCCACCCGCGGCCCAGCCGGCGTTGCCGCCGGGTGTGTCGTCGGGGTATTTCCATGACCGGGTGCACGAAGCTGATGTGCTTCAGGTGAAGGCGCCCTCGGGCCACTTCTTCATCGACCCGGATGCCAGCGTGCCGACGGTGCTCATCGCCGGCGGCATCGGCATCACGCCGATGATGAGCATGCTGCGCTGGTGCGTGACTGAGCAGCCAGAGCGGCTGGTCCATTTGTACTACGGCGTGCGCAGCAGCGGCGACCATGCCTTCAAGCCGGTACTGGAAGACCTTGCGGCTGCACACCCGGCCCTCAAGCTGAACGTCGTGTACGGCAGCCCCGGAGTCGATGACGTGGTGGACCGCGACTACCAGCACGCCGGTTACATCGATCTGGCGTTGCTGCGCCGCACCCTGCCCCATGGCCGCCACCAGTTCTATGTCTGCGGTCCGCCGCCGATGATGCGCAGCCTGGTGCCCGCCTTGCGCGAGTGGGGTGTGCAGGCCGGCGACATCCACTTCGAGGCTTTCGGCCCAGCTTCGGTGCGGCCGACAGGTCCGGTGAGCAATGAGCCCGCCGTCGCGAGCTCGGCTGCCGTCGATCTACGCTTCAGCCGCTCGGGCCGCACGCTGGCCTGGGACGGTCAGGATGCCAACCTGCTCGACTTTGCCGAACGCCATGGCCTGGCGGTGGATTCGGGCTGTCGATCCGGCAGCTGTGGCGCCTGCCAGACCCGCTTGCTGTCCGGCGTCGTCACCTACGCGGACAAGCCCGACCACGACATCCCCAAGGGCCACTGCCTGCTGTGCGTCGGCAAGCCGCAGTCGGCCCTGGTGCTGGACGCCTGACGCCATGAAAGCCCGTTTGTTCAGCCGCGAGGTGCTGCCCTTCTACCTGTCGCTGCTTGCGCTGGTGGCTACCACGCTGTTGTGCGATGCGGCGCTGCACCTGCTCAATGCTGTGTGGGTCGGCCGCTGGCTCGGCATCCCGGGCACCCTGATGATCCTGGGGTCGCTGGCCTATTCGCTGCGCAAACGCAAGCTGATCCGGTCAGGCCAACCCATCAAGTTGCTTCGACTGCACGAATACATGGCCTGGGCGGGATCGCTGCTCGTGCTGGTGCACGCCGGCATCCACTTCAATGCGATCCTGGCCTGGCTCGCCACCGTGGCGATGGTCATCAATGTCGCCAGTGGTTTGACCGGCAAGTTCTTGCTCGATCGTTCGCGCCGCCGTCTCGAAGAAGCGCGCCAGCTGATGCGAGCGCAGGGCCTGACGACCGAACAGCAGTCCGAGCGCAGCTACTGGGACAGCCTGACCTTCGACGCCGTCAAACAGTGGCGCTCGGTGCACTTTCCCATCACGCTGGCCTTTGCGGTGCTGGCGTTGGCGCACATCGTCGCCGAGTTCCTGTTTTGGAGCTGGAAGTGAAGGGCCGCTGGCTCTGGCTTGTGATCGGCGCCAACCTGGTGGTGCTGGTGGCGCTGGCCTTTGTCTATCCGCACCTGATGGTGGCGCCTGGCGCGCTGGTGGGTGAGCATGCCGAGTTGAGCACCGATTGCTTTGCCTGCCACACGCCCCTGCGTGGTGCCACGGCCGACCGATGCATTGCTTGCCACGCGCTGCCCGACATCGGTCTGCGCACGACCAAGGGGGCAGCCATCGTCCACGCCAAACCCGTGAAAGTTTCGTTCCATCAGGAACTGAGCGACCAGAACTGCATGGCCTGTCATAGCGACCACGCCGGCCCGAAACTGACGCAGCGCAGCCGCAAGCCGTTCTCGCATGCGATGCTGCGCGCAGCGGCACGGGACCGCTGCAACACCTGCCACGACGCGCCGAAAAACGACCTGCACAAGACTCTGAACATCGGCTGCGACCAGTGCCACAAGACCGAAGCCTGGAAGCCGGCGACCTTGGCCCACGACAAGTTCTTCCCGCTGGACAAGGACCACAACGCGACCTGCGTGACCTGCCACGTCGCCAACAACTACAAGCAGTACACCTGCTACGGTTGTCACGAACACACGCCCGCCAACATGCAGGCCAAGCACCGGGAAGAAGGCGTCGCCGAGAGCCTTGACAACTGCGTGCGCTGCCACCGCAGTGCCAGCGGCAAGGGAGACCACGGCAAGGGACAACACAGGAAGGACAAGCGCGAAAGGGATTGAGCCCAAGCGAAAGAACCAAGCCACTATGGACGATTCCACCCCGCCCCCCGCCGCGCAGAAGACCGGTCGCATCGCGCGCCCTCTGCTGGCGAAGGACCAGACGGGCTGGTTGCGCTGGCTGCCGGGCTTGCATGTTCTGCGCCACTACGAACTGGCTTGGCTGCCGCACGACATGATGGCCGGTCTGGCATTGACGGCGGTGCTGATTCCCGTGGGCATCGCCTACGCCGTCG
>CAMCTC010000151.1 GCA_945878355.1 Bordetella parapertussis | reverse complement strand
TACGATCCATGCTGGCTGGCCTCTGGTTGATGGCTTGGGTGCCTCGTAAACAACCATGCTATCGGCCATTGGTCAGCCACCTGCCTTTGCCTTCAACCACTTACGCGCGCTACCGCCTCGAAATCGCCAAAGTAAGTGCCATTCGGCCTTGACCGGCGTTCACAGGCGATATCGCCTACAACATGATGCGTATGTGGCAAGGCGCATTTGGCTTGTCGAACCGCGAGGGCCTCGTCAGTCCCGCGTATGTGGTGCTGAAGCCCACCCGTCAGATAGTTCCAGAGTACGCTGCTCAACTCCTCCGCACTCCTCGGATGCTCTACCTCTTGTGGGCCTACTCGTATGGTCTGACCGATGATCGCCTACGCCTCTATTACTCGGATTTGGCGGCGATTCGCGTCAGTGTTCCAGAAATCGCTCAGCAGCGAAGAATCGCACGTCTTCTCATAACCTGGGATCAGGCAATAGATACCGCCAGAAGGCTGGTTGGAAACTCGATCAAGCAACGAGATGCACTTCTGCGAAGAGTCTTTTCAGGGGGCGTCGATGAGAGGTCCGCGCTGAATCCTTCCAAGACACTCCGCCTCGGCGACCTCATCGGCCAGTTGAACTCCGGCGTCAGCGTCAACGGCTTTGATCGCCTAGCCATGAACGGCGAAGTTGGTGTTCTCAAAGTCAGTGCCGTTACGTCTGGATCGTTTGATCCACTGAGAAACAAGGCGATTCTTCCGGATGAAATTGAACGTGTCAGAGTAAGCCCTCGCGCGGATCGAATCATCGTCAGCCGCAGCAACACAGCAGAACTTCTCGGGGCAAGTGCTTACATCGAGCACGACTACCCAACTCTCTTTCTCTCGGACAAGCTGTGGCAGTTGGAGCCCAAGGAACCGAAGAGCGTGCACATGCGGTGGCTTGCGAATTGGCTAAGTGCGCCAGCCACGAGAACCAGAATTTCCGCGCTTGCGTCTGGGTCGAGCGGCAGCATGAAAAATATTGGAAAGGATCAACTCCTCGCCTTGGAGATCAAAGTTCCGCAGTTTGAGGATCAAGAACGCATCGCTAATGCCCTGGGCGATTGGGACAGGTCGATCGTTGGCTTAAATTTTCAAACTGAGGCGCTAATTCGTGAGAAGCGTGTCCTGATGAATCAATTACTCACCGGCAAGCGGCGGCTGCCGTTGAAGGCGCAACCAGCCGAGACCACCGCATGACCGGCGTGCCGCAGACGCGCGAGCAGTACAGCGCCCATCTGCCGGCGCTGCACACGCTGTGCAACCTGGGTTGGCGCTTTCTGCCGACGGCCGAATGCCTGGCCCTGCGCGGCGGCACGCGCGAGGTGCTGATGCGCCCGCGCCTGATCGAGGTGCTGCGCAGCCGGCGCTTCGACTACAAGGGCCGGCTCTATCCGCTCTCGCCCAATGCCGTCGACCAGATCGTGCGCGAGGTCGCCACGCTGGCGATGGGCGACGGCCTGCTGGCCGCCAACGAGCGCCTGTACGCCAAGCTGACGCTGGGCGTCACCGTCACAGAGTTCATGCCCGACGGCAAGAAGCACCAGCCGACGATCCCGATCATTGCCTGGGACGACCGGCCCGGCGCCAATGTGTGGGAGGTGACCGAAGAGATGGCGGTGCTCAGCACCCCGGGCATCAACCACCGCACGCCCGACCTGGTGTGCTTCGTCAACGGTATTCCGCTGGCGGTGATCGAGGCCAAGCGCCCGGAGGCCAGCCACGCCGACAAGGCCATGATCGCCGAAGGCATCAGCCAGCACCTGCGCAACCAGCGGCACGACGAGATCCCCACGCTGTTCGGCTACGCGCAGTTGCTGCTGTCCGTCAACCAGGTCGACGCGCGCTACGGCACCACGCACACGCCGGCCAAGTTCTGGGCCCGCTGGCGCGAGGAAGGGCTGACCGAAGACGACTTCACCGCCATCAAGAACCGCCGGCTGGATACGGCCGAGCAAGGCCGCTTGCTCGCTGGCAAGCCGGCCCGTCTGCGGGCGTACTTCGAGTCGCTCTGGGCCAGCACCCTGCTGCCGACCGATCAGGACCGGCTGCTGATCGCGCTGCTGTCGCCGCAGCGGTTGCTGGAGCTGGTGCGCGGCTTTGTCCTGTTCGACCGCCGTGCCGGCAAGATCGTGGCGCGCCCGCACCAGTTTTTCGGCATCTGCGCGCTGCAAAAACAACTGCGCCACAAGAACACCGATGGCAGCCGGCGCGGTGGCGTGGTCTGGCACACCACCGGCTCGGGCAAGAGCTTCACGATGGTGTTCCTGACCAAGGCCTTGTTGCTGGAACCCGAGCTGAGCGCCTGCCGATTCCTGGTGGTGACCGTCCGGGTAGACCTGGAAGATCAACTCGCCAAGAACTTCGTGACCAGCGGTGCCTTTGGCTCAGAGTTGGCCACGCAGCAAGAGGGCGAGCGCAGCAAGGTGTCCACCGGCCGCGACCTGGCCAAGCGCATCGGGCGCGGCACCGAGCGCATCGTCTTCACGCTGGTGCACAAGTTCAACACCGCCGTGCGCTATGGCGAGTGCCACAACCGTTCGGGCGACCTGATCGTGCTGGTGGACGAAGGCCACCGCAGCCATGGCGGCGAGCTGCATGAGCGCATGCGCCACGCGCTGCCGAATGCGGCCTACGTGGCCTTCACCGGCACGCCGCTGTTGAAGGGCGATGGCACACGCAGCAAGTTCGGCGCCATCGTGCATGCCTACAGCATGCAGCGCGCGGTGAGCGACGAGACGGTGGCCCCGCTGCTCTATGAAGAGCGGGTGCCCGAGCTGACCATCGACGAGGCGGCCGTCAACCGCTGGTTCGACAAGATCACGGTCGGCCTGGCCGATGCCCAGCGGGCTGACCTGAAGCGCCGCTTCTCGAAGCGCGGCGTGGTCTATGGCGCCGCCAACCGCATCGAGCTGGTGGCCTGGGACATTGCGTCGCACTTCAACGAGCATGTCAAATCGCTCGGCATGGGGCTGAAGGGGCAGGTGGCCACCGACAGCAAGCTCGACGCCATCCGCTACAAGCGGGCACTCGACGAGACGGGGCTGGTGAGCAGCGCGGTGATCATCTCGGCGCCCGACACGCGCGAGGGCAACACCGAGGTGGATGAAAGCACCATGCCCGAGGTGCAGGCCTGGTGGAAGCAGAACGTGTTGCGGCCGGGCATGACCCCCGAAACCTACGAGCGGGACATGCTGCTGAACTATGCCTCCGACGGCTAACCCGACCTGCTGATCGTGGTGGACCGGCTGTTGACCGGCTTCGACGAACCGCGCAACACCGTGCTCTACATCGACAAGCCGTTGAAGGGCCACACCCTGATCCAGGCCGTGGCGCGCGTGAACCGCCTGCACGACGCCAAGCGCCACGGCTTGCTGGTGGATTACCGCGGCATCCTGAAAGAGCTGGACACCGCGATCCGCTCGTACCAGGACCTGGAGGAGCGCACGCAGGGCGGCTTCGACATCGCCGACCTTGAAGGTCTGTACCAGCCCGTCAGCACCGAATACAAACAGCTGCCGGCGCTGCATGAGCGGCTGTGGAACTTCTTCGCCGCCGTGAAGAACCGGCAAGACCTGGAGCAGTACCGGCAGTTGTTGGTGCCGAAGCTCTCGGTGGACAGCGAGGGGCAGAGCTTCGACGAACGACGCAAGCTGCGCGACGACTTCTACGAGGCGCTCACCCGGTTCGGCCTGTGCCTGCAGACGGCCTTGTCATCGCGCGGCTTCTTCGAGGACCGCAGCTTCCCGGAAACGCTGATTCGTACATACAAGGACGACCTGCGGTTTTTCACCAGCCTGCGCAAGATCGTGCGTGAAGATGCGCTCGAGACCGTGGACTACAGCGTCTACGAAGAACAGCTCCGGCGACTGGTCGACCGGCAGGTGATCGGCCAGGAAGTGCGTGAGCCGGCTGGCGTTTACCTGGTGCACGAGTTGGGCAAAGCGGTCGACCCGGCCACCTGGGCCGAGGACAAAACCCGCAACGAAACAGACCTGATCCGCACCCGCTTGCGCAAGACCATTGAGCAGGAGCTGGCCGAGGACCCTTACGCGCAAAAGGTCTTCGCGGAATTGCTCAAGAAGGCGATCGCCGAAGCCGAGGCCCTGTTCGATCACCCGATCAAGCAGTACGCGCTGTTCAAGGCATTCGAGGGACAGGTGCAGGAACGCGCCACACCCGGCGTGCCCGACAAGCTGGCCGACAACGCCCATGCCAAGGCGTACTTTGGAGCGGTGCGCTTGTCGCTGGGCGAAGAAGACTATCTGGCGCTTGACGAGGCGGCTCAGGGCGCCTATGTCGACTTGGCATTGGAGATTGACCGGGTCGTGCGCACGGCCGTCGCCGAGCATTCGCTGAACCTGCAGGACATCGAGTCGGCCATCCGGCAGAACCTGCTGCCGCAGTTGTTCAGCCTGATGGGCCTGGACAGGGCCAGGGCAGCCATCGAGCAAGTTGTGCAGATCGTTCGCGTCGGGCTGAGCAAGACGTGATGGCCTCGGCGTACCTGAGCATCTCGGGCACCATTCGGTACGGTGAAGAAACCATTGCCTACCAGGTTAGGCGCCAAGCGGCGCGCAGCAAGGCCAGCATCTCCATCCACGTCGAGCCGGATGGGCGGGTGTTGGTGGACGCCCCGCAGAGTGCCGGTGCCGAGGCGATCCGTCATGCGGTGGCGGCCCGGGCGCGCTGGATCAGCAAGCATCTTTCAGACATTCGGCAACGGCTCCATCACGTGTTGCCGCGCAGCTACGTCAGCGGTGAATCGCACTGGTACCTGGGGCGCCGGTACACGCTGAAGATGGTCACTGCGGATATGGGCAGCGACGCGCGCCTCAAGGGCGGTCACATCGAAATCGGCACGGCAGGCAACGATGCCGATGTCGCGCGGCAGGCGCTGGGGCAGTGGTATCGCGAGCGGACACGCAAGCTCGTGGATCAGCGCCTGGCGGTGCTGGTCTCCGAACTGTCATGGGTCAAATCTGCGCCATCGGTTAGGTTGCGACTGATGAACCGGCAGTGGGGCAGTTGCTCACCGGCTGGTCTCATCACGCTGCATGCGCTGCTGAGCAAAGCACCGCGCGAATGTGTCGACTACGTCTTGCTGCATGAGATGTGCCACCTGCGGGAGCACAACCACAGCAAGAAGTTCTACCGCTTGCTGGATCGGCACATGCCGGACTGGCAGCGCGTGAAAACCCGGCTCGACGGGTTGAGTGAGCAAATCCTCAACGTGTAGTGCCCGGCGCCGGCCACTGGGCGCCGCGCCATTCAATCCCGAAAAAAAAGACCCCGGCGATTTGAATATCACCGGGGTCTTGGGGTTGGTCCAGCTTGCAGCTTATGCCGTCATGACTTGCAGCTTATGGCGGCAGAACTTGCAGCTTATGCCGGCAAACTTGCAGCTTATGGTGGCACCCACAACCACCGATCTGATCCCCGGGCACAGCCCTCAACCACACTGCCCCACAAAACCGCAGGCGGTGCAGAACTCGCAGCCGTCCTTGCGGATCAAGGTCCGGTTACCGCAATCGGGGCAGACCTTGCCGGCAATCTGCGCCATCGCGCTGGCCTGACCCGAGGCCGCACGCTTGACCGCCGGTGCGGCCAGGATACCCATCTCGCGCAGCGGCAGGCCAGCCTCGTCGAGCACGCCCAGCATCGCATAGCGGTGGATCACCAACCGGGCGATGTAGGCCACCGTGCTGGGCCAAGTCTGCTGGCGGCGCTCACCGGGCACCGGCGCCATGAAGTGGCCCAGCGGCTCGCCGACATTGAGCAGCTTACGCAGCTTCATGCCGATCCAGGCCGGGTCCATCACCCGCATGTCCAGCGACAGCAATCGCGCCAGCCCATCGAAGGCTCGCGGGTAGTTGCCCGAAAAGCCGATCGCGCATGGCCGGGTCACGGTGCTGCCATCGGGTGCGGGCAGCGAGACCTCTTTCAGCGTCATCGTGAACGACTCGCCGGTGGCATGGTTGTCCACATCGACCGCCCAGGCCAGCGTGCCCGCAGTGCCGGTGCGGGGCTCTTCGCGGCTGAACATCGCATCGAGCACCGGCGTCGGGCCGCCTTCCTGCAGCGCGCCGAGCTGCTCGCAGCGCCAACGGATCACCGCCGCGGTGGCGGCCACCACGCCGGGGAACAAGCGCTTCTCGCCAGTCGGCGGGAAAGGCATTTCGAACGATCGCTCCTCGGCCACCGTGGCCAAAGCGTCGAGCTTCAACTTGAGCCAGGCCGCGTCGTTGGCGCGCATGTCCATCGACAAGGTCTTGGCCATCGCGCCGATGCCGCGTGGCTGCTCGGCGCCGTTGACCCAGACCTCGAAAGGCACGTTCTGCGCGAACAGCCCCAGGCCCGGACCCGCCTCGGCCGGCAACTCGCCGACGAAGAGCGAGAAATCACCAAACGGGTGCTGGATCAGGTAGCTCCAGGCCGGATTGCCGCCGGGCAGCTCGGGCCGGCCAGGCCAGCGCAGGCTGGCCAGCACCGGCGCGGGCAGGCGATCCAATCGCAAACGCTGGTTGGCGCCGTCGAAGGTGGCCAGCGTCTCGGGCTGCACCGCCATCGCAGGCGCAGCGTCTGGGGCTGCCGGCGGCGCATCCACGCTCAGCACCGAGCCCAGCACCGCATTGGGCCGGTAGGTCGCCAGGCCTTTGAGCCCGGCAGTCCAGGCCTGCAGGTACAGGTTCTGGAAATCGGCATAGGGGTAGTCGACCGGCACATTGACCGTCTTGGAGATCGAGGTGTCGATGAAGGGCGCGACTGCCGCCACCATCGCTGCGTGGGCCTCGGCGCTCATCTCGAGCGCGGTGACGAAAGCCTCGGTCAGCGGCGCGTCCACGCCCTTGAGGTGGCGGTACAGCCGCCAGGCATGGTCCTCGACCGCATACTGCTTGAAGCTGTTGTCGGGCTCGCGCTTCTTGCGGGTGTAGCTCCAGCTGAAAGCCGGCTCGATGCCGTTGCTGGCGTTGTCGGCAAACGCCAGGCTGATGGTGCCGGTGGGCGCGATCGACAGCAGGTGCGAGTTGCGCAGACCCTGGGCGCGGATCTTGTCCTTGAGCGCTGGCGGCAGGCGCGACGCGAAGCTGGCGCCAGACAGGTAAAGGTCAGCGTTGAACAGCGGGAAAGCGCCGCGCTCGGCCGCCAGATCGGCGCTGGCGTCGTATGCGGCGTCACGCATCGCCGCCGAGATGCGCGAGGCCATCGTGCGCGCCGCCTCGGTGTCGTAGCGCAGGCCCAACATCACCAGCGCGTCGCCCAGGCCTGTGAAACCGAGCCCGACGCGTCGCTTGGCCGTGGCCTCGGCCTGCTGCTGAGGCAAGGGCCAGACCGTGACGTCGAGCACGTTGTCGAGCATGCGCACCGCCACTGCACAGACCTCGGCAAAGCCCTTGTCATCGAAATCGGCATCGGCCTCGAAAGGCCGCTGCACGAAATGCGTCAGGTCGACGCTGCCCAGACAGCAGCAGCCGTAGGGCGGCAGCGGCTGTTCGCCGCAGTTGTGCACCACCAGGCCGTTGGCATCGAAGGCATGCACTTGCTCGACCGTCACATCGTAAACCGCCTCGATGCCGGCCGGCTCGACAGACTCGACCGTGGCGGTGAAGCGCTCGCGGTTCAAGCTGCGGCGGTAAGCGGCCAACAGGTCTTCGAGTCGCTGGGCCTTGGCGTCGTCCTCGAAGCCGATGCGCTCGGCGAACACCGTCAGGTTGTCGCCGGCGATCACCAGTTCGTGCGAGGCCTGTTGCGGGTAGTCGCGTTGCCCACCACGGCCATCGGGCAACAGTGCCAGACCGGCCGGCCTGCGGTTGCGGTAGATCGTCGACGACACGCCCAGCCGCAGCAGCAGGCGCTGGGCCGCTTCGAGCAGCGATGCATCGGACTGCGTCAGGCGCACGCTGACGCCTTTGTCCTGGCTGCCTTGCACCGAACCGTCGGCGTCGAACAAGCCGCGCAGCAAGCCGCGGCAGAAATCGGACGAGCCAGCTTCGATCGCCGGCGTGATGGTCTTGCGGCCTGTCGCCATGCCGAGCGCGAGCGCCAGCCGGCGCAGGGCGCCTGAGGCCAGGCGGAACTCGCCGCGGCCGCCCACGGCGCGTTGCCAGCCGCGGAAGTCTGCCCGGTGCGGCAGGGTCATGGCCGCCGCCTCGGCGGCGCGCAGGATGCCCGATGCGCTGTGCGCCACCGCATGCGGCGCGCCGCCCACGGCACGCAACTCGGGCGCCCAGGCCGACAGCACCGCCTTGTCGGCCTTGAGCGTGCCGTCGCCGATCAGCAGGCCGACCAAGTAGCCCTCGGCCTCGGTGTGGGCGCCGTCCCAACCGGCCGCGGCCCGGTGGTTGTGCAGCACCACCTCATCACCGGCCTGCAACTGCCCGGCCGGCACCCAGGCGCTCTCGACCAGGTAGCGTGTCTTGCGGGTGACACGCCGCACCAGGTGGTCGGCCGTCAGCCGCAACGCGTGGCCTTCCCGCGTGGCGAGCCGGAACACCGGCTTGGTGCCCGTGGAGAAGAAACCGGCCGATTCGGTGCGATGAGGTTTGCCATCGACCAAGGCGATGAAGGGCTGGCCGAGCAATTGGTGCACCTGGCGGGCGCCCTCGCTCGTCATCACCCATGCATCGGCGGTCACGCAAGGATTGGTTGCCGCGATGGTTTCGCAATAGCCCAGGTTGTTGTCCTGGTTGATGCGGTCGAGAAACAGCACACCGGGCTCGGCATGGTCGTAGGTGCTGCGCATGATCAGCTCCCACAGCGCCCGCGCCGGTTGTTGGCGGTAGACCCACAGGCCGTCGGCGCGGCGGTGGGCACCGGCTTGCTTGATCGCCGGGCCGGGCTCGGCCTTGTGCACCAGTTCGATCTCGGCATCGGCCTGCACCGCGTGCATGAAAGCGTCGGTGATGCCGACCGAAATGTTGAAGTTGCGCAGGTCGCCCGAATCCTTGGCGCGGATGAAGGCCTCCACGTCTGGGTGGTCACAGCGCAACACCGCCATCTGTGCTCCGCGCCGGCTGCCCGCGCTCTCGACCGTCTCGCAACTGCGGTCGAACACCCGCATATAGCTCACCGGGCCGGAGGCGCTGCTTTGAGTCGGTGCAACCCAGGCCCCTGCGGGGCGTATGCGCGAGAAGTCGTAGCCCACGCCACCGCCGCGGCGCATGGTCTCGGCAGCTTCGGTCAGCGCGGTGTAGATGCCGGCAAATCCCTCCTCGGGCTGCGAGATCGAGTCGCCCACCGGCTGCACGAAACAGTTGATCAGCGTCGCCGCCAGCGGCGTGCCGGCAGCAGAGTTGATGCGCCCGGCCGGCACAAAGCCGCGGCGCTGGGCGTCTAGGAACCTGGCCTCCCAGATCTCGCGCAGCGCGGGCGGCTCGGCCGCGGCCAAGGCACGGGCCACGCGTGCTCGCACATCGTCGACGCTGCGCTCATCGCCTTTGGCGTATTTTTCAGCCAGGACTTCGGCACTGATGGCTTGCGGCGGCAGGCTGGCTTGGCGCGTGGCAGTCAGCGCTGCAGCAGGCTGCTGGCCAAAGAGGTCGGCGGTGATGGGGCTCATGGATCGGTCTCTCGTCGGCAAGCTCGACATGCTGCCGGTGATCGACAGTTCGGGCTTTGATACGCCTCATGGGCGGGAGGGCTGTAGTTTTACACAGTATTTCTGTCGGTCCGGCA
>CAMCTC010000150.1 GCA_945878355.1 Bordetella parapertussis | reverse complement strand
TGCCGATCTGCCGCTTCGACGACGCCGCGCTGATCGGCTTCGAGCCCGAGGCCGGCTTTGCCGACGCCTACCTGGTGGCGAGCAGCTTCGCGCGCGGTGCGAGGCGGCGTGGCGTGACGATCCTAGAAGGCGTCGAGGCGCAGTCCTTGCTGCTGTCTCAAGGTCGGGTGGCGGGTGTGATGAGTTCGCAGGGGCGCTTCGACGCGCCCACGGTGGTCAGCGCGCAGAACATCTGGGCCACAGAGATCGAGCGCTGGACCGGCATCGCCACGCCGGTGCGTGCCGAGCGGCACCGGGTGCTCGCGCTCGCCGGGCCGCAAGCCTATAGCCGGACGATGCCGGTCTACAAAGACCTGGGTTCGCCCGGCATGCTGTACTGCCGCAGCTACGGCGGGACCCAGATGCTGGTCAGCGAAGGCACCGCGGGCGAGGCGCTGGACGGGCCAGACAACGAACCGGGCGAGGTCTCGATCGACCAGGTGATCGGGATCGGCGAGCAGGTGGCGGATCGATTCCCTTGCTTTGACAGCGCCGGCCTGGTCTCGAGCTGGACCGGCGTCTACGACGTCACGCCGGACTGGAACCCGGTGCTCGGCCACCTGCCCGAGCTGCCGGGACTGGTCGTGGGCTACGGCTTCTCGGGCCACGGCTTCAAGCTCTCGCCTGCGGTGGGCCGGGTGCTGGCGCAGGCCGCGCTGGGCCTGCCCACCGACGTGTCGCTCGCACCCTATGCGCTGGAGCGCTTTCGCAAGGGCCGGCTGCTCAGTGGCCGCTATGGCTCGGGCGCGGTGTCCTGATCGCACCGACGCCGGTCTGGGCCGATCAAGGGCCGGCGACTGCTGCGGGATTGCAACGAAAGCGATAGCCGATAGCCAATAGTGGAAACTAGCGCACCGACGGCTCGCGTCGTGCGCCGCTTCACCAACGTCACCACAACGGACAGATCACCATGACCCAACCCAAACTCTTAGGCATTTCCGGTTCACGCGCGCTACGGGCGATCTGGGGCATGGAAGAAACGGGCATCGCCTACGAGCATGTCCCGGTCACCTACGGCGCCGATTCCAAATCCGCCGAACACCTGGCCGTCAACCCCAACGGCCGCATCCCGGCCTTGATAGACGGTGATCTGCAGCTGTTTGAATCGATGGCGATCAACCTCTACCTCACCAAGCGTTATGGCGGCGCGCTCTACCCGGCCAGCGCCCAGGACGAGGCCAAGGCCCTGCAATGGAGCGTCTGGGCGATCAGCGAGATCGAACCACTGCAGATGCAGATCGTCGTCCAGAAGCTCTTCACGCCGGAAGAAAAGCGCAACCCCAAGATCTCTGAGGGTGCAGCCAAGGGCTTGCAGCGCCCGCTGCGAGTGCTCAATGCCGCACTGGCTGGCCGCGACTGGCTGGTCGGTGACCACTTCTCGGTGGCCGACCTCAATGTGGCGTCGGTGATGTACTTGATGAAGCGGATCGACTTCGGCTACTCGGAGCATGCCAATGTCCAACGCTGGGCCGATGCCTGTTATGCCCGACCAGCTTTGGCCAGAGCGCTGGCAAAACCCTGACGACAGCCGTCGCTGCGCCGGTCGGCGTGGACCGCCGCAATTGACAATGCGGCATGCTCAACGCCGTTGCCCGACTGCGCGCCGTCCGCCTGGCGCGCAGCACCAAACCCTTTCTCGCACGCGGTGGCTTCAAACGCGAGCGCTGCCCCGATTGCCGGCTGGTACCCAGCCACTGCCTGTGCGCATTTCGGCCGACGGTGGCCACCATCGCTGGGGCCTGCTTGTTGATGGCCGATGTGGAGCCACTCAAGCCCAGCAACACGGGCTGGCTGGTGGCCGATGTGGTGACCGACACCTTTGCCTTTGGCTGGGCCCGCACCGAGACCGACCCGGCATTGCTGGCGCTGCTGGCCGATCCGCAGTGGCAGCCGTATCTGGTGTTTCCAGGCGAGTACGCGGCACCCGAGCGGGTGGTGCATGCGATCGAGCCGGTAGCCGCCCAGGGCGGGTCCGGCAAGCGCCCGCTCTTCGTGTTGCTGGACGCGACCTGGACCGAGGCGCGCAAGATGTTTCGCAAGAGCCCTTGCCTGGACCACCTGCCGGTGCTCAGCCTCAAACCTGACCAGATCTCAGGCTACAAGCTGCGCCGCTCGCGTCGCGACGACCATTTCTGCACCAGCGAGGTGGCTGCGCTGTGCCTGGGCCTGGGCGGCGAGGCGCTGGCTGAGCAGACACTGGCGGCCTACCTGGACGTTTTCACCCACCATTACCTGCGCGCAAAAAATCAGCTGCCGGTGCTGTGGGATGGCGAGGAGCACCTGCGCTTGCGCGGACTGGCGCGGCCGGCAGCGCTTGCTGGTCAGGCGCAAGCCCTTGAGATCAAACCTGCAAACGTCGCTTGATCCAGCGCAGCAAGCCACCGAGCAACGGGACCTTCTCGTAGACTTCTTCGGCAGCGTCCCAGTAATCCCGGTGGTAGGCAATGCGGCCATCGGGCGCAAAGCGCAGGTGGCTGCTGCCGTGGATGCGGCGCTCCAGCGTCTGGCGCTGCAGCCTGAACGTGAAATCCCAGCTCAAAAAACACTGCTGGTCCTGCACCAGGGCATCGATCACCTTGAATCGAGGCGCGTCCAGTGACTCGAACATATGCCCAAACACGCGCTGCACACCAGCCAGGTCGTGAACCTCGTTGAACGCGTCCTTGAAGAAGGCCTTCTCGGTGTAGAGCCGCCCCAGCGCCGCGACATCGGCCGCCTCCAGATGTTCAAAGAACGCGATCACCGCGGCGACACGCGGGTCGGCATACGGGCTTGAAGTCATCATCGTGTGGCGCGCTTGATCGCGCGAAAATAAAGTCCGTAGCTGAGGTGGCGCAGCAGCTTGAGCCAGCGCGTGAAGCGCTTGGGGAAATGGATCTCGAATTCGCCGCGGGCCCAGCCGGCCAGTATCGATTGCGCTGCCTGTTCCGGTGTCAGCAAGGCCGGCATGTGAAAGTCATTGCGCGCAGTCATCGGCGTGGCGACAAAACCGGGGTTGATCACCGATACGCCGACCCGCTCGGGCGACAGATCGAGATAGAGCGCTTCGGCCAGATGCGTCAGCGCGGCCTTTGAAGGCCCGTAGCCGAGTGACTTCGGCAGCCCGCGATAACCGGCCACACTCGACACCAGGCTGAGATGCGCCGGGCTGCCCTGCCGCGCCTGCAGCAGCAACTGCGGCAGCAGCGCGTCGAGCAGGTTCAGCGCGCCGACATAGTTGATGTCCAGATGGCGCAGCGCATCGTTCAGTGAAAAATCTTGCGCACGCATCGGCTGATAATAACCTGCACAGTAAACGCACAGATCGATGCGACCATGCTCGCGCAAGACAGCCTGCGCCGCCTGCTTTAGCGCCGGCGCATCGAGCACGTCGAGCGCGATCGCCTGCGCGCTGGCATGCTCGCGCAAGAAGTCGTCGAGCAACGCTTGCTGGCGTGCCGAGACGATGACGCGCGCGCCGGCACGGTCAAGCGCTGCGGCCAGCGCGCGGCCGATGCCGCTCGACGCGCCGACCAGCCAGACGACGCGGCCTGACCATTCGCGCAAAGGCGGGTTCAGCGCCAGGCTCATGGCTTCTGGAACGACAGCGTGACGTCGCCGAGGTGCACGCCGAACTTGCTCATCCGCGCCTTGTTGAGCATCACGCGATCGTCGACCAGAAACATCCAGTCGTCGAAATCGACCTCGTAGACGCTGCCACCGACCGGCAGCTTGAGCGAATAGCGCCAGCGCAACGCGTTGCCCGCCGCTTCGCCCGATGCCTGGCCGACGACGTCGCTAGCGCTGCCGCTGTAACGGCCGTCGCCAAGATGACGGATGGTCCAGACGCGGCGCTCGCGCACACCGTCGCTGTACTCGAAGTCCTCTTCCAGCACGCCGACATCGGCTTGCCAGCGTCCGACCAGTCTGACGATGAAGCGGCGCTTCACCTGCCCGCTGCGGTCGGTGAAGATGCCATGCGCCGTCAACGGACCGTTGAAATACTGGCGCAGGTCGAGCGCAGGCTTTTCGCTCGCATAGTCGGCAGGCACTGGCGACGCGCAGCCGGCCAGCAGCACGGCGCCTGCGCCCAGCAGCGCCGTGCGGCGTTTCAATGTCAATGAGTTCATGCGGATTCCATGGCTACAGGTCGGATCTGGAACAGGTAGAGCAGCGCGGCAGCGCTCAGCTTCAACAAGCAGGGCAACACGCAGTAGGCCAGCGTCAAGGCCTGCAATGCGGCGTCGCTGCGCTGCCCAGGCGCGTAACCCAGCCACTGCAGCAGCGGCAGCGCCAAGCCTGCGGCAAGCGCCAGGTTGATCTTGTTGGCCGCATTCCACCAACCGAAGAATGCGCCCTCAGCGCGGCCAGCCAGCCCGGCCTGCTGCACCACCAGGCTCAGCATCGCGCCAGGAATCGCCAGGTCGGCGCCCAATGCCGCGCCGCTGGCCAGGCACACCAGCGTGAAAGCGATGCGGTCTCCAGCACCCAGCGCCGCAGCCCAGCCAAAGGCCAGCAGCGCCAGCAGCATGCCCAGACTCCAGGCACGCGCCTGCCCCAGCCGCGCGACCGCGCGCAGCCAGAACGGCAGCGACAACGCTGCGGCGACGAAGTAAGCGCCCAGATAAAGCCCTTCAAGCCCTGGTGTCTGCAAGCGATCACGAACAAAGAACAGCAGCAAGGTCGCCGGTATCGCTGCGGCAATGCCATTGAGTACATAGACCGCCAGCAAACGCCTGAAAGCCGGCACCCGCCAAACGGCCAGCGCCGGCTCGGCGGCTGGCACCAGTTGGCGCGGCTGCGTGGGCGGCTGCGTGGGCGGCTGCACCCGCGGCGCCAAGCGCAACAAGGCCAGGCCCACCGCCAGCGCCAGCGCCAGCAGCGCCGAGGTGATCGCAAGCCCGAACAAGGTCGGCAAGATGCTGGCGCAGATGACGCCGGCGAGCGCAAAGCCCTCGCGCCAAGCGACGATGCGCGTCTGCTGCACAGCGTCGCCGCCCAGCCGCGCGCCCCAGGCTTGGTGCAACACGCTCAGCAAGCTGTAGCCCAGGTAAGTCACGACCAGCCACAGCGCACACCAGGCCAGCAAGGCGCTTGATCCGCGCAACGGCGGAAAGAACAGCGCTGTGAAGCCACCGACAAGCAGCAGCGCTGCCACAACCATCCAGCCCAGCAGTCGCCCCGGCGCGCCATTGAGCCAGACATCGCAGCGCCGCCCGATCCAGGGGTCGACAAAGGCGTCGAGTGTTCTGGCCAACAACAGCACCGCACCCAGCAGCGCCAGCGGCACGCCGTACTGTTGCGCGTAATGCGCCGGCAACGTGACGTACAGCGGCAACGCGACAAAGGCCAGCGCAAAGCCCAAGGCGCCGTAGCGCAGGCCGGCGACCGGGCCGAACCCGCCAGATGCATCAGCGCCCAAGCGAGCCCTCCAGCAACTGCCGGCGCAGCGCGGGCTCAGAGCTCTGCGGCGCCAACCAGATGCCGAAGAAAAGTCGGCTGAATTCGGCATCGGCAACACGCCGCTGGGGCCGGCCATTGATGAAGAACTGCACCGCCAGACCAGGCTCATGCAGGCCGCTGATGCGGTCGCCGGCTTGGACGTCGGGAAACGCCGCTTCCATCTCGGCGAGCCAGGCCGCAGCCTTGGCTTCGGCGATCCCGGCCTGACGGCGCATCTCGACCAACGAGCGCTTGGCGATCTCACGCCCGCTCAGCGACCTGGCGTATTCAAGCTCCAGCGCGAGCGATCGGCTGGCCCAGTTCTGCGCATCGACCGTCTCGCGCGCCCACAGGCGGATGTCGTAGATCAGCAGGCCGAACCAGCGCAACTGGCCTCGGCCTTGTTGGCGCAGTTCGCCCAGTTCGGGCGGTGCAGCGGCTTGCGCGAGCAGCGGTAAGCCCAGCAAGCCGGCGATCGCTTGGCGTCTTTGCATGTCAGTCGCGCACCAGCGTGAACTGCATCACATCGGTATTGCCGGCATCGAAAGCCGCTTCGCAATAGGCCAGGTAGAACTCCCACAAGCGAATGAAGCGGGTGTCAAAACCCTGCTCCAGCACCAGGCCCTCTTGACGCAAAAAAGCCTCGCGCCAGCGCTTCAGCGTCTCGGCGTAGTCGCTGCCGAATGCCAGCTCGGCCTCGACACGAAGCCCGGCCCGGCGAGCCTGCAGACGGAACTCGCTCGGGCTGGGCAACATGCCGCCAGGAAAGATGTACTGCTGGATGAAGTCGGTCGATCGCGTGTAGCGCTCGAACAAATCGTCGCGGATCGTGATGGTCTGGATGCAGGCGCGACCGCCGGGCTTCAGACTGTCGTGCACCGTCTTGAAGTAACTGCCCCAATATTCGCGCCCGACGGCTTCGAACATTTCGATCGACACGACCGCGTCGAAAGGCCCATCGTGGATGTCGCGGTAGTCCTGGAAGCGCAGATCGGCTTGGTCGCTCAGGCCGGCGCCTTGCAAGCGCGCCCGACCCCAGTCCAGCTGTTCGGACGACAAGGTGACACCGGTCAGGTGAGCGCCGAAGTCACGCACCGCGCATTCGGCCACTGCGCCCCAGCCGCAACCTATTTCGAGCACGCGGGAACCTGGCTCGACGCGGCATTGCTGCAGCGCGCGGCGCATCTTGGCAGTTTGTGCTGACGAAAGCGATCGCGTTGCGTCACCGTCGAACCAGGCGCTCGAATAGTTCATGCTCGTGTCGAGCCAGAGCTGGTAGAACGAATTGCCGAGGTCGTAATGGGCGTGGATGTTCTTGCGGCTGCCCTTGCGGCTGTTGCGGTTCAACAGATGGCGCGCGCGGTGCAGCAATGCGCCCCACCAATGACCGTAGACGACAGACTCCAGCGCTTCGCGGTTGCGGATGAACAGTTCGAGCAAGGCGTGCAGGTCCGGGCTGCTCCAATGCCCGGCCATATAGCTTTCGGCAAAACCGATGTCGCCGCTGCGCATTGCCGCAGCGCAGACCGCCCAGTCACGGATCCGCAGTCCAGCGCGCGGTCCCTCGGCAACGCCGAAATGGGCAGAGCTGCCGTCGGGCAGCTGCACGTCGAGGCTGCCGAAGCGCAGTCGCTGCAACAGTTTGAACACCGTGCGCGCTGCGCTCGGTGCGCCGATGGGCAGGCTGAAGTCTTGCTTGAGCGTGGTCGTGTTCATGGCAGAGCTGGGTCAATCAACGGGTGACAAATTTTTCAGGTGGCGGCGGCTTGCCGAAGAAGGGCACGCGCTTGAGCGCCAAGCGCAGCGCCTGCCAATGGATTCGCGCCACCAGCATCAGGCTCAGCGCCGGCATGGCGAAGAAGGCTGCGCGCGCGCCGGCATCCGTCAAGGCTTGCAGCCGGCCGTTGACGCTGGTCTGCAGCAGCGGCCCGGCTTCGTCCTGATGGTCGATGCGCGCGAGCGTGCGGCCGCCGGCCGCGTCGCTGCAGTTCATGAAGCGCATGCTGTAGCTGCCAGCGACGAGGCAGAACGGCGACACATGGAAGACTTTGCGTGCCTGCAGCGCCAGGCCATAGCCGATCGCCTCGCCTTGCAGCAGATAGACATGGCGCTCGCCAAAGGTGTTGTTGACCTCGACAACGACCGCCGCCAGCGACTCGTCCTGGCGCAGGCAATACCAGAAACTGACAGGCTTGAAGGCAAAGCCGAGCACGCGCGGGAAACAATGCAACCAGACCTCGCCGTCAGCGTCGGTAACGCCCTCGGTTGCGAGCAAGCCGTCCAGCCAGGCGAGGCTGTCGGCGCCGCCGTCGCCATGGTCGGCGTCGTGAAAGCTGAGCCAGTTCAGACCGCCAGCGTTGCGGTGCAGCGCTGCGCATGCCTCGCTGCGCAGGCTGCGCATCGGCAACATCAGGAAATAGCTGCGGTAGCTGAATTGATGCCGGGCTGGGCGCAGCCGGAGATGGCGAACCTCGCCGCGGCCTAGCAAGGCCTGGCGCGGCCACTGCGATGTGCCGGCGACAGTCATGCGGCCAGCGCGTCGGGCTGCAAAGCCCAGCGTTCGACCATGTCCTTGGCCACCGTCAGCCCCGACAGCAAGCCGTCCTCGTGGAAACCGTAGCGTGTCCAGGCCCCACAAAACCAGGTGTCGCGCCGGCCTTGCAAGGATGGGATGCGAGCCTGTGCGGCCACCGCTGCGGCGTCGAACACCGGATGCGCGTAATCGAATTCGCCCAGCACCGATTCGGCGGCGGGCTCGCGCGTCGGATTCAGCGACACCAGCACCGGCTGCTGCCAGGGCAGCGGCTGCAAGCGGTTGAGCAGGTAGTGCAGGCAAACCGCAGACTGCTCGCCGCCACCGCGGCCGCGATGTTCGTAATTCCACGCCGCCCAGGCGCGCCGGCGCTGTGGCAACAGCCTGGCATCGGTGTGCAGCACGGCGCGGTTGCGCTGGTAGCCGACCGCACCGAGCAAGGCCCGCTCCTGCGCGCCGGCATCATCGAGCAGGCGCAGGCATTGATCGCTGTGCGCTGCCATCACGACCGCGTCGAAATGCTCACTGCCCTGCGCGGTCTGCACCAGCACGCCTTGCGGCAGACGCCGCACCGATGTCACCGGCGTGGCCAACCGCTTGTCAGCGATGCGTGGCAGCAATTTTTCGACATAGCGGCGAGCGCCGCCACGCACAGTGAACCACTGCGGGCGGTCGCTGATCTGCAGCAAGCCGTGGTTGTGGCAGAAGCGGATCAAGGTGCTGATCGGGAAACTGAGCATCTGCGCTGTCGGGCAGGACCAGATGCACGCGACCATGGGCAGCAAATACCAGTCGGTGAACGCCGGGCCAAATCGCTGCTCGCGCAAGAAATCGCCGATCGGCTGCGCTAGCGAGGCTTCTTCGCCGCGGCTGGCGAGCGCCGTGCACAAGCGATTGAATCGCAGCAGGTCGGCGAGCATGCCCCAGAAGCGCGGCCGCAGCAAATTGGCTCGCTGGGCAAAGACACCGTTGATGTCGGTGCCGCTCCACTCGATGCGTTGCTCGGGTAGTTGTACCGAAAACGACATCTCGCTGGCCGCCACATCGACGCCGAGTTGCTCGAACAGTGCGATCAACAGCGGATAAGTGCGCTCGTTGAAGACCAGAAAGCCAGTATCGACGCCGTGGCGTTGCCCTTGCAGCTCGACATCGACCGTGTGGGTGTGCCCACCGAAATAGTCTGCCGCCTCAAACAGCGTGACCCGCGCGTGCGCGCTCAAGCTCCAGGCCGCAGACAAGCCGGCGATGCCTGAGCCAATGACAGCCACACGCCGTTGCGATGACGGCCCGAGCACGACAACCCGCTCTTGCTGGCGCAAGAATGACAGCAGGGGTGCCGCAGCATCGGCGCCGGCGGCCTGCCCCATGCTCGGGGTCCGGGGATGCGGCATAGGTTCAGCGCTTGGCCAGGAGGCGCTCGACTTCCTGGGTGAACGTGCGGCCTCCGGGGTCGGTCATCGAGCCAAAGCTCTGCACCTCGCCGCCGTCGCGCGAGATCAGGTATTTGTGGAAATTCCACTTCGGCGTGCTCCCGGTCTTCTTCGCGAGCTCGGCAAACAGCGGGTTGATGTCAGGCTTGCCTGACTTCACGCTGGACTTGGCAAACATCGGGAACTTGACGTTGAAGGTGTTCTCGCAGAACTCGGCGATCTCCTTGTTGCTGCCCGGCTCCTGGGTGCCAAAGTCGTTGGACGGGAAACCGAGCACGACCAAGCCCTTGTC
>CAMCTC010000149.1 GCA_945878355.1 Bordetella parapertussis | reverse complement strand
GGCTCCAGGCTGCTGGCCCAGCTGCGCGCCGGCGAGCAGGCCGAGCCCTCCGAGCGTCTGGCGCGCGACCTGCTGTTTTTTTGCAGCCAAGCGGTCAGCAGCGAGGCTGTGCCTGCCGGATCGCGGTTGGCCGCAGTTCGCCACGGCCATGGGCTGGTGGCCAGCTTGGCGGTGGACTACGAACAGGCCAGGCTGGGCCGCTTCGACCCGGCCTGGCTGGCGCGGGTCCGCAGGCGCGTGGCCGCCGCCAAGTCGCGATGGTCGGCGGTGGCCGGTGGCGACCTGTCGCGCCTGGCCGGCTTGATCGAGCGCTTCGGCCTGGTCAGTGATTCGCTCGCAAGCCTGTACGCCGAGGGCAGCATGCTGGGCGATGCGCTGCAACGCGCTGCCGCCGACACCGTGGCCTGTGGCGCCGCGCCGCCGGCCCTGCTGGTGAGGGAAGTGGCCACCGCGCTGCTGTTCCTGGAAGCTGCGGTCGACGACGGCAATGTCGAGGCCGCCGACGAGCTCGCTGGTACCGAGCGAATCCGGCGCCTCGCGCTGCGTGTCGACCAGGCGCGCGCGGGCCAAGTGCGCGCGGACCAGGACCCGGGCGGCCTCGAACAATGGATGGAAGCGCTCTACCGCCGGGACTCTGAGCGCCAGACCCTGGGCGCCGTGGTCCAGGAATTGAGATCGGCCTTGTTCGAGGTCGAGCATGGGGTCGACCTGTACTTTCGCGACCCAAGCCGGCGCGAATGGATCGACCCGGTGCCGGCTCAGCTCTCGGCGATGCTCGGCGTGCTGTCGATGCTGGGCTTGGACCAGGCGTCTCAGGCGGTGCAGCACCTGCGCGACGAGGTGGTGGCGCTGGTCAGTGCCGAGTCCGGCGCGCAGCACGCCAGCGATGACTTCGAGTGCCTGGCCGACAAGCTGGGGGCGCTGGGCTGTCTGATCGACATGGTCAACGTGCAGCCGCAGTGGGCCAATTCGCTGTTCCGCTTCGATCCCGAGACCGGCAGCCTGGCGGCGGCGCAGCCTCGCACCGGCACGACCTGGGCCGACGTCGATGGCGCCCTGTCGACCGACTTGCAGGCTTATCCCGAGATGCGCGAGGTCTTTCTCGACGAAGCCCGCGAGGTGATCGAGTCCGCGCGCAAGGCGCTGGCTGACCTGGGGGTGCGGGCCGACGACATCGCTGCGCTGCAAGGCCTGCGCCGCGCTTTCCACAGCCTCAAAGCCAGCGCGCGCATGGTCGGGCTCGACGCGCTGGCATGGGCCGCCTGGGCCTGCGAGCCGTTGCTCAATGTCCGCTTGGGTGAACCTGCGGCCCAGGCGGAGCCGGCACTCCAGGTTTTCGTCCACGAGGCCTGCGACAGCATTGAAGCCTGGGTCCAGGCCTTCGCCGCTGGCGAAGCGGGCCCATTTCACGCCGACACGCTGGTCGCGGCTGCCGACGCGCTGGCGAACCCTCAGGTGCCTGCTCCCGGTGCGGACTTGGCGGCCGAGCCCTGGCTCGACGGGTTGGCGCCAACCGACCCGCCGGCGCCCGGGCTGCCAGGACTTCAAAGCCTGCTCGAGCGCTTGCCCGATCTGCCGCTGGCCAGCGACCTCGACCTCTGGGGTTCGCCGCCTGACGCGATGGCACCCGAGCCGACATTGGAACCCGCGGCCGATCGTGCTGCGCAGACCGGCCCGGCGTCCGCCAGCGATCCCAGCGGACAGGTCAACCCGGCCGGCGAGCTCTCAAACAAATGTGGCTTTGCCACTTTGCTTGATCCCCACGGGGGACTGCCGGCTACGGCCGGCCTTGGGGCGCTGAGTACCGCCCGGTCCCGGATCGAATCCGATGTCGGCCTGCTCAAGCGCGGGCTGGGCGAGGTGGGCGAGAACCTCGATCGCTTGCAGGCGCAGTTGCGCGGCATCGAGTGGCAGGCCAACAGCGATATCGACAACGAGGTCGACCGCGAGATCGACCCCGAGATCGACCCCGAGATCGACCCCGAGACCGACAGCCTGGCCGACGCTGGCCGTGCTGCGGCGCTAGCTGTCGACCCGCTGGACAGCGACACCCGCATTCAGGAAATCACCCGGATGGTGGCCGAGTCGGTCGTCGATTTGGCTGCGCTCCAGCGCAGCTTGCAGCGTACGCTGCAGTCGACCGAAGACACGCTGGTGCAACAGGCGCGGATGGCGCGAATGGCGCGCGGCATACCGGACGAACGGCCGGACGATCGGCCTCAGGCGGCCTTGACCACCGCGTAGCGCGCCAGCGTGCGAGTTCTGGCCACATCGTGCGCGACCACCGGTTCGGGGTAGTCGCGGCCTAGCACGAGGCCCGCCGCCGCCAGCTCGATCGGGCGCGCCAGCCAAGGGGCGTGGATCTGCTTGTCGGGCAGCCCAGCGAGCTGGGGCAGGTAGCGGCGGATGAACCGGCCCGCGGCGTCGAAGCGTTCGCTTTGCGCCACCGGGTTGAAGATGCGGAAATACGGCTGCGCGTCGCAGCCGGTCGACGCCGCCCATTGCCAGCCGCCGTTGTTCGCGGCGAGGTCGAAATCGTTCAGGTGGGTCGCGAAATACGCTTCGCCGCGGCGCCAGTCCAGCCCCAGGTCCTTGGTCAGAAAGCTCGCGACCACCATGCGCAGCCGGTTGTGCATGTAGCCAGTCTGCGCGATCTGCAGCATCGCCGCGTCGACCAGCGGGTAGCCTGTGCGGCCTTCGCACCAGGCCGAGAACAACGCGTCCGCATGCTGGCCATGTTCCCACTTGATCGCGTCGTAGGCCGGCTTGAAGCAGTGGCTGACGACTCGCGGATGGTGGTGCAGGATCTGGTGGTAGAAATCGCGCCAGATCAGCTCCGACAGCCAGACCTCGGCGCCGCGCGAGCCGGCTTGCATGCGCTGCCAGGCCTCTCGCGCGAGCTTGCGTATCGAGACCGTGCCGAAGCGCAGATGGGTCGACAGGTAGCTCGGGCCCTTGACCGCTGGGAAATCGCGCGTCTGGCCGTAGTCGTCGATGCGGTCGAGAAAATCGTCGAGCAACTCGTGCGCGCCGGTGCTGCCGGTGGGCAGCTTGAGCTGGTGCAGATTGGTCGGCTCAAAGCCGATCTCGGCCAGCGTGGGCACCGGTGACGGCGCTGGCACGGCCGCCAGCGCGCTGGCATGGCGCGCCACCGGCCAGGGCTTGACGGTCTCGGGCGCGATCTTGCGCAGCCAGGCGTTCTTGTAAGGCGTGAACACGCTGTACGGGCTGCCCGTGGCAGTGAGCAACTCGCTGCGCTCGAACACCACATGGTCCTTGCCACAGTGCAGCGCGATGCCGGCCTCGGCCAGCCTGCCGCGCACCTGGGCGTCGCGCGACAGCGCGCTGGGCTCGTCGTCGTGGTTGGCGTAGACCGCTTGCACGCCGAGCTGCACGGCCAGCGCCGGCAGCAGCGCCTGCACATCGCCGTGGCGAACGATCAACCCGACCCCCGCCACGCCGTGCGCCAAGCCCAGGCTGCGCAGCTGCGCGTCGAGATCGACCAGACTGTCGCGGATGAACTCGACCCGCCGGTCGGCGCGCGGCAAGCTGTCCAGGATCGCGCGGTCGAAGACGAAAGCGCACCAGACCTGGCGCGCGGCCTGCAGCGCCAGGCTCAAGGCGGCGTGGTCGTCGGCGCGCAGGTCGCGGCGGAACCAGACCAGCGCGCTGGACAGGGGAGGGTGGTGATCGTGCTGCACTTGGCGAGTGTCCCCGATCATTAGAATCTCTGCATGTCCAAGGGCCGCATGAACCTCAGCAACCAGTTCCTGATCGCGATGCCCGGCATGGGCGACGACAATTTCACAGGCGCGGTGATCTACCTGTGCGAGCACACCGAGAACGGCGCGCTCGGGCTGGTGATCAACAAGCCGATTGACATCAAGCTCAAGAACCTGTTTGCCAAAGTCGAGCTCAGCCTCGACTCGCCGGCGCTGGCCGACCAGCCGGTGTATTTCGGCGGCCCGGTGCAGACCGAGCGTGGTTTTGTGCTGCACGAGCGCATCGGCGATGCGCACAGCCCTTACAGCAGCACGCTGTCTATCCCCGGCGGGTTGGAGATGACGACCAGCAAGGACGTGCTCGAGGCCTTGTCGGCGGGCGCCGGCCCCAAGCGCTTGCTCGTCACGCTGGGCTACAGCGGCTGGGCTGCGGGTCAGCTCGAGGAAGAACTGGGCCGCAACGGCTGGCTCACCGTCGACGCCACCCCCGACATCATCTTCGACACCCCGGTCGAGCAGCGCTACGACCGCGCGGTCGCGCTGCTGGGCTTCGACCCGCGAATGCTCAGCCAGGAGGCGGGGCACGCGTGACCGCCAGCCTGAGCAGGCCGGCTGCGCTGCGCACCTTCCTCGCGTTTGACTTCGGCACCCGTCGCACCGGCGTGGCTGTGGGCAACAGCTTGTTGCGCGAAGCCAGTCCACTGGGCAGCGTCGCGGCCGAGGGCGACGCACGCTTTGAGCCGATCACGAGGTTGATCGCCGAATGGCAGCCCGACGCGCTGGTGCTCGGCGTGCCCTGCCATCCGGACGGCGCGCCGCACGACAACACCCGGCTGGCACAGCGCTTCGGCCGTCAGCTGCGCGGTCGCTACCACCTGACCGTTCACGAGGTCGACGAGCGCTACAGCACGACCGAGGCGATCCGTTCCGGCGCCGCCGATGTCGACGCCGCATCGGCCTGCGTGATCCTAGACCAATTCTTCAGGAGCTTGCCATGAGCAGCCTGACCCTCGACGCCGAAGCCCTGTACGCTGAGCTGCGCAGCGGCGTGCGCAGCCTGTGGCGGCCCGACATGGTGGTGATGGGCATCTGGTCGGGCGGCGCTTGGCTGGCCGAGCGGCTGGTCGCCGACCTGCCCGAGCTGGCGTCCTCAGGTCGGCCGGCGGTGATCTCGAGCACGCTGCACCGCGACGATTTCTCGGCCCGTGGCATGGCCAGTGGTACCGACGCGACCAAGATTCCTTTCGCCGTCGACGGTGCCCACATCCTGCTGCTAGACGACGTGCTGTTCACCGGTCGAACAATCCGCGCGGTGCTCAACGAGCTGTTCGACTTCGGCCGTCCGGCCAGCGTGACGCTGGCGGTGCTGGTCGACCGCGGCGGGCGCGAGCTGCCGATACAGCCGGCTTTTGCCGCCGCCAAGATCGTGTTGCCGGCCACGCAGAAGTTGTCGCTGGCGCGCGCCGACAGCGGGCGATTCACTTTCTCGGTCCAGGGACAAGCCTGACATGCTGCACAAGCGCAACCCCCAGCTCAACCGGCAAGGCGAACTGATCCATCTGTTGTCGATCGAGGGCTTGCCGCGCGAGGTCGTCACGCAGATTCTCGACACCGCAGGCACTTTTCTGTCGGTCAATGACCGCGAGGTCAAGAAGGTGCCGCTGCTGCGGGGCAAGAGCGTGTTCAACCTGTTCTTCGAGAACTCGACCCGCACCCGCACCACTTTCGAGATCGCCGCCAAGCGGCTGTCGGCCGATGTGATCAACCTCGACATCGCCAAGAGCAGCGCGGCCAAGGGTGAGAGCCTGCTCGACACCATCGCCAACCTGTCGGCGATGCACGCCGACATGTTCGTCGTTCGCCACAGCGAGAGCGGTGCGCCTTACCTGATCGCCCAGCACTGCGCGCCGCATGTGCATGTGGTCAACGCCGGCGACGGGCGCCATGCGCACCCGACCCAGGGCCTGCTCGACATGTACACGATCCGGCATTACAAGCAGGACTTCACCCAGCTGTCGGTGGCCATCGTTGGCGACATCGTGCACTCGCGGGTCGCGCGCTCCGACATCCATGCGCTGACCACGCTGGGCGTGCCCGACATCCGCGCGGTCGGCCCCAAGACGCTGGTGCCGGGTGATTTCCAGGGCATGGGCGTGCGGGTCTGCCACGACATGGCCGAAGGCATACGCGGCGCCGACGTGATCATCATGCTGCGGTTGCAGAACGAACGCATGAGCGGCGCGATGCTGCCCAGTGCCGGCGAGTTCTTCAAGCACTATGGGCTGACCGAAGACAAGCTCAGGCTGGCCAAGCCCGATGCGATCGTGATGCACCCGGGGCCTATCAACCGCGGCGTCGAGATCGACTCGGCGGTGGCCGACGGCAGCCACAGCGTGATCCTGCCGCAGGTGACTTTCGGCATCGCTGTGCGAATGGCGGTGATGTCGATCATTTCGGGCAACGAAGCATGAAGATACTCATCAGGAACGGCCGGCTGATCGACCCTGCTTCAGGCCGCGACGAACCCGGCGACGTGGCGATCGCCGCCGGCCGCATCCTCACGCTGGGCCGGGTGCCGGCCGATTTCCAACCGGTGCGGGTGATCGACGCGACCGGCTGCATCGTCGCCCCCGGTCTGGTCGACTTGGCCGCGCGGCTGCGCGAGCCCGGCCACGAACACGAGGGCATGCTCGAGAGCGAGCTCAATGCGGCGGCCGCCGGCGGCGTCACCAGCCTGGTCTGCCAGCCCGACACCGACCCGACGCTCGACGAGCCCGGACTGGTGGAGATGCTCAAGTTCCGCGCCCGCAAGCTCTCGTTGTGCCGGCTGTTTCCGCTCGGCGCGCTGACCCGCGGCCTGGCCGGCGAAGTGCTGACCGAGATGGCCGAGCTGACCGAGGCCGGCTGCGTTGGCTTCTCGCAAGCCGAGGTGCCGATCTTCGACACCTTGGCGCTGCAGCGCGCGCTGCAGTACGCCGCCACCTTTGGCTACACGGTGTGGCTGCGGCCGCAGGACGGCTGGCTGGGCAAGGGCGTTGCCGCCAGCGGCGCGGTCGCCACGCGCCTGGGTCTGTCGGGCGTGCCGGTGGCAGCCGAGACCATCGCGATGTTGACCATCATCGAACTGGTGCGCAGCACCGGCGCCCGCGTTCACCTGTGCCGCTTGTCGTCGGCGGCTGGCGTGGCCTTGCTCCGTGCGGCCAAGGCCGAGGGGCTGCCGCTCACGGCCGACGTATCGATCAACTCGCTGCACCTGACCGACGTCGACATCGGCTTCTTCAACCCGGCGATGCGGCTGACGCCGCCGCTGCGCCAGGGCGCTGACCGCGCCGCGCTGCGCGCCGCGCTGGCCGACGGCACGATAGACGCGCTGGTCTCCGACCACACGCCGGTCGACGAAGACGCCAAGAACCTGCCTTTTGGCGAGGCCGAGCCCGGTGCCACGGGCCTGGAACTGCTGCTGAGCCTGGCGCTCAAGTGGGGATCGGACAGCGGCTTGTCGCTCGCCACGACGCTGGCGCGCGTCACCAGCGACCCGGTGCGGGTGCTGGGTGAATCGCTGGGCTCGCTGTCGTCGTCTGCGGGTCAGTTGGTCGCGGGCGGGGTGGCGGACCTGTGCATCTTCGACCCCGACGCGACCTGGCGCGTGACGCCGCAAGACCTGGCCAGCCAGGGCAAGCACACGCCGTTCGCGTTCGAGGCCACCGGTTTCGCGCTGCCCGGTCGGGTCCGCGCGACGCTGGTGGCGGGCACGGTGGCTTACGAAGCCTCGCTCGCCTGATGCTTCGGCTCAGCCGCTGGTGATGGCGAGGATGATGTTGCGGATGTTGGCGCTGCTTTCGGCCTTGCTGGCGTCGTGGCGCATCGCCCGCGTCGGGCTGCACCTTTGCCACGGCATGGCGGTGATGGCGCTGCGGTTTCCGTCGCTGGACGCTGCTGGCCGCCAGGCCCGCATCGGCTGGTGGTCTGCCGGTTTGCTGCGGGTGATGGGCGTGGGCCTGCGCGTGCGCGGCACGCCGCGACCCGGCGCGAGCTTGCTGCTGGCCAACCATGTGTCGTGGCTCGACATCGCGGCGCTGCATGCTGCGGTGCCGCACGCGCGCTTCGTCTCCAAGGCCGACGTGCTGCAATGGCCGCTGCTGGGTTGGCTGGTGCGCGGTGCCGGCACGCTGTTCATCGAGCGCGAGCGCAAGCGAGACGCGCTGCGGGTGGTGCATGCGGTGGCCGAGGCGCTCAGCGCTGGGCAGACGGTGGCGGTGTTTCCCGAGGGCACGACCGGCGAAGGGCCGGAGCCGTTGCCTTTCCACGCCAACCTGCTGCAGGCGGCGATCGCCACCGCGACGCCGATCCAGCCTGCGGTCTTGCGATTTGCCGACGCGCACTATCGATTCAGCCCAGCGGTGGTCTATGTCGGCGACACCACGCTGCTGCAAAGCCTGTGGCGGGTGGCCACGGCGCGCGGTCTGGTGGTCCATGTCGACCTGCTGCTGCCACAGGCCAGCGCCCATGCCGACCGGCGCGCGCTGGCCGAGACGATGCGCAAGCTGGTCGCCCAAGCGCTGCAAGCCTGAGCCTGTCGGCCGCTGACCAGGGTGCGGCTCAAGGCGTGAGCCACTGCCCTTGGCCGCTGGCATCGAACAGAGCGCGGCGATGGCCGTCGGCGTGCAGTTCCAGCCAGTCGATGGACTGCACCTGTGCGCTGACGACCGCAAATTGCGACCGGCTCGCGCGCTCCGGCGTGGCCTGGCCCAGCGGCGCGCCGGGCGGCAGTGGCGACAGGTAGTCCATCGCCGCGGGCGTGAGCTTGAGCCGCGCCCAGCGCGACGACACCGCCAGCCCGCCGGTCTCGACGTCCAGGCGCACCCGCAGCCGCAGCTGCCAGCCCAGACGCTCGCACCACACCATCAGCGTGGCCGCGGGTTGCGCCCTGATCTGGGCCACTTTGGGCGATCGCGCGTCGGTGAAGAACAGCAGCCGGCGCTGCTCGGCCTGCACCTCGCGCAGCACCACGGTTCGCAGGTCGGCGGCGTCGCGGTCGACCGTGGCCAGCCCCATGCGGCGAAAGCCATGGTCGCGGTCACGCGTGGCAGCGCCCAGTTCGCGCCAGCAGTCGCGGTGGATCAGCGGCAGCGATGCGATGCGCGGAATCATGCGCGAACCTCGGCGGCGGCTCAGGCCTCGCGGCGCAGTGCGGGGAACAAGATAACGTCCCGAATGCTCGGGCTATCAGTCAGCAGCATCACCAGCCGGTCCAGCCCGACGCCGCAGCCCCCTGTCGGCGGCATGCCGTATTCGAGCGCGCGGATGAAATCGGCGTCGTAATACATCGCCTCCTCGTCGCCGGCGTCCTTGTTCGCGACCTGGGACTGGAATCGCGCGGCCTGGTCCTCGGCGTCGTTGAGCTCTGAAAAACCATTGCCGAACTCGCGCCCGGTGATGAACAGCTCGAAGCGCTCGGTGACCGTCGGGTCCGCGTCAGACGCCCTGGCCAAAGGGCTGACTTCGACCGGGTAGTCGATGATGAATGTGGGTTGCCAGAGTTGCTCCTCGACCACCGCTTCGAACAGGCCGAACTGCAGCGCGCTCAAGCCCCAGTGCGCCGGCGGCTCTTCGCCTTTGGCGCGCAGCCTGGCGTGCAGCACTGCGGCGTCGACCGACTCGGCATCGCTCAGCCCGGCGTGGCGCACCAGCGACTCGCGAACCGACAGCCGGGTGAAGGGCTCGTCTAGCGCGACCGGCTTGCCGGCGTAGCTGATCCTGGCCGACCCGGTGGCCGACACCGCGGCATGGCGCAGCAGCTGCTCGGTGAAGTCCATCAAGTCGTGGTGGTTCCAGTACGCCGCGTAGAACTCCATCATCGTGAATTCGGGGTTGTGCCGAACCGAGATGCCTTCGTTGCGGAAGCTGCGGTTGATCTCGAACACCCGCTCAAAGCCGCCAACGACCAAGCGCTTGAGGTACAGCTCGGGCGCGATGCGCAGGAACATCTGCTGGTCTAGCGCGTTGTGGTGCGTCACAAACGGCTTGGCGTTGGCGCCGCCCGGGATCGGGTGCAGCATCGGCGTCTCGACCTCCAGGAAGCCGTGCTCGACCATGAAGCCGCGGATCGAGCTCACCGCTTTGCTGCGCGCCACAAACCGCAGCCTGGCTTGTTCGTCGGCGATCAGGTCGACATAGCGCTGGCGGTATTTCTGCTCCTGGTCGGCCATGCCGTGGAACTTGTCGGGCAGCGGGCGCAGGCTCTTGGTCAGCAGGCGCAAGCTGCTCAC
>CAMCTC010000148.1 GCA_945878355.1 Bordetella parapertussis | reverse complement strand
TCAAGCTCAACCTGGTCAGTGGTTTCACCTCGACGGCCATTGGCAATTGGGCCAAAGCCAGTCTGGAGCCGGGTACCTTGGTGGTCAGCGATGGGCTGGGCTGCTTCGCGGCGGTGACCGATGCTGGATGTAGCCACATGCCGCTTGTCGTCGGTGCTCTCAAGCCCCGCGATCTGCCTCAGTTCAAGTGGGTCAACACAGTGCTCGGCAACTTGAAGACCACGCTGGCCGGCGCTTTTCATTCGTTGAAGTACAACAAGTACGCAAGCCATTACCTGGCTGCCTTCGCCTACCGGTTCAACCGCCGATTCGACCTGCGAACGCTCATAGCGCGACTCATCGTCGACGTCTCGCGATGCGGGCCGATCCCGGAAAAGCTCGTCAGAGCGCAGGCTGAGGCACATTTCTAATCAGGTTACGTTTTTATCAATTTTTGCGTTCAGTTGTTGCATGATAAGCGGCTGGCGTGACGGTCTAACTTCTAAAGGGGAAAACGATGAGCAAGGTGATCAATTGCGAGTGTGGCCTGGTGGTTCAGGCGCAAAGCGACGATGCGCTCGTTGAGGCGACGATGAATCACGTCGAGCAAGACCACCCCGAACTGGTTGGCAAGATCAGCCGAGAAGACATTTTGAACTGGGCCGAAGAAGCCAGTTGATGGCCTGCACAGTTTGAGATCGCTGCTGCGCCCGAGCATTCCATGGGTTTTGCCAGGTGTTGGGTACGGTGCGGTTTAGGCAGATTTTGAGAGGCGCCGAGCGCTGCCTGTTTTGCTGACTACAGGGCTGGTTGCGGGGTTGACTGCAGGCCTGGATTGGGCCACACCAAGTTTTTGCCAACCCTTTGCCAAGGCGGTTGCACTCAAATGGATTGATTCATCTGTTTCAACTCAAGCCCATTGAAGGAGCCGCACCATGACCATCATCTCCAGAAGAGTCGCCACGCCCATTTCGGGCAAATCACAATTGGCCCACCAACGCATCAGTGCCTTGGGCGAGGCCATGACCCGGGCGGGTGCCAGGGTGCGCATTGCGCGCGTTTTGTTTGGCGAAGGCGCTGGCAGTGTTCACGTCTACGGAAGCTTTGACACGTTCAAGCACGGCACCCAAACCAGCGAAAAAATGGCCAAAGACCCCCTGTACATTCAACTGCGCGCTGATGCCGATGCAGACAGGGCCGCCACCTGGCAAGGCCCCGAGGTTTGGCGAACGGTGTACGGTGAGCCAACCAAGCACCCCATCGTCGTGCAACGTGAGTACCAAGTCGCACGGGCGCATTTGAAAGAGGCGGTTGCCTTGCTTCCCGAAATTGCGGCCTTGAGTCCGGCCACGCCCATGATGGGCGTTGTCCCTGTGTTTGCGGGCGACTTGGCCCGCCTTTTGGTCGTTTACTACGCGCAGTCTCTGGACGAAATGAGCGATTACTTAGACACCACAGGCAGCAGCAAAGAGTTTCAAGCCCTGGTGCTGCGCGCGCATGCATTTGGCGAACTCAAGCAATCCCGTGTTTTGCAATTGGTCTGAGGCAAAAGGCTATTGACATGACAATCGTTGTTTAAAAAAAAGCAACGCTGACCTGCACTGGAGCATGCGGTGATCTCAGAAAAAGCGCCGTTTGAAACAAGCCGCCCAGCAAAAAGAAATTCCATGAAAAAGAAGGGTGTCGTTTGCTGCCTGCTGCTTTTCAAAATCCTGCATAGCCACAAGCTTAGTTTCTGACCAGCGGTCAGGGCAACCTGCATTTGAGAGGTGTAGCTAACCTGGCGGTGTAGCGTGGGGTACGCTGGCATGCAGGCTCGAAAACGGTTCAACATACAGCAGTAATCCAGCCACTGTTGACTCTCAAAAAAAGATTCTCCGATTCCATTGCTCAAGCCATTCGCCATCCACAAAAAGTAGCACACCGAAAGGTTAGCTACAAATGCACTACCCACAATGGCAGTCGAATGGCATGATCAATGCCAAACTCATGGCCACCACGATGGAGTTGTCACAGTGTTTTAATGGCTTGGCTTGAACACCCTCGCGCCACCTTGAATGAAGCTATTGCGGACGGTGTCTGGCACCCTGCGGCATGTTGAAATAACCGTAATTTTTAACGCTTTAATACGCTTAAAACTGGAGCAGCTGCAGGATAGGGCCGGTCATCGTGGCGCGCCCTGACCCTGGCCTGCATCCAGCGCAGCTGCCCAGCGCTGCCCGGCCCAGCGGGCCAGCGGCGTGCCAGCGGCCAGCAACACCACCGGCACCAACCAAGTGGTGACGGCGCCAGGCGCCCAGGCCCGGCCGAATTGCCGGACCGTCGGCCACGGCGCGCCCGCCTGCACACCGGCGCGGTAGTCGGTGGAAAACAGTTGCTGCAGCAGCTCGATGGCAAACACCGTGCCCAGGCTCAACAGCGCCAGGGCCACCAGCCAAGCGCCCACCAGCGGCAGCAAGCGCCGCGCACCGCAGCTCCGGCGTGCCAGCGCCCAGGTTTGCGCCAGCCCGGCCAGCCCAGTGGGCATGAACAGCATCACCACCACGAACAAGATGCCCTGGTAGAGCAGCCAGGAGCGGGTGAGGTCTGACACCGCTAGGCCGAAAAAGGTCATCAGCGCGGCGCCCAGGGCCGGCCCCAGGAACATGTTGACACCACCGATGTAGCTGTTGAGCACCACGGACGACGACAGCTGGGCATCGAACACCACATAGTTGCCCAGCTCGTTGTTGACCGCCTGCAGGCCACCGGCCAGGCCGGAGAACATCGACGAGACGGTGAACACCAGCACCGCCAGCAGGTGAGTGTTGTAGCCCAGGAAGCGCAGCCGGTGGCCGTTCTCGCGCAGGCCCAGGGTCAGCCGGCCCAGCGGCGTGCGGGTGTAGCCGTAAAGCAGCAGCAGCGCCAGCAGCACCCAGAACAGGGTCATGTAGTAGAGATGGCGACCCTCACCGAAGCTGAAGCCCCAGGCCGGCATGCGCATGGCGGACACCCCCGATTCACCACCGAACACGCCCTTGATGTGCGGCGCCAGCGCATGCACCAGCTCGGCCAGGGCGAGGGTGATCATGGCGAAGTAGGTGCCGGTGCGCTGGGTGGCAAACCAGCCCGCGATGGCCCCGAACACCATGCCTGCCAGTGCCCCCATCACCGGCAGCAGCGGCGTGGGCAGCAGGCCCTGGCCTGCCAGCGCGTTCATCGCATGCACCGTGGCGAACACACCCACGCCGAAATAAGCCGAATGTCCGAACGACAGCATGCCGCCCTGGCCGCACAGCAGGTTGAAGGCGCAGGCGAACAAGGCCGCGATCAACATCTGGATGGCGGCGTTCAACATCGACGCCGACAACAGCGCCGGCAGCGCCAGCAACAGCGCCAAGCCCGCCAGCAGCGCCACCAACCCCGGCAGCGCGATGCCGCGCGCCGCAGCGCCACCCAGTCCGCGCGTCATGTCTTGTCGCCCATCAGGCCGGACGGGCGCAGCAGCAGCACCAGCAGCATCAGCGCAAACGGCAGAGTGGCCGCCAGGCTGGACAACTTGAGCGTGAACAGCCCGCCCACCCCCTGCGCCCAGCCACCCAGACCCACCAGCGCGAGCAGGTCGACCAGGCTGCGGTCGATGCCCACCGCGAACGAGGTGACCAGGCCAATCAGCAGCGACGACAGCATGGCTGTTGGCGCCTTCCAGAGATCCCAGGCCACCCACCACCACCACCACGAACACCATCACGCCCAGCTCCAGCGCCATGTTGGGGTTGGTGGTGTAGAACGCACCGGCCACCGCCCCGGCCAAGCCCGCCAGCGCCGCGCCGGCACCAAACACGCCCATGAACACCAGCGGCACGTTGTGGCCCAGCGCCTCGGCCATGCGGGGGCGGTAGATGGCCGAGCGCACCACGATGCCCACCCGCGTGCGAGTGAGCAGCAGGAAGATCATCACGAACATGGCGATCGCCACGCCACCCATCAGCATGCGGTAGAACGGGTAGTTCAGCTCCCCGATGCGGAAGGCGGCGAAATCCAGCGACGCCGGGACGCGGTACTCCACCGGGTAGTTGCCGTAGAACAGCTTGACCAGCTCGCCGATGATGAAGCTCAGGCCGAAGGTGAGCAGAAGCTCATGCGCATGGCCGTGCTGGTGCACCCGCCGCAGGAAGAAGCGCTCCACCACCACGCCCAGCACCCCCACCAGCACCGGCGCCAGCAACAGCGCGCCCACGAAGCCGGTGTAGGGCTGCAAGGTGAAGGCGAAGTACGCGCCCAGCATGTAGAAGCTGGCATGGGCGAAGTTCAGCACGCCCATCATCCCGAAGATCAGGGTGAGGCCGGCCGACACCATGAACAGCAGCAGGCCGTAGATGCAGCCATTGAGCAGCGAGACGACGAACTGGTCCATAGGTGCGTGACGGCGAGCTTCTGACAGCGTATTACTGGCGGCGTGCAGCGGGTGCTGGCGCGACCGCTCAGGAGGGCTTGGTCATCTTGCAGCTGTCGAACACCGCCGCTGCGGCCTCGGGGCCGCTCATCACCTTCACCGGCTTGAAGCCCATGTCGGTGCCGTCGACCTTGTACTTGGCGTCCTTAGACACCACCGACACCACCATCGGCAGGATCACCTGGTGGTCGGCAGCGCGGATGCTGATGTCGCCCATTGGGGTGGACGCCTTGGCCGCCACCAAGGCCGGGATGAAGGCCCGGGCCGAGAAGTTGCCGGCCTCGGCCTTGGTGGCCTTGAGCGCTTCGCCCACCAGCCGCATGCCGTTGATGGTGTGGGGCATCACGAAGGTGGGCGCCTGCCCGGTCTTGGCCTTGATGTCGTTGACGTACTTCTCGCCGGCAGCACCTGCCGCCTCTGCGTTGAAGCTGTGCACCACATAGTGGCCCAGTGCGGTCTCGCCGGCGTTGCCGATGTTGCCGGGCTGGTCGAGGAAGGTGGTGGCAAAGCGCGCCTTCAGGCCGGCCGACTTGGCCGCCTTCATCAGCAGCAACAGGTCGTTGCCCCAGTTGCCGGTGACCACGGTGTCGGCCTTGCTGGCCGCGATCTTGGCCACGTAGGGCGAGAAGTCCTGCACTTTGTTCAGGTCGTGCAACACCTTGTCGACCACCTTGTAGCCCATGCTGGAGCCGTATTCGATGGTGGCCTTCTCGATGTCCTGACCCCAGGAGTAGTTCTGGTTCATGGCGAACACCTCGTCGCCCATCACCCTCTCAGCGCGCATCACGCCCATCAGCGCCTTCATGCGCAGCGTGGCGTAGGGGCTGAAGCGCACATGGAAGTAGTGGCACTTCTCGCCGACGAATTCATTGGCCTCGCCGCCCACGTTGAGGAAGACGACTTCCTTGCCCGGGTTGCGCAGGTTGTGCTTGCGCACGTCTTCGGTGATCTGGCCGGCCTCACGCCTCATGAGAAACAAAACTTTCCGCATTGTGGAATGACCCAAGTTCGGTCGTTTCTCCGCGAACGCCGGGCGCCGACAGGGGCCTGGGATGCTCTCAAGCAAATGTGGCTTGGCCACTTTGCTTGATCCCCACAAAGGGCGGCCGGCGTCGGCCGGCCTTGGGGCGCTCAATAACCAAGGAGACGGGATTGAACCAGACGCTGTGCGCGCACATGCAGGGTTGCAGCATGCACGCCGCTCTCCGGCGTTGAGGATCGCTAGGCGCTGAAACAACTGTGTCGCTACATCACCCACCAGGCGTTGGCCAACGTGCGGGTGTAACGCAACGCCGCCGGTAAGGTGGTGCTGAACTTGAAGGCGCCCCGGCGCGAGGGCACCAGGCACTTGGCAATGTCGCTGCTGGAGATCATGCAATTGCCTATCGAGCCTATCGAACGGTCGGTTTGCCGCGACCAAATCCACTGGCTCTACGTCAGCAGTGGGTCGAGTGTCGCTGGTCACGGGGAACTGGAGCTGTCGTTCGGCCAGCATGAGGCCTACCTCCGCCACCGGCAGCAACCCCACCCATGTTTGCTTGCAAGATCAGCGAAAGCATCGGCAAGGGCTCGCGCCGGGCACGCTACCGTGTAGCTCGCACTAGCGCTGCGCCAGGCAGCGAGGTGCGACCATTCGTTTAACCTGCGTCCAGCGACCTGTGGGCTCGGTCCAGGTTGACCTGTGTAGCTGCACCGACCTTACCCATGGACTCACCGACCCTGACACCGCACGCACCACCCACCCTGCCAGGTCCACAGTTGCCGCGGCTCTACACCTTTCGCCGCTGCCCGTACGCCATGCGCGCACGGATGGCGCTGCTGCAGGCCGGGCGGGCCTTCGAGGCGGTGGAGGTCAGCTTGCGCGATAAGCCAGCAAGCTTGCTGGCCTTGTCGCCCAAGGCTACGGTACCCGTGCTGCAGTTGCCCGATGGCAGCGTGATCGAGGAGAGTTGGGACATCCTGCGCTGGGCACTGGCCGCGCCCGATCCGCAGGGCTGGTGGGCGCGAGCGCAGTCGCCTGCCAACCTGGACTTGGTGCAACGCAACGACGGCGACTTCAAGTGTCACCTGGACCGCTGGAAGTACCCCCAGCGCTACGCGAGTGGGTCCCTCACGCCAGACGCACACCGCGACCGGGCGCTGGATGTGCTGCTACAACCACTAGAGGCTCGGCTGCACGAGGCGCCCTGCCTGGGCGGCGCCACGCCCTGCGCCACCGACTTGGCAGTGATGCCATTTGTCCGCCAGTTCGCCTCGGTGGACCCGGGATGGTTTGCAACGCAGAACCTGCGATCGGTACGGGTCTGGCTGGAGAGCTGGCTCGTCAGCCCGCTGTTTGTGACATGCATGTACAAGTTGCCCGCGCAAGCTGCGATTCGCTTTCCGTCGCTCTAAGGCTCGCTTGGCTGTCGATCAGATCTCGATCTGAGCTCGTTCTGGTCCTGGCGGCGGCGCCCTGAAAACGCGGCACGCAACCAGCAGCACCAGGCTTTGCCGAGCCGCAGCGCTCATCTTGACCCTGACGCCGGGGCAGAAGGGTTGGCGCCGCCAGCCCAGCACATGACCGGGCGGTTGGCGAAGTCAGAAAATGAAACCCCCGGCCGGGCCTCGCTGCGAATTGGCGTCGAATCTGGCACAGTCGGGCACGCATGGAAATACGTTCGAAAGGTCGGTGACAGCAACATGAATCAGCAACCAGTGCAGGGCGCGTCCCACGATGCCCAGACCGAAGCCTGGAAGCAGGCGGGCATCACCGTGACGCGCGAAGGACGGATCGCGATCGTGCGCTTCGACGCCGGCGACAAGGCCAACGCGCTGTCGCATGCGGTCATGCGCGGGCTACTCGAGGTGGCGCGCAGCTTCGAGCGCGACTGTGAACTGTCGGCGGTCGTGCTGACCGGAGCGGCCGACAAGTTCTCGCTGGGCTTCGACCTGCGCGATGCCAAGCGCGTCTCGAAGATGGGCTTGGCCGAACGGCGCGAGGCGCAGGCGCTCGGTCCCCGGCTGTGTGCAGCCTGGGAGGACATCGAAGCGATGACCTTCGTGGCGGTCGAGGGCTGGTGCGTCGGCGGCGGCACCGCGCTGGCGGTGGCTTTCGACGTTCGTGTGGCGGGCGAAGGCGCGCGCTTCTACATACCCGAAATCGAGCGCGGCATGAACATGAGTTGGGGCTCGGTGCCGCGCATCGTCAACCTCGTCGGTCCGGCGCGGGCCAAGCAGATGGTGGTGCTGGCCGAGAAGGTCGATCTCGATTCGGCTCACGACTGGGGCTTCGTCCAGTACAAGACCGCCCGAGGCCAGGCCTTCGACCAGGCCATGACCCTGGCCCGGCGGGCGGCCGCGATGCCGCCGGTGCAGTTGCGCATGTGCAAGAGCGGCATCAACGCCTACGCGAATGCGATGGCGCGCGCGACCTCGGTCATGGACCGCGACCAGTACCTGCTCGCGCAGACCTCGGGTGACTACGCCGAGGGTGTTGCCTCGTTCCTCGAGAAGCGGCCGCCGCAGTACCGCGGAGACTGACGATGAGCGTACCCACTGTCGAGATCGGTTCGGTCACTGTCTAGCTCGGCGCCAAGTCGAGCAAGTATCCGGACGGCAACCCGGCCGTGGTCGTGTCCTCTGTTCGCTCGAGCGAACGGCAAGTCAAGTTCACTGTCGGGACGACGGTCCGCGATGCGGGGCTTGCGGGGCAAGATCGACGAGATGAAATGCCATGAAGCGGCCCGTCGCGAGTGCCCGGAGAGGACCGAGGCCGTGGGTACACATCAGCTCCAAGTAGCAGCCGTCGGTGGCAGCCGCAGATCGACCAACCCTTGAACGCGGAGCAGGTGATCAGGCAATATGCTACCGAAGATTTCTAACAAACTAATTGCATGGCTTAAGAACTGGGAGGAATGATTGGTGGCGAAAGAAGAAGTTTCGGGCGTGAATGTGGTGGCTTCACCCGAGTTGGTGGCGTTCATCAACTCCACTGAGCGCAGCGATTCACAGATGCTGCGGCAGATCGAGTCGCTGTCAGTATCAGCCGATGCCAAGGCCCTGTTGGCCGATCTTCTCAAGCTGGCCACCCGCGTGGGCCAGGCGGTGATGCGGGTCGGGCGAAAGATCATCGACTTCGTGTTGTCGTTGGTGCGAGTGTTTCCCCACATGGGGTTTGCTGCCCTGATAGCCGTGGTGGTGACCGCGCTGATCTCCATGGTGCCCTTCATCGGCCTAGCCCTGACATCGGTACTCGGGCCGCTGGCCCTGGCGCTGGGCATCCTCGTCGGCGGCGCGGTGGACTTCCAGTCCTCTGACCTCGAGGCGCGTGTGCGTGACTTTGCCGCAGAGTTTTCCGGGCTGGCTGCATGACACAGCCCCCCTCGTCACCCGGCCCGAAGGCACTGCTGGATGACATTGAGGAAGTTGTCACCGACCCGCTGCGCTTCAAGGCGAGGCTGATGATCGGCGAGAACGCCTATGCGTCGCTGCGCACGATCAACCGCGGCCGTGAGCTTTGGGATGTGGCAGGGGCAGCAGGAACAGGTGCAGCCATCGCCAGTTCGAGCGCAGTGGCATCCACGTTTTTCGCGCCAACCGGTCTGTTGGGCTTGCTGGGTATCGGGACCGCCGTCACACCCATAGGCTGGGTGGCCTTTGCAGCGCTGGCCTCGGGTGGCGCGTGCTACGGCTTGTACCGGCTACTCGGCAATGCCAAGGGCAGCCGGGTCATAGAGATCCCGAAGTTCCTGAACACTCCCCTCGACACGCTGGGCCTGGGCATGTTCGACCTGATGGCGCCAGTGGCGCTTCGGCTTGCGGCAGTGGACGGTCAGGTGGATCCGCAGGAGAGGGAGTTCCTGACCTCTCACCTGGTAGATGAGTGGGGGCTGAATCGCGAGTTCGTGACGCAGGGCATCCGGGCGATCGAACCGGAAGTGATGCACGGCAACATCGAGGCCATGGCCAAGGAACTCGCTGACTTTCTGCATGCCAACCCTGACTGCAACCACCTCGCCATTGCTGACGAGTTATCGCAGTTCTTGCGCCAAATGCTTGAGGCCAGCGGCGAACTGACGGCGCAAGAGGAAGTTACCTTGGCCCTGGTCATGACCACGCTGTCCACCGCTCCGGCGGGCGAATGGAGCAAGGCATGGCTCAAAGCCAGGTCGCATGCTGGCGACACCGCCGTACGCCTGCGGCAGTCGGCCACCAAGGCCGCTGACTGGGCGCAGCAAATCACGCCCACCGGTGAGCAGCTGCGCACCGGTACGGCGCTTGCAACCAGCAAAGCGCTGAAGTCGCTTCGTCATGCAGTGAACTGGACCCACGACAAGTTACCCGCGCCCTCCAGTGACCCACCCGCCACGAAACCGGTGCGTAGCGCTGCCAGAACACCCGGCGGCAAGCCTCGTAAGGGCGGCTGAGCGAACTCGTCCCGCAGTGCGCGGGCGCACCCAGTTGGATCGGATCGGGACGTCGGCATGGCGGTGCCGGCCCGGGCGGCAGCATTGCGGTCGTGGCGAAGGGCTGCCACTGGATGGCATCTTCAGCGACGAGGGTGGCAACTATGAAGCGGGCACATGGCTGCGCAGCCCGCGCTGGAGCCGGCACACGCCATTCACCGGGCCGGAAGGTGCGCTGATCTACGTGAAGGTGGGTCATCTCGGCGCGGAGTTTCTGGTGTCGTGATGCAAAGGCGCCCAGCTGGCGATCACAGAATC
>CAMCTC010000147.1 GCA_945878355.1 Bordetella parapertussis | reverse complement strand
GGCTTGGTGTCGACCCGCATTGCCAAAAAGGTGCCGAAGGTGTGAACCCGCTGCTTCCACTTCAGCGCCGGCGCGTTCTTCTTGAGCTCTTCGACCGCGCTCCAGCGGATGTTCTCGAGCACGTCGAGCTTGGCGGTGCGCAGCGCGGTCAAGAAGCTCGCTTCGTCCTTGATCGTGCGGTAGATGATCTTGTCGACAAAAGGCAGCTTGTAGGACTGGCCGCCGATCTTCTCCTTGTCCCAGTACAGATCGTTCTTCGTGAAGGTGACGGCACTGCCCATCACCACGTCGGTCAGCGTGAACGGGCCGGTGCCGTTCAGGTTCTTCCAATTGCCGGCGCCAGCGTCGCTGACTTCCTTGGGAACGATCGCTGAGTAGTAGCCCCAGCCGAAGCGGTAATCCCACTCGGAGAAGTAGTTCTTGAAGGTGAAGCGCAGCGAATGCTTGCCGGTGGTCTCGACCTTGTCGACATGGTCGAAATAGGTTGGAATCTTCTTCGGGCTCTTGTCAAGCCGGTTGTAGCTGTAGACCACGTCGTCGGCGACCATCTCGCGCGAGGCCATCACGCCAGCCCGGGCCGGGAACATCACGCCCTTGCGCAGGTTGATGTCGAGTCGCAGCGGATTCTCAGACCACTTCCAGTTTTCGGCCAGCTCACCGCGTATCGCATCCGTGGGCAGCCAGGCATCCGAGATGAAGCGGTGCTTGCCGCCTCGACCTTGCGACTTGCTCAGATCGGCGGCGAACAGCGTCTCGGTCGCCAGACCGGTGTCCTGGTTGTACTTCCAGGTCCAGTCGGCTGGGTCCCAGGACAGCGGCGACAGCGTCACATGGTGGTGGCCGATGTTGAGCGTGCCGCCGTACTGCGGTGCCTGGGCCAGCGCAGCGGGTGTCGAGACGGCCAACAGTGCGGCCAGGCTCAAGGTGCGAGCGACAGCGCCCTGGTGTGGACTGAGAGTCATGGAGAAGCTTTCATTGTGGAGGCGGGGTTCCTGCCAGGCCGCCCGTAGGCGGCCCGGTGGAGTTCAGAAACCCATTTTCTTTTTCATCGTCTGGTCCAGCCACATGCGGGCATGGATCGGGGCGGGACGCTCGGAACCGGCACGCAGTTCGCCGTCATAGTTCTTGATCCACGGCCACCAGGCGGTGTAGACGTGAGGCGTGGGCAGCCAGATGTAAGGCGCTTTTTCGACAATGTCGCGTGTCATCAGTTTGACCAGCAGTTGGCGCTTGCCTTCGTCGGGCTCGGCGTAGGTCTCTGCCATGCGCTTGTCGAGTTCGGGGTCAGAGTACTGCGACGGGTTCCAGGTCTGCTTGGTGACAAAGCTCTTGCGGATGCTGGTCGTCGGGTTGGTGTGGCCGTTCTGCATCAGGTAGCCGGGCGCATTGGTCTTGGTCGTCATCGCTGACAGGAAAGCGCCGTACTCCATCGGCTGGATTTCCATCTTCACGCCGACCTTCTCGAGGTAGGCCGCGACCAGTGGCAGCAAGTCCATGTGGTCTGGGCTGCAGGAGCAGACCTGGGTCTTGAATGTGAAGCCCTTGGGGAAACCGGCCTCGGCGAGCAAAGCCTTGGCTTTCTCCGGGTTGTACTTGAACAACTCTTGCGCGGCGATCGGCATCTGGTCCAGCGGCTCGTAGTAGCCGGTGTAGTCCGGGTGCATCGGGTAGCCGAACAGCACCGCATTGCCGCCGTAGTACGAGGACACGATCTCTTGCTTGTTGACGGCCATGTTGAGTGCGCGTCGAACCCGGATGTCGTCGAAAGGCTTGGTGTCGACCCGCATCGCGACGAAGGTGCCGCCGGTGTTGACCCAGCGCTTCCACTTCAGCGCCGGTGCGTTCTTCTTGAGCTCTTCGACCGCGCTCCAACGCACGCCTTCGAGCAAGTCGAGCTTGGCGGTACGCAGCGCGGTGAGGTAAGCCGACTCGTCCTTGATCGTGCGGTAGATGATCTTGTCGACGAATGGCAGCTTGTAGGACTGGCCGCCGATTTTCTCCTTGTCCCAGTACAGGTTGTTCTTGGTGAAGGTGACGGCGTTGCCCTGGACATAGTCGGCCAGCATGAACGGGCCGGTGCCGTTCAGGTTCTTCCAGTTGCCGGCGCCAGCATCGCTGACTTCCTTGGGAACGATCGCCGAGTAGTAGCCCCAGCCGAAGCGGTAGTCCCACTCGGAGAAGTAGTTCTTGAAGGTGAAGCGCAGCGAATGCTTGCCGGTGGTCTCGACCTTCTCGACATGGTCAAAATAGGTCGGGATCTTCTTCGGGCTCTTGTCGAGCCGGTTGTAGCTGTAGACCACGTCTTCGGCCACCAACTCGCGTGACTTCATCACGCCGGGCTTGTCAGGGAACATCACGCCCTTGCGCAGGTTGATGTCCAGGCGCAGCGGCTTGTCGGTCGACATCTTCCAGGTCTCGGCCAGCTCGCCGCGGATCGCGTCAGAAGGCAGCCAGGAGTCGGCGACGAAGGTGTGCTTGCCGCCTCGGCTGACCGCTTTGGACAGGTCGGCTGAGAACAGGGTTTCGGTCGTCAGGCCGGTGTCCTGGTTGTACTTCCAGGTCCAGTCGGCCGGGTCCCAGCTCAGCGGCGACAGCGTCAGGTAGATCATGCCGATGTTGAGCGTGCCGCCGAGCTGTGGCTTCTCAGCCTGCGCGAGCGCGCCCAGCGACGCCACACCTAGCAGTCCTGCCAGCGCGACAGCCTTGATGGTGCGATGGGTTTTGAGGGTGTTCATAGGGGGGTCAACTCCGTTTCCGATCAGGGGGAAGGTCAGGCGAAGGGCTGGATGTGGCCGCATCGCATTTTCAAAAGCGCGCTCACTTTGAGCCGCGCATCCGGGGATCCAGCAGGTCACGCAGCGCGTCACCGAACACATTGGTGGCGTAGACGACAGCCGTCAGGCACAGGCCAGGCGCGAGCGCCAGCCAAGGGCCTTGGAACATGTAGGTGCGCCCGCTGCCCGACAGCAGGCCACCCCAGGTAGGTGCCGGCGGCGGCACGCCCAGACCTAGGAATGACAGCCCCGACTCGATCAGGATCACCGCGCCGACCCGGGTGGTGAACAGCACGATGATCGGCGGCATGATGTTGGGCAGCAGATGGCGCCACAACACCCGGCTGGTGGAGGAGCCGATGGATTGCGCTGCGTGCACGTACATGTTTTCGCGTGCCGAGATCACCGCGCTGCGGATGATGCGAGACCCGCCTATGCCCAGCACCAGGCTCAGCACGCCGATGATCTGCAGCATGCCCGGGCCGACCACCGAGACCACCGCGATCAGGATCACCAACTCCGGGAACGACATGTAGGCGTCGACGAAGCGTTGCACCACCATGTCGAATCGACCGCCCAGATAACCCGTTAGCGTGCCGATCACCACCGAGATGATGGTCGCCAATGCCGCGGCCGACAGGCCGATGATCACCGACAACTGCGCGCCGTAAAGACAGCGCGAGAACATGTCGCGGCCGAGGTTGTCGGTGCCGAACAGATGTTTGAAGCTTGGCGCCTTGAGACGCTCGAGCATGCTGATCTCGTTGAAGCCATAGGGCGCCAACAGGTCCGCGAAGATGCCGCAGAACACGAACAGCAGGAACACAAACGCGGCAGCTGCGCCGACCGGTTTCTCGCGCAGCAGTCGCGAGAAGAACACACTCACCGGGCCTCTGGCCTTTGGTAGATCTGTCGAGACGGGCTCGGCGTTTGAACTCATTGGTGTCTCACCCGGGGATCGAGCAGACCGTAACTCAGGTCCACCACCAGATTGATCAACATCACCGCGATCCCGACCACCAGGAACACGCCGGTGATGACGGGATAGTCGCGCTGGTTCACGGCTTCGAGCATCATCAGCCCCATGCCGGGCAGCACGAAGATCTGCTCGATGATCACCGCGCCACCGATCAGCAGCGGTGCTTGCAGCCCGATCAGCGTGACCACCGGGATCAGCGCGTTGCGAACCGCATGGCGCATCACGACCACGCCCTCGCGCAGCCCTTTGGCCCAGGCGGTGCGGATGTAGTCCTGCCTCAGCACCTCGAGCATCATGGTTCGTGTCATGCGCATCGTCACCGCCGACAACGAGGTGCCCAGCACCAGCGCCGGGACGATCATCTGTTTCATGTTTTGCCAGGGGTCATCGCTGAACTTGACATAGTTGACCTCGGGCGACCAGCCCCACCAAATCGATGGGAACACCATCACCATCGTTCCCATCCAGAAGCTTGGCACGGCCAGCAGCAGGATCGCGAAGGAACGCGCTGCCAGGTCGCCCGGCGTGTCTTGGCGCATCGCCGAATAAACGCCGATCGGCAGTGCGATCATCAAGCCGATCGCCAGCGCCATCGCGCCGAGTTGGAAGGTCACCGGCAGGCGGTCCAGCACTTCATGCAGCACCGGCGTCGAATGCCAGAGCGAGTTGCCCAGGTCGCCTTGCAGGATGGACCCGAGCCAGCGGAAGTACTGCTCGGGCATCGACCGGTCCAGGCCCAAGGCCTGCACTAATTGTTCGCGGCTGCGCTTGTCGGCGCCGATGTCGTTCTGGCTCAGCATCAGGTCGATCACGTCACCCGGAATCATCCGGATCGTGACGAAGACGATGAGGCTGGCAATCAGCAGTGTCGGGATCAACGCCAGCAAGCGGCGCAACACATAAGCGCCCATCAGTCAGCGAGCCTGTGGTGAGCGCTGAACGACTCGAGCGATAGCGAGGCTTGCGGGTGCATGGGTCTCCTTGAGTGCCGAAGTGGTAGATGCCAGAGACAGATGATGCACCGGAATAGAAGCCCAGGTACGCTCTCGTTTTCCCTAGGTAGGCATGCAACTCCTTGACATAAGGAGATCTTTTAGAAAACAGGGTTTGCATATATCTGCCGGACTCTGCTACCCTTCTGCGCTGCCAGCGGGGCCATCCGGCCTCCTCCCGGGTCAGGTGTTCACGGCCCTCTCTCCAACACTTCGCGGACCGACAATGTCTACCCTGAGCGCCACCGACCCGACCACCGACCTGGCCGAATTCCGGCGCGACACCCGCGCCTGGCTCGAGGCGAACTGCCCGGCCGAGATGCGCCAGCCCATGACCAGCGAGGACGATGTCTGCTGGGGCGGGCGCAACGTCAAGTTCAGCTCGCCAGCGCAGCGCCAGTGGCTGCAGGCCATGGCCTCACGCGGCTGGACCGTGCCGACCTGGTCGCAGGCCTATGGCGGCGGCGGGCTCAGTGGCGAGGAGGCCAAGATCCTGGCGCAGGAGCTGCGCTCTTTGCGTTGCCGCTCGCCGCTCAGCAGCTTCGGCATCTGGATGCTCGGGCCTGCGCTGCTGCGCTTCGGCACCGAGGCGCAAAAACTCGAGCACTTGCCGAAAATTGCGCGTGGCGAGATCCGCTGGTGCCAGGGCTATAGCGAGCCCAACGCCGGCTCTGACCTGGCATCGCTCGCGACCCGGGCCGAAGACCGTGGCGACCACTTCATCGTCAACGGCCAGAAGATCTGGACCTCTTACGCGAACCACGCCGATTGGATTTTCTGCCTGGTGCGCACCGACTCAGCAAAGAAGCACACGGGCATCAGTTTCGTGCTCTTCGACATGGCATCACCCGGCGTCAGCACCAAGCCGATCCAGCTGATTTCGGGCAAGAGCCCTTTTTGCGAAACCTTCTTCGACGACGTGCGGGTGGAAAAAAGCAACCTGGTCGGCCAGCAGGGCGGCGGCTGGGACGTCGCCAAGCACTTACTGGCCCACGAGCGCGAGATGATCGGCAGCATCGGCGACCGTGAAGCCGCCAAGCCGCTGGGCCAGCAGGCTGCTGCGGCACTCGGTCTGGACGCGACCGGTCGGCTCGACGACGCGATGCTGCGAGCCCAGATCGCCGAGTTCGAGTGCGACGAATCGGCTTTCAGGCTCGCGTTGGAGCGCGCCGGCGACATGGGCCGGGCGCGCCAGGGTCATCCTGCGATGTCTTCGATGCTCAAGTACTACGGTGCCGAGTTGAACAAGCGGCGCTGGGAATTGATGATGGCCATGGGTGGGACCGACGCGCTCGAATGGGACAGCGATCGCTCGCGCCACGGCGACGTCGCCCGCACCTGGTTGCGCACCAAGGCCAATTCGATCGAGGGCGGCACCAGCGAGGTCCAGCTCAACATCATCGCCAAGCGCATTCTTGAACTACCGAATGTTTGACCACCCCCGTAGCGCCTTCGGCGCTCGCTTGATTGCTTCGGTGCTTTGACTTGAATTGACTGGATTGAACCCTATGCCATTGATCCTGACTGAAGAACAGACCATGTTGCGCGACAGTGCGCGTGACTTTTTGGCCGAACAAGCGCCGGTGTCGCAGTTGCGCGCGCTGCGCGACAACGCTGACGCCGACGGTTTCTCGCGTGCGCTGTGGAGCCGCTTTGCCGAGATGGGTTTCACCGGCGTGCTGGTGCCCGAGTCGAACGGCGGCCTGGGGCTGGGCCATGTCGAGGCCGGCGTCGTGATGGACCGCATCGGACATCAGCTCTGCGCCTCGCCGTTGCTGGCATCGGGCCTGGTGGCGGTGACCGCTTTGCGCCAGGCCGGCAGCGATGCCCAGCAACAGCATTGGCTGCCGCTGCTGGCCAGCGGCAAGGCGATCGCGACGCTGGCAGTTGACGAAGGCGTCAAGCACAAGCCTGGGCAGTTCAGCACCCGGGCGACCGCCCAGGGCCATGGCTGGCGCCTCGACGGCGCCAAGACCTTGGTGCTTGACGGTCATGTCGCGGACCTGCTGATCGTCGCGGCCAGCGTCGGTGGTGACGATGCCCGCACCGGACTGTTCATGGTCTCGCCCCAGGCTGCCGGCGTCACGGTCGAACGTACCGTGATGGTCGACGCCCACAACGCTGCGCGGGTGCAGTTCAAGAGTGTCGAGCTGGGTGCCGACGCGCTGCTGGGCACGCTCGACGCGGGCGGGCCGGCATTGGCCGCTGCGCTGGACGTCGGCCGCGCGGCCGTGGCCGCCGAGTTGATGGGCCTGGCCGACGAGGTTTTCGACCGCACCGTGCAGTACCTGAAAGACCGCCGGCAGTTCGGCAAGCAGATCGGCGAGTTCCAGGCCTTGCAGCACCGCGCGGCCCACCTCTACAGCGAGCTGCAGATCACCCATGCGGCGGTGCTCAAGGCCCAGCAGATGCTCGATGACGACATCGCTGGCGCAGCGGCAACGGTCGCGATGGCCAAGGCGCGCGCTGGCCGCACCGCGACGCTGGCGGTGCAGGAAGCGGTGCAGATGCACGGCGGCATGGGCATGACCGACGCGTTCGAGTTTGGCTTTTTCATGAAACGCGCCAGGGTGCTGCAAGAGCTTTGGGGCGACAGCAATTTCCACCTCGACGCGCTGGCGCGGCGCCGGGGCTTTTGAGCTGCCCTGCCCGGCCTGAGCCGATTTCCCTTCGATCCACTTTTTCCCTTTGCAGAAAGTCGCCCCATGAGCAATCCTGTCAGCCTCAGCGTCCACGGCCCGGTGGCCGTGATCACGATGGACAAGCCACCCGTCAACAGCCTGGGCGCTGCGCTGCGCGCGGGCATTGCCGACGCGCTGGACCAGGCCAATGCCAATGTCGCGGTTCGGGCCATCGTGCTGACAGGCACTGCGCGGTCGTTCTCGGCCGGTGCCGATGTCACCGAATTCGGCACCCCGAATGCGGCGCGCGAGCCCAACCTGCGGGTCGTGATCGCGATGCTCGAGGACAGCCCCAAGCCGGTGATCGGCGCGATCGCCGGCCAATGCCTGGGTGGCGGTCTGGAGTTGGCGATGGGTTGCCATTTCCGCGTCGCCAGCGCTGACGCCAACCTGGGTCTGCCCGAGGTCAAGCTCGGCTTGCTGCCTGGCGCTGGCGGCACCCAGCGCCTGCCGCGGCTGGTCGGGCTCGAGACAGCGCTCAACATGGTGGTTAGCGGCAACCCGGTGGCCGCTGCCAAGCTGGCGGGTACCGCGCTGGTTGACCAGATCGTCGACGGCGACCTGGTCCAGGGCGCGATCGTCTTTGCGCAAGGCGTGCTGGACAAAGGCTTGCCGCTGCGCAGGGCGCGCGACCTGAAGGTCCAGGATCCGCAAGGCCAGGCCTTCCTGCAGTTTGCCCGCAACACGGTCGGCGCGATGTCCAAGAACTTCCCCGCGCCGATGAAGTGCCTGGAGGCGGTAGCCGCATCGTTGAACAAGCCTTTCGACGAAGGCGTTCGCGTCGAGCGCGAAGGCTTTCTGTCGCTGATGGCTTCGCCCGAGTCGCGCGCGCTGCGCCATGTGTTCGCGGCCGAGCGCGCCGCTGCCAAGATCCCGGGCCTGCCGGCTGACACCCCGCTGCGCAATATCGCCAAGGTCGGCGTGATCGGCGCCGGCACGATGGGCGGCGGCATCACGATGAACTTCCTCAACGCCGGCATTCCGGTCGTGTTGCTCGAGATGAAGCAGGAGGCGCTGGACAAGGGTTTGGCGACGATCCGCCGCAACTACGAAAACACGATGAAGAAGGGCAAGCTCAAGCCCGAGCAAGTCGAGCAGCGCATGGCGCTGGTCACCGGCACGCTGAGCTACGACGCTTTTGCCGACGCCGACCTGGTGATCGAGGCGGTGTTCGAGAACATGGATGTCAAGCAGTCGGTGTTCGAGACGCTGGACCGTGTCTGCAAGCCCGGCGCGATCCTGGCGTCCAACACCTCTTACCTCAACATCGACAAGATCGCCGGTTTCACCAAGCGCCCGGCCGACGTGCTCGGGCTGCATTTTTTCAGCCCAGCCAATGTGATGCGCCTGCTCGAGGTGGTGCGTGGCGCAGCCACCGCCCCTGACGTGCTGGCCACCAGCATGGCGGTGGCCAAGAAGATCAAGAAGATCGCGATCGTCTCGGGCGTGTGCGACGGCTTCATCGGCAACCGCATGCTCGCGCGTTACGGCACTGCCGCGGCCGGGTTGATCAACGCCGGCGCGCTGCCGCAACAAATCGACGGCGCGTTGCAGAAATTTGGCATGGCGATGGGGCCGTTTCGGATGGGCGACTTGGCGGGCCTGGACATCGGCTGGGCCACGCGCCAGCGCAAGGCCAACGAGGCCGGCGTGGCGTTCACCCCCATCGTCGCTGACAAGCTGTGCGAGGCGGGCCGCTATGGCCAGAAGACCGGCTCGGGCTGGTACCGCTACGATGCCGGCAAGCGGGATCCGATCCCGGACGCGGTGACCGAACAGCTGATCGCCGAGTACCGCGCAGCCAACGGCATCACGCCGCGCAAGATCAGCGACGCCGAAGTGATCGAGCGCTGTATTTACGCGCTGGTCAACGAGGGCGCGCGCATCTTGGAAGAAGGCATCGCGGCCCGCGCATCGGACATCGACATCGCTTACCTCAACGGTTATGGTTTTCCACTGCACCGCGGCGGGCCGATGCTCTACGCCGACCTCGCTGGCTTGCCCAATGTGGTCCGCGCGCTGCGGCGCTTTGCCGCCGAGCCCGGCGCCGATGCCTCGTGGCAGCCGGCGCCGCTGCTGCTTAAGCTGGCTGACGAAGGCAAGACTTTTTGCTGATCCGCGCCGATCCGGCGACGCAGCAACCCCTACACCGTTCTACCGAGGTATTTCATGATTGATGCAGTGATCGTCTCCACCGCCCGCACCGGCCTGGCCAAGAGCTGGAAGGGTGCTTTCAACATGACTTATGGCCCGACGCTGGGCGGCCACGCCGTGCAGCATGCGGTGGCCCGCGCCGGCATCGACCCGGCCGAGGTCGAGGACGTCATCATGGGCGGCACTTTTGGCGAGGGCACGACCGGCGGCAACGTCGCGCGCCAGATCGCGCTGCGCGCAGGTTTGCCGGTGAGCACTGGTGGCATGACGCTCAATCGCTTCTGCTCGTCGGGCCTGCAGACCATTGCGCTGGCGGCTCAGCGTGTGATGACCGAGGGCTGCCCGGTGCTCGTGGCTGGCGGCGTCGAGAGCATCTCCTGCGTGCAGAACGAGGCCAACCGTCACATGGCTGCCGACCCCTGGCTGCTCGAGCACAAGCCCGAGATTTACTGGAACATGCTGCAGACTGCCGAGCAGGTGATCAAGCGCTACAAGATCCCCAAGCTGGCGCAAGATGAATACGGTGTGCGCAGCCAACTGCGCGCTGCTGC
>CAMCTC010000146.1 GCA_945878355.1 Bordetella parapertussis | reverse complement strand
GATGTGATCGTGCTCGGCGGCGGCCTGTCTCGGATCGCCAGCACCTACGCGGTGGTGCCCGCGCTGTGGGACCGCTGGGTCTGCTCGGGCGGTGTGCGCGAGCCTGTGCGCACCCGGCTGCTGCCCGCGCTACACGGCGACGCGTCGGGTGTGCGCGGCGCGGCCTGGCTGGGTCGCGGTCTCGTCGCCTGACTGTGCCCCAACAGTTGGCCCCACGCTGCGGATGTCAGACGATGGGTTGACGTCAACGTTGCCGGTTGAACGCCACGTCGAGACCTGGGCGAGGGAACTTCTTGCGTTCGCGGGAACCGATGTGGCGGCCGGCGGGGCTGAACATTGGCTTGCCGCTGACCCGGAACGGCTGCTTGCTGCCATTGGCACGGATGCAGCAGCAGGCGAAATTCACAAAGGGCTTGAGCTCAAAGCGGCACACGGCTGCCGACCAGCCCAACAAGGGTTGGCGGCCATCGACCAGCACGGCCCATCCGGATTCAAGAGGTCATCGCCTTGGCGCGCTTCTTCTTGGCCGCACCTGCCTTGGCGACCCTGCCTTCGGCCGTTCGCAGGTCCTTGAGGCGACTCTGCAGGTTCAGGAGCGGCTCGACTGCAGTGTTCATCGCACCGGCATAGATGGCACCAGTGTTGCCATCCAGGGTGATCAGATCACCCTCGTGCAGTGTCGTCTCGCCGATCTGGAGCGTACGCCCCACTTCGTCGAGTTGCATCTGCGCACAACCGACCAGGCAGACCTTGCCCAGCTGCCGCGCAACCACCGCCGCGTGGGATGTGCGCGCGCCGCGCTGGGTCAACAGGCCCGCCGCGAGCTCCAGCGCTGCGATGTCATCGGTCTCGGCATCACGCCGTACCAGGATCACGGCTGCGCCAGCCGCTTGGCTTGCTTGCGCGGTGGCTTCGTCAAAAACCACCTCGCCAACGGCAACACCGCTGCTCGCGCTCGCGGCATACGCCAGCGGTTTCAAGGATTTGCCATCGGCAGACACCGGTCGTGTCGTCGTCAGCTGCTCGGGCCTCAGGGCTGCGGTGCGCTCGAGCGTGGTCTCGGCCGAGATGAGCCCGGCATCGAACATGTCGAGCGCAATGCGTGCCAGCGCTTGGATCGAGCACTTGCCGTTTCGTGTCTGCAGCAGGAATAGGCGCGAGTCCTGTACCGTGAATTCAAAGTCCTGCATATCACCAAACCCGGCTTCTAGCTTGGTCGCAGCCTCGCCCAGCGCCAGCCAAACCGCCGGCAGCACGGCAGCCAGTTCGTCGTGACCGTAGGCGCTACGCCGCCCAGACACGACATCTTCACCCTGCGCATTGAACAGGAAATCGATCCACAAAGTTGGCTCGCCACTGACTGGATCCCGGGTGAAGCCGACACCCGAGCCCGAGCGACCACCCGCGTTGCCATAGACCATGGTCTGAAGGGTCACCGCCGTACCGATCGATTCATGTATGCCGCGTTGACGCCGGTACTCGCGCGCCTTCGTCGACTGCCAACTCGCGAAGACGGCACCGATAGCCCCGACCAACTGCACCTGAGGGTCCTGCGGAAACGACGAACCTGCCGCGCGCGCATAGGCTTCGAGGTAGCGATGGGTCAGGTCGCGCAACTCGGCAAAATCAAGCTCACGCTCGTCACGGGTCCCTGCAAGAGCAGTGCATTCGGCATCGAACAACGCAGCCGGCAGGCCAGCCACGACCTCGCCGTAGCTGGCAACCAGGCGCCGGTAGGTGTCCCAGACCAGCCTCGGGTTTCCGGTCTGGCGCAAGAAGCCCGACAGCGTTGCCTCACACAACCCGATGTTGAGCAGCGTTTCCATCATGCCTGGCATCGATACAGGTGCCCCCGAGCGGACCGACAGCAGCAGCGGGAGCCGTGCGTCGCCAAAGCGCAGTCCGGTCGCACGCTCGACCGCTTGCAAGCCGGGTTGCCAGAGTTCGGGCTGCGCCGCCTTCAGGCTGGACGCAGCGTCTTGGCAGTAGACCGTGCCGATTGCAAACGCCGGGGGCACCGGCAGGCCGAGCTCGGCCATGCGCAGCAGGTTGTAAGCCTTGAACCCCATCGCCTGGGCAGATGGCTCGAACTCAGCTCGCGCGCTGCCTGCAGGAGCCAGACAGTTGATCAGGTAAAGCGCGTCGGGCCAGTTCGACGCGTTCTGGACATGGCGCCCTTTCATGAGCGCGCTCCCGCTTGATCAAAGGCGACATCGCGCAGAGCATAGCCCGCGACGAGCAATCGATCCGATGCCAGCTCAAGTGCTATCGCCAGATCGTTGGCGAGCATCAGCGAGGCCGCGTCGCGGATCGAGGCCAGGATCGTGCGGCGCGCTCTGCGCAGGAGTTCGTCGCAATCACGCTCAGCGCGCAGCACATTCCATGAAGCGGCAAGAAAAGCGTCACTGTCTGCAGCAACGCTTCCAGCGCCAAGCCGACGGGCAATGCTGAGGGCCTTGATGTGTTCCTGAGTTGCCGAGAGCATCGATTCAGCCAGACGCGCCAGGATTTGATGCACGTCTGCGTTCCAGCCCTGGCGGTGGTCTTCGGCAATCAGACTCATCAAGAAGGCAGCTTCTTCCAGCGCATCGGCAACGTCGTCTGACAGCTCAAGCAGCCGCGCGATGGGTTGCCAGCGGCGCTGACGCTGGGCCTGGTCACGGGCCTGCATCACCAGGTGATCGGCCTTGCGCTCCCAGGCCTTGGCGCGCACCGCGAGTGCGCTTGCAGTCTTGTGGGAGGGCACGTGCTGTCCTTTGCCCGCTGGCGCCGTCACATCATGCGCGAGGCCGTCGCTGACGGCCTGCGCCAGCGCGTGGCAGTAGGCGGCATGCTCGTCGATGAGGTCGAACTCGGTGCTGCGTTGGCGCATGCGTCGGGCAAGCAGCATCCGGGTTTCGTCGGCGACCAGTGCGGCGGGCTGACCGGCCAGCAGCGCCTTGCTCGCGAGGCACAGCACCTCGACCAGAAACGCTCGGGCGTCTTCCATGCCAAGCACGGCGTCGAGCCGGTCACCGATGCGAAATGCTCCTCCGCCCGCGGCCTGCATGGCTGCGAAGACGAGCTGCTCGCCGCCGGCCTTGAGCCATGCCATGTGTCCGGCATCGAGCCGCGCCACTTCATGCAGAACGCTGATGGCATCGGCTTTGCCGACGAAGGCAAGGAGGCGTTTGCGCGCACGGTTCCAGTCAATCAGAAACACGATGCGTGAGCCTATGCCTTCGAGCGCCTTGATAAGCGCCGCATCGCTGGCACAGTCGAACCTTGCTGTGCCAAAGGTGTAAGCATGGCCTTCGTTGAGTGCTGCATCGACCTTGGATTGCGTTTCACCCCACTTGGCGCCAAGAGGCGCGAGCAGTGCCTGGAAGAATTCGAAACGGGGTCGATGCAGGTCCGAATAGTTCAAGGATATCGACCTGCCTTCCACCTGAACCACGAGCACATGGACGTCGTTGGTGCCAATGTCGTTTTGCAGCAGCAGCCGTTTGCCGTCGCGGGTGGCCGCCGTATCCAGACCCGGATGGTCGAACTTGAGTGCTGCCGTGCGGTTCAAACCACGCATGAAGGCCTCCACCAGAGGGCGATCTGTCGGCTGCAGTTGCCAGGCATGGGCGCCACAGATCACTTCATTCGACAGGGTCCCCGTCAGGTGGTTGAGCTGCTTGTGCAGGTCCATCACCAGCAGGTGAAAGCTGTCGCCCTCATGGCCTGAAATGCTACTGTCACTGTCACGCCCGCGCTTCCCGTTCTGCTTGCTGTCTCGCTTGCCTTCCGTCAACGACCGCAGTTGCGCGTTGGTGAGCGCATCGCCACCGGACTTTTTGCTGCTCATCTCAGCCAGCCAGTCGAGCCAATGTTTGAGGCGCGGCCTCAGCTCTTTGTCCTTCCACTGTGCTTCGAGCAGTGGTCTGGCCATCACGCCCAGATCCTCGGCCAGACGCTGCGTCAGTCGCTGCAACTCAGGCACAAGCAGCGCGCCGTCGCCCCGTGAACACGTAGCAGGCAGATCCCGAAGCCAACGCCCTTCGACGCCAGCAGCGGCAATCTCTCGGCCCAGGTCAAGTGGTTCGCGCTCCGGATGCTCCGCATGTGCCGCCGCTGCCTGTAAAACCGTGAGATACAGCTTCAGGCGGTCATTGGCAGCCAGCGCAGACTTGATCCAAGCGGGAAGCAGCAGTGTGCTCGTTCCCATGGCGGCAACAGCATCAGATTTTTGCATCAGAAACCCGTTCAATTGACGTATGCCATCCAGTCTGGGTAGCGTGCATGACGAATTCGCGACAGGCTAAAAGTTCAAGCCAATCGCTTGAGATGGCTCAACAGCGTGCTTGCATCTTTCGCCGAATCGCACTGAATTTGGCTGCAAGACGGCTTGTCCAATCGGAATTCATTGGCGGGAAGCGCTAAGCGCAACACCTTCGTACCAGTCCTGAAGTCAAGGCCTTGGCACACGGCCATCGCACCATCGAAGCGATGGCGACAGGCACACTGCAATTGGTCAAGGACACGGGTACATCGGTCACTGACAAGATCACCAGCGAGGCGAAGCTAACTCTTGTCGGGACCGCAACCGGGATCGTTTTCAGTATCGACAACGGCGCAAGCTGGCTTGCCAGTCTGGACCTCTTGAACCAAGCGCTGGTTGACGATGGTGTCTACCGGATCGACTACGGTCGACAGAGCGGCGACGCGTCGGGCGTGCGCGGCGCGGCTTGGCTGGGGCGCGGTCTCGTCGCCTGACCGACGCCTGATCAGCTGCCCTGGCGCTGCAGCGGCGCAGCCAGCGCACTGCGCAGGCTGTCGGCGCTGTCGTTCAGGTGAGCGCGGGTCTCGGCTGTCAGCCCCTTGCGACCGGTTGCGGCATGGAGCTGAGGCAGCAACCGGAGCGCTTCCTCGCGCAGCAGACCTCTTGCATCGGCCCGCGTCAGCGCTGCCGGGCGCAGCAACAGGTTGGCCAGGCGATTGATGTGCTCTCGCTGCAATTCGCGGCGCGCTGGCGCGATCTCGGTCGAGCCCGACAACTCAGTCCATATCGACCGACCGATCTGGCCATAGACCTCGTGCAGTCGCAGCGCATCGGCGCCCAGGTCGGTGCGCGCTTCGTTGTCAATCAGCCGCGCGGCCAGGCCGTCGCTCATCAACTGACCCAGAACGGTGCGCTGCAACTGCAGCACAGCAGCATCCAACGAGTATTCGGTGGCGACCTGGCTGGCGCCGGCGTTGAGGGCATCGAAGCGTGCCTGGTAGTCAGGTGCCAGCCGCCGCTGCAGCGCTGGGCTGAGCCTGAGGGAGCCGCTCAATACCTGTTCGACCAGCAGCGACAGCGCTTGGCGCTGAACGGTCGCAGGCACCGGTTGCATCGGTTCACGGCCATTGCCGGGAAAGTCTCGCAGCGTGCGCAAGCCACCGATTTGTCGCGCCAGCACGCCGGCAGCACCGGTCATATCGCCTATCGCATAACCGACCGCCCGCCGCAGCACCGAATAGTCCTCGTCGGACCTGAGCACGCGTGACGCCTGTTTGGCAAGCAGGTCGCTGGCGATGGCCATGCGCGACTTGGCATAGGCCACTGGGTCGTCGCCCAGATCCCACTGCAGGGTTTCGGCGTCTATGCCCAGCCAGACGTCCTCGTCGGTGCCATAGCCCAGCCCGGGTTCACCGCTGCGTGCGGCGATGCGCTGCAATTCGCGGGACTCGTCAGCGGCGGCAAATGGACGGTAGCCATGTTCGATGGCCCAGTAGTCATAGGGGCCCAGCGCGGTGCGAAACGGCGCACCGTGGCGGTCGAATGCCACGCCTGGCGGCGGCAGGTTCAGGCCCGGGTAATCCATCACCGAGGCAGCGATGCCATGGGCGGCGGTGAACGCCGGATCGGCCAATTGCGCCAGGCTGTAAGCGCGCGAGGCTCGGAAGTTGTGTCGCAGCCCCAGTGCGTGGCCGACTTCGTGCATCACCGTGCTGAACACCGCCGCTTGGGTAAAGCGCTCGGCCTCCGGGCTGTCGGGGTCGAGCGGCGAGCGGGTCTCCAGCACCTCCAGCCCATAAGCCAGTTGCTCGGCACTTTGCTGCGCGTCCTCGCAGCGAAGTCCGGCGTCGTAGCGACGCGCGAAATCACCGTCTTGCAGCGGCAGTTGCAGGCGGCGGGCGAGTTCGGTGTCGGTCATTGCCGACGCAGCACCCAGCCGCTCGGTCCGAAAACCGCGTCGCGATCTGGCCCAGTTGCCGTCGATCAGGATGTCTGCATCGAGGATCTCGCCGCTGCGCGGGTCGACCTGGCTTGGGCCGATGCCATTGAAGCTGGGCTGTGCGCTGTTGATCCATCGGACCGAGGCGATGCCGACGTCCAGCGTGTCGAAGCCCGCTTCGTCGGGCTGGATACGGGCGACGATGGCGTTCTTGAAGCCGATCTTCTCGAAAGGCAGGTTCCAGACCTCGATCGCCCGCAGCGCCGAGTCGCGGTATTTCATCGGCACCGATCGGTCGACCCAGAAGGTGATCGGCTTGACAGGCTCTGACAGCGCGGCCGTTGGGTCTTTCTTGTCCAGCCGCCAGCGGTTGGCATAGCGTTGGCGTGGCGAACGCGTGACGTCGTCGCTGAAATCATCGACCACGGTCTGGAAGTAGCCCACCCGCGGGTCCGCCAAGCGCGGTGCCATTGGCACATCGGGCATCTTGACGATCGCGTAGTACAGGCCGAGAAACAGGCTGCGCGCATCGGGCAGCGATTGCGGCGCCTGTGGCGTTGGGGCGCCGGCTGACGATCCTGGCTGCGCGGTGGCGAGGTTGGCGGTGTAGAAGTGCGCGTTGACGTTGAAGACCACGCCGTCGCGCATACCGCGCACCGAGCTGAACTGGGTGTGGCGGCTGTCCAGCGCGTAGTTCTGGCGGTAGACGCGTTGCAGGTTGGCGCCCAAGCCCAGCATGTCCGACAGCAGCAGCGGCCCAGCGTCAATCAGTATGGTCTTGCGGTCGGGGTGCGGCTGGCTGGCCACCGCGCTGCTGCCCAGCAGGCTGTGCGAAAAGCCGTCAGCCACGCTTCGGGCTTCGGGCGATTTGCCATCGCGTGCAACGTAGCTGCTGTTGATGGCCAGCATCTGCACCTGGTTGTGCACCCGACGAAACTCGAACAACTGCGCTCTGCCGACCCGGCCACGCTGGCCAATCATCGTGCCGCCGTAGAAGCCGGGCTCACCGATTCCTTGCGCGATCTTGGGCGACAGGAACAGCGGTTTGTTGAAGTCGTCGGGGCTCAGCTCGAACCAGACCTTCTCGTCCTTCTGCCAGGCGGTAAACAGCCCGTCGATCTTGCGTGCGTCCTTGATCACCAGCGCGAATGCCGGTGGTTGGCCGGGCGTCGGGGGCGCGGCGCTGGCACTGGAACTGGCACTGGCGCGTGACGCTGCGGCAGCCGCTGGGCTGGCCAGGGCCGTGTTGGCTTTGGCGCTGCTGGCGGCCGGCGCCGTACCGGTCAGCGCCGGCGGCGTGTTGCAAGCTGTCAGGGTCAGCAGCGTAGCCAGCGCGCCGAACTGCCGGGTGCGGTCGGCACATAGCGAGACAGGCAGGCGCAAGTTCATCTTGGGCATCGGGTCGGTCGGCGGGTTGACGGCTGCGATGGGCTGCGCGGCTGACGGAAGTCTACTCGGCCAAGCTTGCCGGACCCCGGTCGCAACGCTGCGTCAGCGGATCACTTCGTCGCCTCGAATGGCAGCAAGCCGGTGGTGATCAACCCGCAGCCTTGTCAACCTGTTGCGTCGCCCAATCCAGTGTTTGCTTCGCGACCCGGCCTGCTTGCTCACGGGTCATCAGATCTGTTTCCACATCGTCGTAGCGCAATTCGACCGCAAACGGCGTCAACGGCAGGTACTCCTCCGGTGCAAGCGGCGGCGTGCAGCCAGCGTCCACCACAAGCCTTGCTAACTCTGTCAATTGGTGGGTGCGTGGAAAGTCTTGGCGCAGCAAGGTGAGCACAGATTTGAGTGCTTTTTCTGCGGCTTGCTGGGCGTGGAAACAGGTCGGCGCTAGTTCAGCACGCCCACTGTCAAAAAGGATGCCAAAGGTCTGGTAGTCCCGCAGCGACAGCCTCAGCAAGTGCCGCGCTTCTTCAAGCCAGGCTGTCATGCAGCACCTTGCCTTCGTGCCTGGCTCGGTACAGCAATGTGCCTGGTACTTGGCTACGCCGTTCGAATTCACTCTGCGGATACAGCAACAAGTCGCAGCCCACCCCAGGCGAGATTCGACCCAGTGCAAGCATCAGTCGCAGGTACTCGGCGCTACGGTCTCCCAGATCCCGTTCGATCACCATCAGGTCGAGGTCGGAACCTTCGTCTGCTGTACCCCTGGCATATGAGCCGAACAGAATCACCATGCTCGGCGAACTGGCCGCGGCGGCCAGCCGCTGCGCCGCAGCTTCGATCGTGCTGTTGTTGAGCATGGGCTTCGCTTTGTGCGCTCAGTCGATTATTTCAAGGCCTTGAATCGCAGCCGGTGTGGCTTGGCGCCTTCTTCACCCAGGCGCTTTTTCTTGTCGGCTTCATATTCTTGGTAGTTGCCGTCGTAGAAGACCCAATGGCTGTCGCCTTCGCAGGCCAGGATATGGGTGCAGATGCGGTCGAGGAACCAGCGGTCGTGGCTGATGATCATCGCCGAGCCGGCGAATTCGAGCAGCGCGTCTTCCAGCGCGCGCAGGGTTTCGACGTCCAGGTCGTTCGAAGGCTCGTCGAGCATCAGCACGTTGCCGCCCTGGGCCAGTGTCTTGGCCAGGTGCAGACGGCCGCGCTCGCCGCCTGACAGGCTGCCGACCACCTTCTGCTGGTCATTGCCCTTGAAGTTGAAGCGGCCCAGGTAGGCCCGGCTCGGCATCACGAACTTGCCGACGACGATGTTGTCCAGCCCGCCCGAGACGTCCTGCCACACGGTCTTGTCGTCGCCCAGGCTCTCGCGGCTCTGATCGACAAAGGCCAGCTGCGCGGTCTTGCCGATCATCACCTCGCCGGTGTCGGCTTTCTCTTTGCCCTGGATCATCCTGAACAGCGTCGATTTGCCAGCGCCGTTCGGGCCGATGATGCCGACGATCGCGCCGGCCGGCACCTTGAAGCTGAGCTTGTCGATCAGCAGCCGGTCGCCAAAGCTCTTCGACACGTTGTTGAACTCGATCACCTCGTTGCCCAAGCGCTCGGCCACCGGGATGAAGATCTCGTTGGTCTCGTTGCGCTTCTGGTAGTCGACGTCGCTGAGCTCTTCAAAGCGCGCCAGCCTGGCCTTGCTCTTGGCCTGGCGGCCCTTGGCGTTGCTGCGCACCCACTTGAGCTCTTCCTTCATCGCCTTCATGCGCGAGTCTTCGGTCTTCTGCTCCTGCTCGAGGCGTTTTTCCTTCTGGTCCAGCCAGTCGGAGTAGTTGCCCTTCCAGGGGATGCCCATGCCGCGGTCGAGCTCGAGAATCCACTCGGCGGCGTTGTCTAGGAAGTAGCGATCGTGGGTGATCGCCACCACCGTGCCCGAATAGCGTTTGAGGAACTGTTCGAGCCAGTCCACGCTCTCAGCGTCCAGGTGGTTGGTCGGCTCGTCGAGCAACAGCATGTCGGGCTTGCTCAGCAGCAATCGGCACAGCGCGACGCGGCGCTTCTCGCCGCCTGACAGCAGGCCGATCTTGGCGTCCCAGGGCGGCAGGCGCAGCGCGTCGGCGGCAAGTTCCAACTGCAGGTCGGTGTTCTCCGAGCCACCGGCCGCGATGATGGCCTCCAGGTTGGCCTGCTCGGCCGCCAGCTTGTCGAAATCGGCGTTCTCGTCAGCGTACTCGGCATAGACCTCATCGAGCCGCTTCTTGGCCGCCAACACCCCGCCTATGCCTTCTTCCACCGCTTCGCGAACGGTCTGCTCGGCTGGCAGAAGAGGCTCCTGAGGCAGATAGCCGATTTTCAGGTCGGGCATCGCATGGGCTTCGCCTTCGAAGTCCTTGTCGATGCCGGCCATGATCTTGAGCAGCGTGCTCTTGCCCGAGCCGTTGATGCCGAGCATGCCGATCTTCGCGCCTGGGAAGAAGGACAGCGAGATGTTCTTCAGGATCTGGCGCTTCGGCGGCACGATCTTGCCGACGCGGTTCATGGTAAAGACGTACTGGGCCATGGTTCAAAGTTTCCGGGTGTGCGAGCTGAAGTCTGGGCGAGCGCTCAATCGTTTCACAAGAACGTGTTGGGCGATGGCGCTGGGTGAACTGCGCGCCGGGCCACGACGTGGTCCGCGCTGGACCGGCGATTATCGGCGCAGCGGCCAT
>CAMCTC010000145.1 GCA_945878355.1 Bordetella parapertussis | reverse complement strand
CGCCTGGTCGGCATGCAGACGGCGCTGGAATGGTGCTTCACCGGCCGGGTGTTTGGCGCGCAGGAGGCGCTGGACCGCGGCCTGGTTCGCTCGCTGCACGCACCTGCCGACTTGCTGCCGGCAGCGCGTGCGCTGGCGCGCGAGATCGCTGACAACACCGCACCGGTGTCGATCGCGCTGACCCGCCAGATGCTTTGGCACATGGCAGGTGCCGAGCACCCGATGATGGCCCACCGGGTCGACAGCCGGGCGATCCAGTCGCGGGGCCAGTCGGCCGATGCCCGCGAGGGCGTCAGCTCATTCCTCGAGAAGCGCCAGCCGGTCTACCCGAACAAGGTCTCGACCGACATGCCAGACTTCTTCCCCTGGTGGGACGAGCCGGCTTTCAAGTGAACGTTCGAGTGAACGTTCAAGTAAACGGCCGGGTCGGCCGGTCCGACCCGGTCAGCGTGGCCTGAACCTCGCTTCGTCGGGCTTGGTCATCGCGACCAGGCCTTGCGTGTCGATGATCGTGGTCACGCGCTGGCCCAGCGCGCTGTGCCCGTCGACTGCGGCCAGTGCTTCGCGCGGCGTCATCGCGACGCCATCGACCTTGAGCTGCGGCCGGTCCAGCAGCGCCGCTGGCATGCTGGCGCAGAACGCCTGGAGACGCGCGGCAGCGCTCTCGCCCGTGTCGCCCCAGAAATCGATCAGCGGCGGTTTGAGTGTCTTGCCCGCGGCATTGGTCGGCAAGGCCTGCCCGAACACCACGTACTCGGGCACCTCGTAGGCCGCAAGCCTGGCGGCGCAGTGCTCCCGGATCTGCTGCGCCGTCGCGCTGTGGCCAGGTTTGAGCACCAGCACAGCCTTGAGCCGCTCGGAGAACAAATGGTCGGGCACGCCGACCACCGCCGCCCGCAACACCGATGGGTGCAGGTAGAGCTTGTTCTCGACCTCGATGCAATAGACGTTCTGACCGCCCCGAACAACCATGTCCTTCTTGCGGTCGAGCAGCCAGAGATAGCCTTCTTCGTCGATCTTGGCCCAGTCGCCCGACAACACGAAGCCGTCACGCCGAAACACCTCGGCGGTCTTGGCGGGTTCGTCCCAGTAACCGGCATTGGTCTGCTGGCCGCGGTAAGCCACTTCGCCGATCGCGTTGGGCTCGGTGAGCTCGCGGCCGTCCTCGTCGAAGATCGCGATGTCGGTGTTGGGCGTGGCGAGCCCGCAGCTGGTGATCTTGCGGATCGCGTCCTCGGTGGGCAGTGCAAAACCCACCGCAGTGCTCTCGGACACCGACCCGCCGTTGACCATCGCGACCGGGTCGAAAGCCTGCTTGAGCTGGTTGATGTAGGTCTCGGACGCCGCATGCCCACCGAAGATGATCTTCTTCAAGCTGCTGCAATCGTGCGCGTGGAACTCTGGATGGTTCATCATCATCCACAGCATGATCGGCGCGGCCACTGCCCAGCTGACCCGCTCTTGCGCGATCAGTTTGATCGCATCCAGCGGCGCGAACGAGCTCATCACGATGCACTTGCCGCCCGTCAGCAGCGCAGGCATGAAATCGGCGAAGACAGCGGTGTTGTGGTAGAGCGGCGGCATGCACAGGTTGATGTCGTCAGCGTCCAGCCCCTTGGCCACATGCACGATGTTCTGCGCGCAGCCCAGCGCGTTGATGTGCATCGCCATCGTGCCCTTGGGCGCACCGGTAGTGCCCGAGGTGAACGAGATCGCGCACAAGTCCCACTCATCGATGGTCTCGTGCACCGGCGTCTCCAGACCCGGCCGGTTCAGCACCGAGAAAGCGCTGCAGCCTTGCGGCGCTGCGTCGCCGGTGATGAACACCGATTCAACGCTGGCGAGTTGACCGCGCACCGACTCGAGCTTGGCCTGCCAGACCTCGGGCGAGACCAGCAAGACCTTGGCGCCGACCTTGTCGATCTGCGCGGCCAGGCCTTCGGCCGTGAGCCCAAGGTTGACCGGCACCGCGATCGCGCCGAGCTTGATCGCTGCCAGGTAACTGACGACATAGTCCGGGCAGCCCAGCGTCAACAGGCACAGCCTGTCGCCTTTGACCAGGCCGTGGTCGCGGCGCAGGCGCGCGGCGACGCGGTCGACCTGCTCACCGACCTGGCGCCAGCTCAGCCGCTGACCACCAGGGTAAAACACATAGGCTTCACGGTCAGGACGCTGCGCAATGTTGGCCTCCAGCACCTCGACCAGGTTGGCAGGCCGGTCGCGGTAAGCCCAGATCTCGGTGCCTTCCCAGGCAATGCCACGGCCAACCGGTGCGGTGATCCGCTCGACTTGCGCGGCCAGTCCGGCGTCGATGTCGCGCCAGGATTTCGCCGTGCCGCGGGCCGGTCCGTTGATCTGCCAAGCGCCCATTGATTTCTCCCGTGGTTTGTCGATTCGTCGCCGCCGGGCTTCAGACCCTAACCATTCGCTTGCCGCGGTTCTCGCCAGCAAGCAATCCGATCAGGGCGGCGGGAAGGTTCTCCAAGCCTTCGACGATGTCCTCCTTCACCTTCAATCGACCATCGGCAACCCAGGCTTGCAGGTCGGCCAAAGCCTGGTCTTGCTGGTCGGCAAAATCCATCACGACAAAGCCACGCAGGTTCAAACGCTTGGTGACGATCAGGCCAGGAATGCCGCGCGGGCCGTGCGGCGGCGGCGCGCCGTCATACTGCGACAGCGCACCACAACAAGCGATGCGGCCGAAGTTCTTCATCGCGAACAGACAGGCCTCGAACACATCGCCACCGGTGTTGTCAAAGTACACATCAATGCCTTCGGGGACTGCGGCTCTGAGCTTGCGCTTGAAATCCGGCGACTTGTAGTCCACCGCAGCGTCGAACCCGAGTTCGTCGACCAGCCAGCGACCCTTGTCCTCTCCGCCGGCGATGCCCACCACCCGGCAGCCTTTGATCTTCGCGATCTGCCCGACGATCGATCCGACCGAACCTGCGGCCGCCGACACCACCACGGTCTCGCCGGGCTTGGGCTGGCCGCAGGCCAGCAAGCCGAAATAAGCCGTCAAACCGGCAATGCCAAAGACACTCAGCAAATGGGTTTCAGGCTTCAGGTCGGGGAGTTTGGAGAGATTTTTTCCCGGCAAGACGGCGTATTCCTGCCAGCCGACATCGGCGAACACCAGATCGCCGGCTTGCAGATGCGGGACATGTGACACCACGACCACGGCCAGCCCGCCGCCGGCCATCACCTGGCCTGAATTCAAAGCCGAGCGGTAGGTGGCGCCCTGCATCCAGGCGCGATTGGCCGCATCGAGCGACACATAGCGGGTCTGCAGCAACACCTCGCCCGGCCCGGCTGACGGCCGTGGCGCGAGCTTGAGCGCGAAGTGAGCTTGGGAGAGCTTGTCGCCTTGAGGCAGGCTTTGCAGCACGATTTGTCTATGGTTCATGGCGATCAGGTTGGGTTGGGCGGCTCGATCGGCGAGGCGCCAGTTGTCGTCGAATCGCTCGGTGGCCCCGTGCAGGAGTCCGGTCGAGCTTGCCGGCAGGCACCGCGACAAGCCGATCGACCCAGCGCTTGACCGGTATCTACGCTTGTCCGGTATCTGCGTTTGTGCGGTCTATGCGACTGCACAACGCGCCTCGATCAGCAACGCTGAGCAGCGAAACCGGCATGGCCACCATTCTTGCCGTTTGACCCAGCGCAGTCACGGGTGAAAACCCGATCGACCTCGGCGCCCGGGTCCGCTGACTCAACCGTGGCACCGAAGCGCAACGCGCCTGGTCCGTCGGTCAGCCATCAGCGCATCTCAGGGCGCACCCAGCGCCAGCTTGGCAATCGCCGACTCTGTCATCGCCGCGCCCTCGGCCTTGAACGCGGCCAGTTCCTCGGGGCTGAGCCCCGCCACCAACAAGCCATTGAGCCGATCATTCGTGCGGGTCCATTGAGAGTCGCCCATAGAGCCGACCAAGGCGCGGGCGGCTTCAATGAAACCGACGGTGCGCGCCGCATCGCCAAGCCGGCCCTGGACCGCAGCGCACAACGCAAAGACTTTGAACATGCGAAGCTGATCGCCGATGCGGACCAACATCGCATAGCCGGTGCGGCACGCAGCAACGGCATCGTTGATCTGACCGAGCATGATGTGCGTTGTTGCCACGATGACCCACAGATGGCCGGTCTCAAAACCGGCGCCGAGGATCTCAAGCCGCGCGATCGCGCTTTGAGCGTGCGCCAGTGCTGCATCGTCCTGCCCGAGTTGGCTCTCCACATAGGCGTGGCACACGGATCTCTTGTGCATGGCGATCTCATGGCCGCCATGCTGCAGGTATTCCACCTGCCGCTGTGCAGCGGCGATCGCCTCGTCGAACCGGCTTTGGGCACAAAGCCAGCGCCAACGCACAAACTCCAACATCGCGCGGCGCGTTGCTGACCAGTTCGGACCGACGAGCCCGGTCGCTTCTTCGATGCACAACGCAATCGCCTCCAGGGTCCCGAAGCGAATGCCCTGGGCCGCCCCCTGGATCAGCGCGTCGAACAGTAGACCGTTGTCACCCAATTGCCGGTACAGGTCGGCAGCGATATGGGCAGCGTCATAGCATTCACGTCGGGTCGAGAACATGCCAAGCTCGGCGAGATTGAGCCAGTAGCGCGCAACAATGGACGGCGGTAGACCCCCCTGGAGCAGCGGCCGCAAGCCCAGCAGGCACACCAGGCCCTCGGACTGCAAATGAGCTCCGCTCCACACCGCGAAAGACTCGCCGGCCAGCGCGATGGCCAATTCCGCGCCTTCAGCAGTGCCTGCGGACCAAGTCAGCGCCTGGCGAAGATTGTCGAGTTCTGCCACGGCGCCCGCCATCGCCCCGGCGTACAAGGCATCCAGCGACAAGTCCACGGTCTCAACACTTGTCAGCAGACTCAACAGCGCCTGCGCGTGCCGCAGCCGCACCGCGCCGCTCTCACCCGCCGCATTCAGCCGCTCCAGCGCATAAGCACGCGAGGTTTCGAGCAATCGGTAGCGCGGCACCGGGTCGCCCTCGGACAGCACCAGCGACTTGTCGACCAGCACGCCCAACAGGTCGAGCGCAGCCCAGGCATCGATGCGCGCATCCTGCACGACATGCTGTGCGGCCGCTAGCGTGAAGTTGCCCGCAAAGACACAGAGCCTGCGGAAAACGGCCTGCTCGTCGGACGTCAGCAGGCCATGACTCCATTCGAGCGTCGCGCGCAGCGTCTGGTGCCGGCCCAACGGCTTGCGCGAACGGCCGGCCAGCACTTTGAAAGGCTCACCCAGGCGCGCGCGCAAGCCCTCGGCACCCAGCAGCGGCATGCGCGCAGCAGCCAGCTCGATGGCCAGCGGAATGCCGTCCAGCCGGCGGCAGACTTCAACGACCGCAGCGGTGTTCTCCGTGCTCAGCGTGAACCAAGGGCTCACCGACTGCACCCGCGCGACGAACAGCTCTACCGCGCCGGCTTGCGACGCATCGGCGTCGCTGGCCGGGACAGCCAATGTGCCCAATCGGTAGACCTGTTCGCCGCGCGCTTTCAGGCTCTCCTGGCTGGTCGCCAACACCTGCAATCCGGGCGCGGCAGCGGTCAGGGTGTCGACCAAGCTCGCCACCGCATCGGTGAGGTGTTCGCAGTTGTCGAGCACGAGCAGCAGCCGCAACGGCGCCAGCACTGCGGCGACTGTCTCGACCGCCGGCCGCTCGGTGCTGATTTGCGCGCCAAGCACCCGCGCCACCGCTGACGCGACCGACGCGCCATCGGCAACCGACACCAGTTCGACCCACCAGACACCGTCCGAAAATTCAGCCGCTCGATCGGCTGCAATCCGCGCGGCCACCGCTTGCGCGACGCTGGTCTTGCCGATACCCCCGGCGCCGACGATGGTCGCGACGGCATGGCGATGCATCAGCGCCAAAACCGCGTCCACCTCCGATGCCCGTCCGTAGAGCGGCGCGATCCGCGCCGGTAGATTGGAACGCGCACGCGCCACCGCGGCGCCATCGAAAGCCGGCTCGCCAAGCGTCGACGCCAGCACAGGCTTGGCGCCACGGACGCCTTGGACCTTCAAATCGAAGCGGTAACCACGGCCAGGAACGGTCGCCAGCGCATCGCGGCCCAGCAGCTTGCGCAGCGCCGAGATCTGCACTTGAAGGTTGTTTTCCTCGACCACCATGCCCTGCCAGACCAGCATCAGCAACTTGCTCTTGCTGACCAAGCGCCCGGCATGGGCGACCAGCGCGATCAGCAAGTCGAAAGCGCGGCCACCAATCACCACCACATGACCGTCGGCCAGCAACAGGCGATCAGCAGCCCGGAGCTCGAAGCGGCCAAACCGGCAATCGGGGCAGTCCAGGGGTGCAGCGTCTGGCATAGAGCTTTCCGCGTTTTGCGCAGTCTACTGTTTTTAGGCTTTAGGCGCGCTTCAGCAAGACCTTCACTTTTAAGGGTTATTTAAGGTTTTCTTAAGGACTGAAAGCAGGCTTCAGGTGGACATTCGCGGGGCGTCGGCATCCGCCGCCACAGGCAACAAGCGCCGGTGGCGACCCAGCGGCGCAGAGTCGCTTTCACCCGCCCCCGGCAGCATGCGTGGGCGATCCATCCCGGCCTTGCGTGCCGGTCATCAGCCCAAGCACCCGGTTCCGGGACTTGGAATTTTCGAAGGACAGTCATGAGCAAAGTGACCGTACAAAACGTCTTCAAAGTCAACCCCGGTGCCGACATGGCACGAATCGGGGAGATTGTCAAAGAATCCGCTGTTATCTGGCGACGGCATGGCGCCGAGGTGTCATTCTGGTCAGTTTCAACAGGTGAAATTGGAAATATGGTATTCGCCAGCCGCTTTGCAAATATGGAGCAATATGGCAAATGCTCGGACGCCGTCTTCGCCGACCCAAGCTACCCGGCTTGGCAAGCCAAGGCCGCCGCTTCAGGACTGACTTCCTGGGTCCGCAGCAATATCGCACGCGAGATACCACTGGATTAATAAATAATTGTAAGAAGGTATTGCATCAGAAGAAATTGACTCTGCAAATAATAACTCCAAATATTTCCAAAATAAAATCCGTTAACTGAGTTTAAAACATTGAACCAGTATCACAGTCTTGCAACACAAGAAGACACAGAAGACCAGGTCAGCAGCATTCAACGTCTATCGAATACAGTACCCATCCCAGATAACCATCAACAACAAGGAATATCATGACTGCAGTCATCACTCAAACTACATTTAAGCCCAATCCAGGCGCCGACATGTCCAGTATTCGCAAGATAGTCAAAGAGGCGGCTGTAATCTGGCGAAAGCATGGCGCTGAAGTGTCACTCTGGATGGTTTCAAACGGTGAGATAGGAAATATGACCTTCAGCTGTCGCTATGAAAGTTTTGAGAAATACGGCAAGTGCGCAGGTGCGGTCTATGCCGATCCGGCCTTCCAAACATGGTCGGCCAAAGCCACCGCGTCAGGGCTGAATTCCTGGGTCCGCAGCAATATACTGCGCGAAATATCACTAAATTGACGGCACACGCGCAGTCCAACAACAAGAGCGATCGAAGAAGCCATCGCAGGGGAATAGCACCTCCCATGACGCAGGCCAATTCATCGATCGCTCAGTTTTAATTATTGGAAATATTTAAATTCAACTTGAATTCATCAAAATGACAAAAAATTCCTCTGCGCTGATACTCCCAAAAGGTCTGGCTGACGCCGATGCGCACTTCATGACCCAGGTCTTGCGGCAAAGCGGCGCGATCGCCTCAGACAATGAAGTGGTCTCACAAGAGGAACAGGATGTCGGCATGACAGCCGGCTATTTCTCGGCGATCAAACGCGTCAAATGCCGCTACAAGAACCCCACCGACGCGCCAGTCTCGTTCATCGTCAAGACCTGGCCGCCGTTCGAGTTGTTGCCCAAAGAGGCCATGCGCGACATGTTCACCAAGGACATCGCGGGTTATACCTTCCCGGCGGCGGATTTCTATTCAAGACCCAAAGTCCACCTCGCCGCATCGGACCCGGTCAATGACCGCTGGGTGCTGGTGATGGACGATGCAGATACCTTTGCAACGCACAAGGTGCACGAGAAGGAATTGAACCTGGGCGAGGTGTTGAAAATGATCCCGGGCTTGGTCGATATGGCCGTCGCCTGGGAGGGTTGCGACACCGGCCCCAAAGCGGACCAACTCGCGAAGATCGGTGTCGAGTTGTGGACCTCCGAGAAAAACCTGGCGATCTACAAGACAGGCATGCCAGCAGCAGCCAAGTTCGCCGACAAGGTCAGCAACATGGGCGTCAACAGCTTTGCCGGTGCCATCCGCTGGGATGAGTACCTGGGTGGCCCGGGAATCTGCGAGATGTTCACCAATAGGCTGGATGCCTTCTTCCACAAAGTAAATCCAGCCAACGGCGCAACCTGTACGCTGTCGCATGGCGATCTGCGGGGCGACAACCTGTTCTTCTGCCCGCCCGATCAGCAATATCCGCACGGCTGGTTGTGCATCGACTACCAGCTGATGTTCCGCGGCCCGGTGCCGTCGGATCTGGCCTACCTGATGAGCAGCGGCTCGGTCTTGCCCGAGGTCTACGCTGGCGACAATCTGCACAAGGTATTGCGGGCATTCCACAATCAGTTCATGGCCAAGACCCGGCGCTACCGGAATTACAGCTATGAGAAATTTTTCGAAGAATATGCGACGATGTCGACCGTACTATTTTGTTACGCTCTCGCATTTATCGGACCAGTCTATCATCAAGGCGCATTTCACAATACCATGGCAGCTCGCGTAGAGTTTGGCGGCCAAGGCGCCACCGAGGCCGATCTGCCGCCCGAAGAACAGCGTCAGCGCATGTGGTGGCGCAAGGGCTTTGCAAATTTTCGTGAGAATTTCAAATTCTTCAATCAATACCAAATGATTGCAGGCTTGCCCGAGAACCTGACAGGACTCGGCGAGTGGGTCGACCTGCCAGCCCACCTGCGGTGAAGGAAACGGCGCCTAGCGCCGCAGACATCAGCCACCCAAAAGACCGTGCTGAGGTTCTGGTTTATCCAGCACTATCGGCAGATGAGCGTCAAAATCCCTGGCAGCTTCGAAGAATAAAAGAATTCATGGGTCGCGGAAATGTCTTACTGCGCTTGATGAACAACCATTGGTGAGCGCCAGAGTGGTGATGATCAGTCATTTAATGGAGACCAACCATCAAGAAAAATTAATTTAATGATTGAGACCGCGATAGCGAATCGTCTTCATGAAAATATTATTATCAATTCAGGATCAATCCAATGACTATTATTACTCAAAGCATCGTGACCCCGCTTCCAGGCAAAGCGGCTCTGGCTCTCTCCCGGGTACAGCGAATCGTGGCGAACATCACGCGATTGGGCGTGGCCGCACGCGTCTTCAAGGTCGTGATGGGCGACGGCGTTGGCAGTCTCGTGCTGCTGGGCCGATATCCTGACTTCGCTTCGGTAACGCGCGCAGCGGTTGCCATGAGCAAGGACCCGGCCATCATCGCGTTGAATGCCGAAAGAGAAAATGAGCCCGCAGCCGTGGTGACCGGACCCTATGTCTACCGCAGCGTCTTTGGCGAAGTCTCGACGCAACCCGCGCTCTTGGTCAGGGAGTATCAAATCAGCCGCAAGAACCTGAAGGATGCGATCGCGCTGTTGCCGGAAGCAAAAGCCGCCACCGACCCCAAGTCAGGCATGCTGGCGCTGGTCCCTCTGATTGCATCGGAAATGGACCGGCTGGTGGTCAGCTATTACGCGGATTCCATCGAAGACCTGGGTGAGAAAATGGACAAGTACGGCTTGTCCGAGGCCTTTGCCGCGGCGGCTACCAAGGCCAGCCATCACGGAACCGTGGTCAGGTCCAGCGCGATGGCGGTGATCTGATTTGCTAGGAACGACGGCCCGATGACGTGCCGCCGCTAGAGGCCCGGGGTCAGCGCTTCATTCGGGCGCAATCCCGGCACTCTTCATCGCCGCCTTCCAGCGATCCACGTCGCCCTTGAGAAAGCGGCGCATTGCGTCCGGGTTGGCCTGCTCGGAGCTGGCGATCGACGCGCCCATCTCCTGGTAGGGTTTGACCAGCGCAGCGTCGTGCAGCGATTGCTGAAGCGCGGCGGCCAGCTTGTCGACGATGGGCTTGGGGGTTCCCTTGGGCGCGTACAAACCGTGCCAGACCGCCAGCTCGAAACCGGCCAGTCCTGACTCGGCGAAGGTCGGCACCTGGGGCAGCGATTTCAGCCGCGCCGGCGTGGCCACGGCGATGGGTTTGAGGTTGCCCGACTTGATGTGCCCCAGCGTGCTGGCCGGCTGGTCGCAGATCAGGTCGACCTGGCCGCCGAGCATGTCGTTGAGCGCAGGGCCTGTGCCCTTGTAGGGGATGCT
>CAMCTC010000144.1 GCA_945878355.1 Bordetella parapertussis | reverse complement strand
AGATATCGAAACATGAAAGCGCGCCTTCGACCCGGTGGCGTCGTTGCAAATCCTCGCGATACCTCGGGTATCGCTGCGGTTTGCGCCTAGCCATCGGGCCGAATCCATCGCTTTCATCTTGTTTCGATCCTTCCGGGTCGCAGCACTAGGCCGACCCTTCCCCCCGCCCCTCGCGATCCACCTCTTTCGGAGTTCACACCATGCCCGCTACCGCGCTCGCCGGACTGGCCTTGCTGGTCATCGGCGAAAGCCATTTGTCGCAGTCCAACTACTTGATCAACCCCTTGCACGACAGCCTCAGCGCCCAGGGTGCCAAGGTCCACGCGGTGGGCGCCTGCGGCGCCAGCGCGGGCGACTGGCTCAAGACCATCGCCGTGCCCTGCAGCGGTGACCGCAGCAGTGGTCCGGCCGTCATCAAGGGCCGTGACTCGATGACCACGCCGATCAAACAGCTGATCGCCACCGACAAGCCCGACCTCGTCGTCATCATCATCGGCGACACCATGGCGTCCTACGACAAGCCGGCCTTTCCCCGGGCCTGGGCCTGGCAGGGCGTGACCAGCCTGGTCAAGGAAGTCGGCAGCACCAAGACGCCTTGCGTCTGGGTCGGCCCGCCCTGGGGTCAGCCCGGCGGCAAGTACCAGAAGAACGACCAGCGGGTCGAGATGATGTCGGGCTTTCTGGCCGGCAACGTTGCGCCCTGCGTCTATGTGGACTCGCTGAAGATGGCCAAGCCCGGGCAGTGGACGACGCTTGATGGCCAGCACTTCTCGCTCGCGGGCTACAAGTCCTGGAGCGATGCCATCACCAAGGCGCTGGCCGACCTGCCGGCCGTGCAGGCGTTGAAGAAGTCATGAGCCCGCAGCGACAGCTTGGGATGGCGCTGGCGCTGGCCAGCGTGGGATGGGCCGTGCAGGGCGCCGAGATCCCACTCTACGAGACTGGCCCCAGCCAGGACGCGGCTTTCGTTCGCTTTGTCAATGCTGGCAACGATGCGCTGGAGCTCAGCGCCGCCGGGTCCAAGGCGCGCAGCCGGCTCGATCTCGGCGCGCCGGCGACGGCGTTCTTCAGCGTCAACGCCGGTGCCAAGGTCAAGGGCGCTTTCCATGCTGGCAGCCAGCGCAGCGACATCGCGCTGAGCGTCAAGCCTGGTGAGTTCGCCACCGTCGTCGCGCTGCCCGGCGCCGGCGCTGTGACGCAGACCGTGCTGCGCGAGCAGCCCGACGACTTCAATGCGCTGAAGTCCTCGCTGGCGCTCTACAACCTCGACCCGCGCTGCGCGTCTGCCGGACTCAGCGTGGTCGGGCGCAGCGCAGCGCTGTTCGAGGCCGTGCCCAGCGGGACGCTGCAGCGCCGGGCCCTCAACCCGGTGAGCCTCTCGGTGCAACTGCAGTGCGGCGGCAAGCCGACCGCGAGCCCGCTGGCCTTGGGCAACTTGCAGGCCGGCCAGCGCTACAGCGTCTTCGTGATGCCGGCAGCAGCCGCGCCGCGGCTGTTCATGGCCGCCGACAGCGTGGCGCGCTGACACGCGACCTCTCGCCACCCAACCACAGAGTTTGTCACCATGGTCTTTGCGTCGCTGGAATTTCTGTCGCTGTTCCTGCCCTTGTTCCTGGGCGCTTATGCCTGGGTCAGACCGGCGAGGCGCAATGCCTTGCTGCTGTTCGGCAGTTGGCTGTTCTACGGTTGGTGGAGCCCGACCTTTCTGCTGATGTTCATCGGCTTGGCCGGGCTGGGCTGGATCGGCGGCCTGGTCATCGCACGATTTGCCGAGGGTCAAGGCCGCGGCATCGCGCTGTCGCTGTTCATCACTATCAACCTGGGGCTGCTGTGCTGGTTCAAGTACGCCAACATCGTCGTCGAGAGCCTGGCCGCGCTGCTGGGACCCGGGGCGATGCCGGCCGACTGGCAGCGCGTGGCCTTGCCGATCGGCCTGTCGTTCATCGTGCTGCAGTCGATTTCCTACCTCGCCGATGTCTACCGGCGCACCGTGCCGGCCGACCCCAGCTTCACCAGCTTCGGGGCTTACCAGTCGATGTTCGTGCACTTGATCGCCGGGCCCATCATCCGCTACGAATGGGTCAAACGCGAGCTGGTCGCCAGGCCTTTCGACTGGCCGCAGTTCGCACAGGGCGCACGCCGCTTCATGGTCGGCATGAGCATGAAGGTGCTGATCGCCGACAGCCTGGCGCCGGTGGCTGACCTGGCGTTCAGCCTGCCGGCACCGACCTTGGCCGACAGCTGGGCCGGTTGCATTGCCTACAGCCTGCAGCTGTTCTTCGACTTCGCCGGCTACAGCGGCATGGCGATCGGGCTGGGCATGATGCTGGGTTTTCGCTTTCCGGAGAACTTCCGCCAGCCCTACCTGGCCAGCAGCATCCAGGATTTCTGGCGCCGCTGGCACCTGTCGCTGTCGAGTTGGATACGCGACTACCTCTACATCCCGTTTGGCGGCAACCGCGTCGGCGCGCTGCGTATCTACGTCAACCTGCTGCTGACCATGGCCATCGCCGGGCTTTGGCATGGCGGCGACAGCTGGAACTTCTTGTTGTGGGGCGCTGCCCATGGCGCGGCGCTGTGCATCGCCCGGGCCTGGGCTCAAGCCGGCTGGTCCGCGCCGCCGGCCTGGTTGTCGCGCGCCTTGACGCTGTTGTTTGTGATGCTGGCCTGGACGGTGTTCCGTGCCCACGGTTTCGACGCAGCGCTGACGATGTACGCCGGCCAGTTTGGGCTGCAGGGCATCGATTTCAGCGCGGCGATGCTGGCGCTGCTGCGGCCCTCGCATGGTCTGGCGCTGGCGCTGGGCCTGGCCTGCGTGATCGCGCCCGCGGCGCAGCCCTGGATCGTGCAGCGCCTGCCGGCGCCGGCGATCAGCCTGGCCGGCCAGTGGCCGCTGTTCGGCTTCCTGTTCTCGTACGCACTGATCGCCAGCCGCGGTGCAGTGCCATTCTTGTATTTCCAATTCTGAGCTGCCGATGAACACCACCACCGTCCCTGCGGGCGTGCCGATCGCGTCCAACCCGGGGTCCAGCCCCGCGCCCCACTCCGTGTCCAACCCAGCGCCCCTGCCCGAGGGCGTTGTCGCCCGGCTGGCCCGCCACGCCGCCGCGCCAAATTCGCTGTCCGGCGCCTGCTTTGCGCTGCTGATGGCCGTCGGGCTGGTCAGCAACGGCGTGGGCTGGATCGACGGCAGGCTCAAGCTGGCCAATCCGGCGCCTGGCTGGCGCCAGCTGATGGCCGCTGAGCCGATGCAAGAGCTGGCCCAGGCGATGTCCGACGCGCCGCTGCCGCAGGCTGCAGCGGCTGTTGAGCGGGGCTTGAGCTGGTTGGCGCTGCGCGACCTGGGTTCGCGGGTGCGCGAGGGCCAGCGCGACTGGTTGTTCCTGGCCGACGAACTGGCGCCGCATGTCGATGGCGAGGCCTCGGCCGCGTCGCGCGCCGCCGAGGTGGTGGCGCTGCACAAGCGGCTGCGGTCTCAGGGCGTCGATCTGCTGGTCGTGGTCGTGCCCGACAAGAGCCGGATCGAAGCCACCCACCTGGGCGGCCTGCATAGACCGGCGCAGTTTGCCGGCCGCGTTGAGCGCTGGACCACAGCGCTTCAAGCTGGCGGGGTGCCGGTGGTCGACCTCAGTGGCGTGCTGGATCAGCTGCGGCAGCAGGGCCAGCCGGCATTCCTGCGCACCGACAGCCATTGGACCGAGGCGGGCGCGCAAGCGGCAGCCGGTCTGGTGGCGCAGCGCGCCAACGCGCTGGTCACTGTGGCCGCCAGAGGCTCGGGTTGGCGGCTGACCGACCGCGTTGACCAATCGCGCGCTGGCGACCTGGTCCGGCTGGCGGGACTCGAACGCTTGCCGCTGGCGCTGCAGCCACTGCCTGAGCAGGCGCAGCAAAGCCGCTTCGAGCGCGCAGCGACCCAGGCGGCGCCAGCCAGCAACAACGACGACTTGTTCGGTGATGCCGATCTGCCCCGCGTCGCGTTGATCGGCACCTCGTTCTCCCGCACCTCGAACTTCGAGCCCTTCCTGGCGCGGGCGCTGGATGCCCGAGTCGCCAACTTCGCGCTCGATGGCGGCGACTTCGGCGGCGCTGCGCGGGCTTACTTGGCCAGCAAGGCGTTCAAGCAGACGCCGCCGCGCCTGCTGATCTGGGAGATCCCCGAGCGGGTGCTGCAGGCCGACCGCCGCGGCGACGCGGTCGAGTGATCAGCGCCTGCGCCGGCTGCCCCCCGCGGGGATCAAGTGGCAAAGCCACATTTGCTTGAGATCGCCCCAAGGCCGGCCGAAGCCGGCCGCCCCCCGTGGGGATCAAGCCGCCAAGCCACATTTGCTTGTGAGGCTGCGGCGCTGAGCTAGCGCAGGATCAGACCGTCACGCCCTTGGCGATCTCGGCGTATTCCTCGATCCGGTCGAAGTTCATGTACTGGTAGATCGTGTCGGCGCTCTTGCTGATCACGCCCATGTCGGCCTGGTACTCGGCCAAGGTCGGGATGCGGCCGATCTTGCTGGCGATCGCCGCCAACTCGGCCGAGGCCAGGTAGACATTGGTGTTTTTGCCGAGCCGGTTCGGGAAGTTGCGCGTGCTGGTCGAGACCACTGTCGCGCCCTCGCGAACCTGGGCCTGGTTGCCCATGCACAGGCTGCAGCCCGGCATCTCGGTGCGCGCACCTGCGGCACCGAACACGCCGTAATGGCCTTCCTGGGTCAGCTGCTGCGCGTCCATCTTGGTCGGCGGCGCGACCCAGAGCTTGACCGGGATGTCGCGCCGGCCTTCGAGCAGCTTGCTGGCGGCGCGGAAGTGGCCGATGTTGGTCATGCAAGACCCGATGAAGACCTCGTCGATCTTGGTGCCGGCGACCTCGCTGAGCAGCTTGGCGTCGTCAGGGTCGTTCGGGCAGCACAGCACCGGCTCCTTGAGCTCGTTCAAGTCGATCTCGATCACCGCGGCGTACTCGGCATCGCGGTCGGCTTCGAGCAACTCCGGCTTGGCCAGCCAGGCTTCGACCGCCTTGATGCGGCGCTCGAGCGTGCGGCGGTCCTGGTAGCCATCGGCGATCATGTTTTTCATCAGCACGATGTTGCTGGTGAGGTATTCCTTGACCGGCTCGGGGTTGAGCTTGACGGTGCAGCCGGCTGCCGAGCGCTCGGCGCTGGCGTCTGACAGCTCGAAAGCCTGCTCGATCCGCAGGTCTGGCAAGCCTTCGATCTCTAGGATTCGACCCGAGAACTCGTTGATCTTGCCCTGCTTGGCCACCGTCAGCAGGCCAGCCTTGATCGCGTAGTAAGGAATCGCGTGCACCAGGTCGCGCAGCGTGACGCCGGGCTGCATTGTTCCGGAGAAGCGCACCAGCACCGACTCGGGCATGTCCAGCGGCATCACGCCAGTGGCGGCACCGAAAGCGACCAGTCCTGAGCCGGCCGGAAAGCTGATGCCGATCGGAAACCGCGTGTGGCTGTCGCCGCCTGTGCCCACGGTGTCGGGCAGCAGCAAGCGGTTGAGCCAGCTGTGGATGATGCCGTCGCCCGGGCGCAGCGCGACACCGCCGCGGTTGCTGATGAAGGTCGGCAGCTCGCGGTGGGTTTTCACGTCGACCGGCTTCGGGTAGGCCGCGGTGTGGCAGAAGCTCTGCATCACCAGGTCGGCCGAGAAACCCAGGCAGGCCAGGTCTTTGAGCTCGTCGCGGGTCATCGGGCCGGTGGTGTCCTGGCTGCCGACCGTGGTCATCTTCGGCTCGCAGTAAGTGCCTGGCCGAACGCCTTGCTGGACGCCGGCGACCACCGGCAGACCGACGGCGCGGCCGACCATCTTCTGCGCCAGCGTGAAGCCTGCTTGGGTGGCGATCGGCGCGGTCGGCAGCCTGAACACGGTTGATGCCGGCAGGCCGAGAAAGTCGCGCGCCTTGGCGGTGAGCGATCGGCCGATGATCAGGTTGATGCGGCCGCCGGCGCGCACCTCGTCGAACAACACCTCGCTCTTGAGCTTGAATTCGGCGCTGAGCTTGCCGTTTTTCTCGATCTTGCCGTCGTAGGGGTAGACATCGATCACATCGCCCATGTCGAAGGCCGAGACATCGACCTCGATCGGCAGCGCGCCAGAGTCTTCCTGGGTGTTGAAGAAGATCGGCGCGATCTTGCCGCCCAGCGTGACGCCGCCAAAACGCTTGTTGGGGACAAAAGGGATGTCCTCGCCGAAGCCCCAGACGATCGAGTTGGTCGCGCTCTTGCGCGACGAGCCGGTGCCGACCACGTCGCCGACATAGGCCACCAGATGGCCCTTGGCCTTGAGCTCCTCGATGAACTGCATCGGGCCGCGCTTGCCGTCTTCTTCCGGGGTGATGCCGGGACGGGCGTTCTTGAGCATCGCCAGGTAGTGCAGCGGGATGTCGGGCCGGCTCCAGGCGTCGGGCGCGGGCGACAAGTCGTCGGTGTTGGTCTCGCCAACCACCTTGAACACGCTGACGGTGATCTTGCGGGCGACCTCGGGCCGCGTGGTGAACCACTCGGCGTCGGACCAGCTGCGGATCACATCCTGGGCGAAGCTGTTGCCGGCCTTGGACTTCTCCGACACATCGTGGAAGAAGTCGAACATCAGCAGCGTCTTCTTCAGCGCGGCCGCGGCCACGCCAGCGACCGCCTGGTCGTCGAGCAGATCGATCAGCGGTTTGACGTTGTAGCCGCCGACCATCGTGCCGAGCAACTCGGTCGCCTTGGCCTTGGAAATCAGGGGCAGCGTCAGGTCGCCGTGCGCCACCGCGGCCAGAAAGCTGGCTTTGACCTTGGCAGCGTCATCAACGCCAGGCGGCACGCGGTGGGTGATCAGGTCGAGCAGGAAGGCGTCTTCAGCCGCGTTGGCCGAGGCCCGGGGGGCTTTGATCAGCTCGATCAGGTCGGCAGTCTGCTGGGCTGACAGCGGCAGCGGCGGAATGCCGAGCGCGGCGCGTTCGGCCACATGTTGACGGTAGGCTTGCAGCATCTCGATGACTCCTGTGGGGCGTTGGACAGAGGGTGGGGTGACAGCGGGGGTGACAGCATCAGGCGCCGGCTTTCAAGCCTGCGCCGGGCGACTACGGGTTAGTCCCATATTTTATGTCTTATAGATGACCTGCTGGCCATCAACTCGCTGGGGCTACGCGATCAGCGCTGATTGTGACCGGGCGCGAAAAATCCAGCGCGAGGGCGGGTGGGTTCTACCGCTGCGCTGGCCGCTCAGGCCTTCTCAGGCCTTGATCACGGCGCTGCGGAGGCCGGTTTGGCCGCGCCAGGCGCGACGATGCCCAGCCCTGTGCCGGCTGCAGCCACCGCCATCGACGCCGCCCGCTGCGTGGCATGCTGGCAGCCGTCGACCATGCGCTGGCCGACCTTCACGTTCATCAGCATCGATTTGGCAGGGATTTGCAGCCACATCACGCCGGCGGCCTTGTCTTCCAGCCGCACTGCGCCGGTGCTGGTTTCCTGCGGCACCATGCGGTATTGAAGGCCTTTGTGGCCGACATGGAAATGCCCGGGCGAGCCGTCGACCGCGGACACGCTGATGCGCTGCTTGAACTCGCAATCGGCGAACCCGGTCAACACCCGGCCGGCCATCTCGAGCTGGGCCTCGTTGATGGTCTCGGCGGTGGCGGTGGCCAGCGCCAGGCCTGCGGCCTCGTTCTTGAGCTGCTGGCGCCCTGTGGCGGCCTTGGCCGTCTTGGCGGCCGGTTTCGATGCGGCCGATGTGGGTGATGTGGGTCCGGCGGCCGGCGCTTCGGGTCCTGCCGCAGCGACAGGCAGCGACAGCATCAAGGCCAGGCAGCAAGGGGCAAAGCGGTGTGCAGAGAGCATGTTGATCCGAAGTGGGCTGGTGTGAGTGGCGATTCTGCCCCCAGCTCGGTGACAAAGCGTTCTGAGTGCCCCAAGGCCGGCCGAAGCCGGCCGCCCGTGGGGGTCAAGCCGCCAAGCCACATTTGCTTGAGAGCTTGGCGTGAACCCAGTTAGGCTGTCGAGCCGCGTTGCAAGCATGGAGTCGCCAGATGTCAGAGTACACAGCCCAGATCGCCTGGCAACGCGACGGCCAGCGCTTCACCGACCGCCGCTACCGCCGCGCTCACGAGTGGCGTTTCGACGGCGGCGCCGTGGTGGCCGGGTCTTCTTCGCCGCAAGTGGTGGCGGTGCCGATGTCGGACGCTTCGGCGGTCGACCCCGAGGAGGCTTTCGTCGCGTCACTCGCGAGCTGCCACATGCTGTGGTTCCTGGACATCGCCTGCCGCGCCGGCTGGGTGGTCGATGACTACCGCGACGACGCGAGCGGCTTGCTCGCCGTCGATGGGCGGGGCCGGCTGGCGATGACCTGTGTCACGCTGCGGCCGCGGGTGTGTTTTGGCGGCGATCACCGGCCCGATGCGGCGCAAATCCGTCGCCTGCACGATGATGCGCACGAGGCTTGTTTCATCGCCAATTCGGTCAGGACCGAGCTGCGCTGTGAGCCGGTGATCGAGTCCGACTGATCGTTGTCGCTGTCGCCGTACCATCCGTACCATTCAAGCCCGCCCCGACCCCAGGAGCCCGCGATGTACCTGCCCGCCCATTTCGAAGAAACCCGCCCTGCCGTGCTGCATGAGTTGCTGCGCCAGCATCCACTGGGCCTGCTGATCACGCAGGACGAACAGGGCGCGCCGGTGGCCAACTCGATCCCGTTCATGCTCGACGCCGATCGAGGCGAATTCGGCACCCTGGTCGGCCATGTGGCGCGCGCCAACCCGGTCTGGCAGCTCGCGACCGGGCCTGGCCACCCGGCCGCGCTGGTGGTGTTTCAGGGCGCCGATGGCTATGTCTCGCCCAACGGCTACCCCAGCAAGGCCGAGCATGGCAAGGTGGTGCCGACCTGGAACTACGCGATGGTCCAGGCGCGCGGCCCACTGCAGTTGCTCGACGCTGCCGCTGCCCACGCACTCGTCAGCCGGCTGACACAGCGCCACGAAGCCAGCCAGCCCCGACCCTGGGCGGTCAGCGACGCGCCCGACGACTACATCGCCGGCATGCTGCGCGCAATCGTCTGCATCGAGATCCCGCTGGTCTCGCTGGTGGGCAAGTACAAGCTCAGCCAGAACCGCAGCGCTGCCGACCAGGCTGGCGTGGTGGCGGTGCTGCAGGCGGGTGGGGTCGACACCGATGCGGCGCTGGCGCGCGCGATGCAGGCCCAGTCATGAGCTTCAAGCGTATTTTCCTGGCGCTGATGCTGCCGGTTCTGCTGGTGACAGCCTACTTCTGGCTGGTGCTGCACTGGAGCTACTCGTCGGGTGAGCGTGCGGGCTGGATCCAGAAGCTGTCCGACAAGGGTTGGGTCTGCAAGACCTGGGAGGGCGAGCTCGCGCTGGTGTCCATGCCAGGCGCGGCCCAGGTCGAAAAGTTTGCGTTCACTGTGGCCAACGACGAGGTCGCTGCGGAGATCGTCAAACTGATGGGCCGCCGGGTCAACCTGCATTACGAAGAGCGCGTCGGTTTGCCGACCTCTTGCTTCGGCGACACCCGCCACTTCGTGACCAAGGTCACCGTCTCGACCGATCTGTCGGGCTTGCCAGGCCTCCTGGCGCCTGCCGTGCCGGCCTCCGCCCCGCGCTAGGCTGGGCGCCCAGCGCCGGCAGCGGGGCTGCGCTCACTTCTTGGTCGGATAAGCGCTGGCGCGGGCGGCTTCTTCGGGTGTCATGCCTTTGTAGCCTTTGGACATGTCGCCGGTCGACCCCGACATCACCAGGTAGAGCAGGGCGCCCAGCACCAACAAGGCCGGAACCAGGAACTTCAGGTACTCGGCGATCGCCTTGGCCTTCGCGACCGTGCGCTCGGCCAGACCCGGCTCGGCGCGGACCGGTGCCCGGTGGGCCGCAGGTTGCAGCGGTTCGAGCAGCAGCCTCGCTGACCTGCCTTCGCCAAAAGCACCGGGGGTGTCACCCTGCTGCATCAACTCGGTGGCGTGCCGGAAATGACCGGCTGCCGCCTCGCAGGCCTCTGCCGCGCGGTTGAAGTCCCAGATCTGCTTGAGGTCGTCTTCTGAAAGTGCCATCGTCAGCCTCCATGATGATCCACAGGCCTGGCCTGCGCCAGGGCCCTTGCCAACATCTTGCTGCCGATCGGAACTGATCGGAACTTGAGAGTTTGGTATGGATCAATTTATTTGATCAGTTTACTGCGTCGCTGTCCAAGGCTTGCGGCCACGCCTGCGCCGCCGATGCCTGGCCTGCCAAATTGCCGGCCTGTCGCTGCGGCGCCGGCCCGCGGGCGAAGTGACCGCGAGGCTGCGTCCCGCGCAGAATTGCCTCTCATCGAGGTGGTTAAATTGATGAAAATTAGGACTTACGCAAACCGAACTCAGCTAGCGCTCAGTTCGGACTTTTGTAGCTGATTTATACGATAGACATTTGGACAGATGGCTTCATGAGTTCTTGCCTCATGTAAGCCGACAGCATCCCTTTTTTAACGCTGTAAATATTGCTTTT
>CAMCTC010000143.1 GCA_945878355.1 Bordetella parapertussis | reverse complement strand
TCCACAGACGGCGGCCCAGCTGATGACCGCGACCGGACTCAGCCAACCAGCCATCTCACGAACTATGCGCGGGCTGTCCGCATCGGTGACATCCTTTCGCGTCAAGGGCGATAGAACGCCGATGTACGCGCTGCTGCGCCAACTGCCATTCGGGATCAACCCCAGACAGCACATCTACCGATTGCTGGCCAGCGGATCCATCGAGCCCTTCGCGGACGTCGAATTCCTCTCGGGTGGCGCCACCCTCGAGCGCATCGGCTCGGTCACTCGGATGTATTCGGGACTCCCGCCGTACATGGCCTTCGCCGCCCCGTCCGGATTCCTGGGGCGGCAGCTGGCTCAAGAGGCTGCGCGTTCTCCGCAGTTCCCGTCCAGCCTCAAGGATTGGGGCGACGAGCACCATGTGGCCTACCTCTTCACGCGCGGTCTGAACCTGCCTGGCAATCTGGTGTTCGGCGACACCTCGCTGCAGCTGGAAATGGACTTCAGGGGCCTCGATCCGACGCCGACCACGGAGAAGGCGGCCCACTACCTCGCGATGGTCATGACACTCAAGGCCGCCGCTTATGGCTCGAGCGCTGGCGGCGAGCAGCCGAAGTTCCTGGGCATTGCCGAGGACTCGGGCCATGTCATCGTGAAGTTCGCCAAGCTTGGCAGCCGCATGGCCGAGTTGCTGCCGCTTGAGCACCTCGCACTTCGGTCACTGGCGGAGGTCGGCGTGCCGTCGTCAACGACCCAGTTGCTGAGCTCGGGTGACTACGTGTTCCTCGAGGTTCAGCGCTTCGACCGCATCGGCAAGTCCGGCCGCGTGGGCATGCTCTCGGCCGGTGCCGTCGACGACGAATTTTTCGGGATGCGGGACACTTGGCCGGAGTTTGCGGCCCGCTGCGTGCAGGCCAAGCACCTCTCGGCCGCGCACGCACGCCACGTTGACACCCTGGCGGCGTTCAGCGAGCTCATCGGCAACAGCGACCGTCACTTCGAGAACATCTCGCTGCTCATCGACGAAACGGGCGAATACGCTGGTATCGCGCCCGCCTACGACATATTGCCGATGCGCTATGCGTCGATCGGTGGGGGCGTGGACCCGGAGCTGACGCCGGTGGCACCCAAGGTGGGCACGATTGGCGCCAAGCCAGCGGTTTGGGCGCTTGCTTCGCAGGCCGCCGAACGATTCTGGCTCGCGGTGCAGACTGAAGAGCTGCCTGTTCCGATTTCCAAAGAGATGCGGCGTCTGGCGGCAACGAACCTCGCCGTGGCCAAGGCGTTTGTGGCGCCGCTCTTGCCGCCTGCCGGGTCGGCGTCAGCGGCGCCTCGGCGAGCGCGACGAGGGTGATGCTTGGTGACGGCAGTGGCGTTCATCGAATCGCAAACATCCACGCGTCGGGTGGCGACCTGCCCAACTGCCCACCTCGCATCAAGGCAGGAAGTCTTCCAGCTTCTGCCCGCAGCGCAGCCCGTCGATCTGCGCAAAGTGCGCATCGCGCGTCAGCAGTCCAGCGCCATGCTCCAGTGCGCTGGCGGCGATCCACAAGTCGTTGGTCGGGATCGGCTGGCCCTTGCGCCGCAGGCCTGAGTAAACCAGCGCGTAGCTGTCGGCCGTCTGCGCCGTGACCGGCAGCACCTCGACCCGAGGTGAATCCAGAAACTTTGCCAGCTCCGCGCGGTTTTTTGCCTCACGCGTGCCGGCCGCAAAGCCGCCGAGCAACTCGCCCAGCACGACGCTGTTCAGGCACAGCCGTTCGGCGTGCGCCACCACCTCCACCACCGCCGCATCGCCCAGCTTGAAGGCGGTGTAGGCGTTGGTGTCGAGCAGGATCGAACGCACGGCCTACTTCCAGAGCTCAGCGTCGACCTTGGCGAAGGGCGCTGTCGCCTGTTCAAACGCGCTGGCGTCTTGTTTGCGCCAAGTGCCCGCCAGCGCGTCGAGGTCGTCGTGCCGGGTCAGCGACGGTTTGGCGCGCCGCAGGCCCAGACCCTGTTCGATGAGCCGCACCACCAGTGTGTTGACACTGGCATCTTCTTGGGCGGCGCGCCGCTTGAGTGTGGCAAGCGCCTTGTCGTCGAGTCCGCGGATGCTGAGGTTGGTCATGCAGGCAATTTCTGTCATCAAAGTGATGGCAGATGATGATACCAACGGCCTAGCGTAGTTAGGCTCTTCAAACGCCTTTTTCGTTGCAGACGGCAGCCCTTGTTTGGGGCTCGTGTCGCGTGAGTCGGCTCTTGAGGCTGGCTGAGGTCTGCTGAGCGTTGAAAGCGTTGCCAAAAATCGTCTTGCTCGGGCGCAGTCTGCGATCTTGACCGAGCGGGTGGGTGGATTGATAATAATAGTTATTAACTGTTAGGATAGCTTCATGCCCACCAGTGTTGCCTTGAGCGCTCATTTTGAAACCTTCATCCGTGACCAGATCGAGGGTGGCCGTTACAACAACGTCAGCGAAGTGGTTCGGGCGGGGCTGCGCTTGCTCGAAGACACCGAGCGGCAGCAGGCGGCTCAACTTCAGTTATTGCGTGCGGACATCGCAGCGGGCAAGGCCAGCGGGGTCGCGCAGGCCGCCGAGCCAGTGTTTGATCGTCTGCAAGCCAAGTACGCCCAGCAGGCTAAAGCGCGGCAACCGCGTTGCGCTGCAGGGGTCCCTAAAGGAGTCTGAGTCTCTACAGGCTGCGACCACGCTCGTGTCGGTATTTGCTTGACAACAGGCTGAGGGTCGGCGGCCAGGTGCACCCCATGAGCCACTGGGCGCCGACCATGGCTGGGTGAACTCACCACCTGCACCCACTTCAGCCTCATTGCTTCCGCGGCCAACTTCGCTGTGCCGGCTGGCGAGGGTTCGGCCCCGCACGGCGCTGGCTGATTCGCCGCAGGCGCTGCCACCTGAGGGCTGGCTGCGATGACCGCCCCGGACCCGCGTCAGCGCCGCGCTGAGGACTTGTGCGCGCTGCTCGAGCAGCAAGGCGCTGACCTGTTCGCTGCGCCCCGGTTGGCCGGGTTGGACCCGTATGCAGATGATTTTGGCTCGCGCTGGTTGAGCGAGTTTTCAGCGACGCTGGTCCCGTTGTGGCCGGCTTGTTTATCGCTGTTCGGACGCCAGTTGCCCGAGCAGGCGGTGTTGCAGCAGTGCTGGTCGGTGGCGATGGAACGGCCGCTGTGGCTGGGCATGCTCTACCGCGCTGCTTGCGCTGCCGGCTCGTCGCGTACGGTGTCGCCATTGTTGTGTGCCGAGGCGTCCCGGCTCAAGGCGATCTCGGCTGCGCGCTGGCGCACCGATGCGATGGCTGTGGCGCTGATGGCGGCTGATGCCGCTGCCGTGGTCGTGCCAGACTTGGGGCGGCAGACGGCGCTCAAGAGCAGTTTGCGCTTGCGCTACCGTCTGGCGCACCTTTGTGCGACCGGCGCCGCGCTGCAGGGCTTGATCGACGCGGCAGCGCACCAGTCGGGTGTCACCGATTACCAGCGCCGGGTGGAACTGGCCCGCGCGGTGCACGGTGCGCAGTCGGGCGGACGGCGCTGGCGGCCGCTGCGCGAGGTGGAATACCTGTTGCTCACGCCCAAGTCCCGGCAACTGGTGATCGGCACGCCGGCGTTGTGGCCTTTGCTGCTGAGCGCTGCACTGCAGCGGCTGGCGGCGTTGCCGGACCACCTGGCAGGGCGTAACGCCGAGCGCGACAGCCTGAGCCGATGGCTGGCGTCGATGATGTTGGCGGTTCGCGAGCGCCGGCTCGACCAGGCTGGCGCCGACATCGCCCGGCTGGAAGACAGCGCGCTGCTGCGGCAACTGGTGATGGTGCTGCGGCGCGAGCATGGCGGACTGCGCCGCTTGGACGCAGATTTTGGTTTGGCCACGCTGCACGGCAGTGATGGACGGGCCTGGGCGCCTATGGATGCCGTGGCGATGGCGCGCCTGTCGTCGCTGTGCGGCAGGGCGATGCCGGTCTGGTGGGAGATGAGCGCAGGCAAGGTCGCGCAGCAGTTGGCGACCGGGGCGCTGCAGAGCAGCGACCTGCCTTTGCACGACCTGGTGCTGCTGCGCCGCGGCTGGTGCGAGGCCGATGAGCTGTTGCTGATTGCGGCCGGCAAGGGTGGCTTGCTGCTGGCCGATGCGGTGGGCTGGCGCGCGGCGCCGCTGACCGACCTGGTCCGCGTGGCCAACGAGCCCGGTAAATTTGGCAACTTCGGGCGCCAGAAACTGGCCGACAGGCTGCTGGCGCTGCCCGATGCACGACCCTGGCTGTTGTGCATGGCCGGCCCGCAGGCACCGGCGTTGCGGGCCTTGGCCGACAGGGCGATCAGCGACTGCGCCCAAACTTTTGCGCGCAGCTGGGGCCGCTTTGTTTCGAGCTCGATCGGCACGCCTGAATGGCATGGTGTGATCGACGCGGTGCAAGACCTACCCGGCACGTACCCGCAGGTGTTCATGTACGGCCTGACGCTGCTGGCCGACGGTCGCACGCCGGTGGCGCCGCAGGGCTTCGGGCAGGCGATGCTGGCGTCGTTGTGTGTGGCTGTTGGCGATGGCGCGGGGGCCTTGCCGTCATCGGCGGGTTTGCCTGGGCCACTGCCCGAGCAGGCTGCTCAAGCCGCAGCCTTGTCGCTCAGCATCCAGCGCATGCTGCGTCACTTGTTGCCGGCCGTGCTGCGCTGGCTGGTGCTGGACCCGCTGGCCACCGATGGGCTGGTCGATGAGGGGCCTGAGCCGCTGCTGCTGGCGCTGGCGGCGCACCCTGAGTCGCCGCTGCCCCTGCTCGACCGTCTGCGCTTCTGCAGCCGGCCGGTGCTGCAGCGCGCGGCCTGGCGCCAGCGCCTGCACCGGGTGAGCAGCCTGGACGATTTGCAGGATTTGACGCTGCACTTGCCGCCCCAGGTGGGTTTGCTGCCTTGGCGCACGCGCTGGCTGTCATTGGCCGCTGGCGACGCGCTGCAACGCGCGGTGACGCTGCTGGCCTGCGCCCGGCGCAACGGCTGGTGGCTGCGCGCGCTGCACAAGCACCTGGGCGAGCCGCTGTGGCTGGGCGGTTTGCAGGGCGCGATCACGCTGCTGAAGGGCAGCGCAGCGCGCGAGGCGGCGATGCTGGAACTGGTGCGTGCGGTCGGCGCTGAGCTGGCGCCGCCGCTGATGGCAGTGTTTGCTGCGGCCAGGCGCTCGGCGGCACCCGGCCACAAGCTCGACGCGTCCTACACCCGGTCGCTGCGGCCCAAGAAGTCGGGCGGGCAGCGTGTGATCCTCGCGCCCGGCCGGGCTTTGAAGCGGGTTCAGCGCGCCGTGCTCGATCACTTGCTGCTGCCGCTGGGCAGCCATGCCTGTGCCTGCGGTTTTGTGCCCGGGCGATCGATCTGCGACAACGCGGCGCCGCATGTGGGCCAGCCGGTGGTGGTCAATGCCGATGTCAGCAACTGTTTTCCGAGCGTGAAGTGGCCGCTGGTGCTGGGCGTGCTCAGGCGTGACCTGGGCCATAGCCTGGGGCCGGTGGCGGTGTCGATGCTGGTCGACATCTGCACCGCTGAGGGCGGCTTGCCGGTGGGTGCGCCCACCAGCCCGACGCTGCTCAACCGGGTGTTGTGGCGCAGCGACGAGGTGCTGGCGCAGGCCGCCGAGCAGCGCGGTCTGCACTACACGCGTTATGCCGATGACTTGACCTTCTCCGGCAGCGACACCGCGGTGCAGATGCTGGGGGTGGCGCGCCGCACGCTGGCGCAGATCGGCCTGGCGCTCGACCCGAAGAAGACCAACATCTTTCGGCGCGGGCGCCGGCAGATGGTGACCGGTTTGGTGGTCAACCAGCAGGTCAGCGTGCCGCGCCACATCCGGCGCCGGCTGCGCGCTGCGGTGCACCGGGTGGAGCAGGGTGGCGTGGCGCAGTGGGACGGCGCCGAGCAGTCGGCCGCTGCGCTGCGCGGCCGGGTGGCGTTCGTCAAGATGGTCCATGCGCAGGAGGGTCGGGCGCTGCTGCAGCGCTTGCTGCATGCCGGGGCCGTGGCCGAGGCCGGTTTGGAGGGCGGCCAACCCGCTGAGCAGAACCCATTGACCGAGGACGGCGATGAGACACAAGCCTGACGGTACGAAGCCAGGTCACACGCAGCCTGACCACAAGAAGCCCGAGGTGGCTGGCGGGATCGAACTGCCCGTGATGGTGGTGTACGCGGCGATGCTGATGGCCTGCGAGCCAGGCGGCGATGCGGCCGGGTTGGGGGCGTCGTTGCGCGCGGCCTTGGTCGAGCGGCGACTGGCGAGCCCGACCGGGCGGATGCTGCGCGACATGATGGACTCGGGCATGCCCGGCGCGGTGATGCCGTTCAGCCGCAGTGCGCTCGACCGGGCTTATGCCTGTGCGATGGCCGACAGCGGCGAGGGTTTCAGCTTCTTCACCGAGGGTGCTGAGGTTGAGGCTGGTTACTTCCAGGTCAACTCTCTCCGCGTGGACTATGTCGACCGGGTGGGCAAGGGTTGGCGGGCGTCTGAACTGCTGGCCGCGCCAGCCTTGCGTCGCTTGCTGAAACTGCTGCGCGGTGCCGAGCGCGAGCCCTTGTTCATCGAGGTGCCCGACGACGACGCGGTGGCGCTGCGCATCGTGGGCTGCGATTGGCTGCGCGCGCAAGCCGGGCCGCTGCGGCTGAGCCTGCTGCGTCCGGGGCTGTCTCGTCCGGGGCTGCCGGCACGCCGGTTGGGCCCGGCATCGCTGGCACCCGGCCCGAGTGGCCTGGCGCTGACGGGCATGCGTGTCGAGCACCTGATGGAGTTGCAGGCGGCGTCTATCCAAGGCAGTTGGCTGCTGGTCGAGGGCTCGCTGCGCTGCCTGGCGCCGCTGCCCGACCTGACCGAGGCCGGCGCCCGCAGCCCCGCCTGGCTGTGCCCGGTGGACGCGTTGTCTGAAGGCCTGGGCGGCGCCGTCAAGGTCTCGATGCCGATCGACCCCGCGCTGGCGCAGCGCTTGATGCAGCGCTTTGCCTGGGCAGCTGCGGCCGACCCTGCCGATTGGCTGGCGGCCTGCGCGACTGCCTTGACCCATCCCCTTGAACTGACCGAGCCTGCAACCCTATGAAACCTTCCCGCCTCAAGGCTGTACTCGAGTCGATGCTGGGCCAGCGCTGGCCGGCTTTCATCTGGGGCCCACCTGGCATCGGCAAGAGCTCGATCGTGCATGCGATCGCGGCCGAGCGTGGCCTGCCGGTGATCGACCTGCGGGCCTCGCTGCTCGACCCGACCGACCTGCGCGGCATCCCGGCGATCGAGGGCGGTCGTGCAGTCTGGTGCCCGCCGGCTTTTCTGCCACGCGAGGGCGAGCCGCCTGGGGTGCTGTTTCTCGACGAGATCAATGCCGCGCCGCCGCTGGTGCAGGCCAGCTTGTACCAACTGGTGCTGGACCGCCGGGTGGGCGAGTACGTGCTGCCCGAGGGTTGGTGGATCGTGGCCGCCGGCAACCGGCAGCAGGACAGGGCGGTGACTTTCAGGATGTCGAGCGCACTGGCCAACCGCTTTGTGCACCTGGACCTGGAGGCCGATGTCGAGGACTGGCGTGACTGGGCGCTTGCGCGGCGCTTGCAGCCGCTGGTGGTGTCGTTCATCGGCGTGCGGCCGCAACTGCTGTGGCAAGAGCCGGGTGATTCGGCCGCCTACCCGACGCCGAGATCCTGGCAAATGCTGTCTGACTTGCTGGGCAGTTTTGGTGGGCACAAGGCCTGTGCGGACGTGTTGCCCGGCATCGTCGGCACAGGCGCGGCGATCGAGTTTGCGTCCTTCGTCAAGAAAGCGATCAACGAGCGGCAGATGCGCGCGATCGTCGACGACCCGAAGAATGCCGAGATCCCGACCGGGCTGGACGGCATCTACCTGCTGACCTCTTGGCTGGCGCACAACGCCGACGAGATGGCCGTGTCACAGGCCAGCGCTGAATTGCTGGGCCGGTTGCCACCGGAGTTTGGTGTGGTGCTGGCGCGCGACATGCTCAAGGCCAGGCCGGGATTCCTGCGCGAAGCGGGCTACAAGGATTTCTTGAAGACCCATGGCCACCTCATCACGCGCTGAGGGCTCGGCGCGCGGGCGCAGGGCTTTGCTGCCGTCGGCAGAAATGTCAGCGATGACACCCACAGTGCCGCCCGCAGTGATACCCGCAGCGATGTCGGTGGCAAGCCGCGACGCCGTGCGCCAGCGCGTGCTGCGCGCGCGCATCCGCCTGACGCTGGCGCAGCCCTTCTTGGCCTCAGCCGTGATGCGATTGCCGGTGCTCGATGTCTCGGGGCTGAGCTGGTGCGATACCGCTGCAACCGACGGTTACCACATCTTCTACAACCCGGCCTGGGTCAGCGGCCTGAGCGACGCGCAGTTGCGCGGCCTGCTGGCCCACGAGGTGATGCATGTGTTGTTGGACCACGCCGGCCGCCGCAGTGAGCGCGATGCACTGGGCTGGAATCTGGCTTGCGACCATGCGATCAACCTGCTGCTGAGAGACCAGGGCTTCCAACTGCCTGCGGGCGGCTTGATCGACAACGCTTATATCGGCATGCCGGCCGAGCAGATCTACCCGAAGTTAGACCCTCGCAGTTGGGCGCGCAGCCCGCCGCGCGGGCTTGACTGGCCTGGTGGGCGTGGCACGCCGGGTGCACAAGACCTGCACGATGACGAGTCGGGCAGCTTGCCGACGATCGGGGCCGACCTGGTCGACGCCGACGACCCGCGGGTGCGGCCGCTGCGCAGCGGCGATTCGCCCGACCCGGAACAACTCGATGCGCTGCGGCGTGAACTGCGTGACGAGGCTTTGGCCAAGATGCACGGTGCGGCGGCGGCGGGCTTGCGCCAGGCCTGCGGCGCCGAAGGCCCTGGCCGGCTTGACTGGCGGGCGCTGCTGCGGGCCTGGCTGCAAGACCGCATCAAGAGCGACTGGAGCAGCTACCCGTTCAGCAAGAAGCATTTGCACCGGGGCCTGTACATGCCCTCGCTGGGCGTGGCGGCGCCCGGGCATGTGGTGTTTGCGATCGACACCTCGGGCTCGATGTCGCAAAAGGTGCTGGGTGAGATCGTGGCCGAGTTGCGCGCTTTTCGGGAAACTTTTCCGTGCCGGCTGACGGTGATCCAGGCCGATGCTGCGATCCAGCAGGTGCAGGAGTGGTCTGAGTTTGATGGCACCGAGTTGCCAGCGACGATGCCGATACTCGGCCGGGGTGGCACCGATTTCAGGCCAGTGTTCGACTGGCTGGCACAGCAGCACGATGCTGCCACGGTGGTGTTGTACGCGACCGATGGCATGGGCAGTTTCCCGAGCCGGCCACCGCCCTGGCCGGTGATCTGGTTGCTGACCCCGGATGCGGTGCGGCTCAGTGAACTGCCCTTCGGCGTTGGTGTGCGAATGGCCGAGAGTTTGGCTGAAAGTTTCGCTGAAAGTTTGAGTTTCGCTTCGGCTGAGGATCCAGAGGGATGATCAGCCTGTCCACCTTGACGTGGCGATGCGCCGTTTTTGAATTGTCGCGACCCTTGTCGTTGCGATCTGCACTGCTGCGAACCCGCAGCAGCACCCGACCCCTGACCCTGGAGGGCCAACCCTTGCCCCGAATCCTGCGCGTGCTCGCTTCTGTCTTTTCTGGCCGCCCCGGCCGTGTTGGTCGCTCTGGTCGTTTCAGCTTTTTGGGCTGTTTTAGCTTGTTGAGTCTGGTGGCAATGTCTGCCCAAGCCCAAGCCCAAGCCCAGGCGCAGTACCAGCCGTCGCTGAGCTGGGTGCGCGAATCGCTCAGCATTCAGGTGAACCGCGACGGCAGCAACACGCAGGTGATCGAACGGGTGTTGCGCGTCGAGACCGAGCAAGGCATCCGCAGCGCTGGCGAGCAGCGGGTCAGCTTCAACAGTGCGCTGGAGGATGTCGAGGTGTTGGAGGCCTACACGCTGCAGCCCGACGGCAGCCGCGTCGAGGTGGCCACCGACAAGATCCGAACCCAGGACGTGGTTGCCGACGGCGATGTGGCCTTCAGCGACGAGAAGGTCAAGGTCATCATTTTTGCGAAGGTGGCAGTGGGCAGCCTGCTGGGCTACCGCTTCAAGTCAACCCAGCACACGGCGTATTTCCCGGGCCATTTTTTCCAGTCTGAAGTCATCACCCCGCATTACAGGCACGAAGACTTCAGCATCGACCTGATCTACGACCCAAGCCTGGCGCTGCAGATGGACGCCGACCGGATGCTGGGCGGGCCGGTGCCTTCGTTGCCAACGGATCCGCCCGGCAGTGTTAGGCATCGCTACACCTACCGTGAGATGCAGGCTCATCCGCCCGAGAGCGGGCAACTCGATCTGGCCGACTTCGCGCCGCATTTGTTGATCAGCAGCTTTGCCGGTTATCCGGAACTGGCCAAGGCCTACCAGGCCCGCGCCAAGCCCAAGGCTGGCGTGAGCCCGGCGATTGCGGCGCTGTCGGCGCAGTTGGTGGCCGGCGCAGCCGATGAGCGCGACAAGGTGCGGCGCCTGTACAACTGGGTCGCCCGCAACATCCGCTATGTGTCGGTGTCGGTCGGGGC